>CBFDBT010000141.1:0-7207 GCA_965603115.1 uncultured Alphaproteobacteria bacterium
AGAGCTCTTCCACTTGCTTGGTTAGTCTGCGGCTTCCCATTGCCTGACAGGCCTCGGCCTGACATATGCGTACTTGGCACTTTCCTGCCGGGACTGTGCGAAAATCATGATAAAAACTGATCACGCCGTGGACTTCAGCACCCGAGATATTGAAAGCATCGGCGAGTAGATCAAGGCAGGCAGGCGGAATATGACCAAATTCTTTTTGCAGCGCATGCAAAGCTTGCAACAGGCCGCCCTTGATATTTGCGTGGCCTTCAATAAGCGAACGTGTGCGCGCTATGTCTATTTCTTTATTTGCTATTGTATTTGTCACTGTGACACATCCCTATATTGGCCTCAGGCACTCTTTAAAATGCTGGCATGATGTTCTAGGTGATCGTCCACGAAGGTCTGAATGAAATAATATCCGTGATCATAACCAACATGACGCCTTAAGTTTAATCTTTGCCCAGCTTTTCCGCAAGCTTCTTCAAATATATGTGGATGAAGTTGCTCTTCTAGAAATTGATCACTGAGACCTTGATCGATTAAAATTTCAGGCCGCTTGCTAGCGTCTCCAAGGCTTTCCATCAATAGGCTCGCGTCATAGTTCGCCCAACGTGCTCTGTCCTGCCCCAGATATTGCCCTAGTGCTTTATGCCCCCAAGGGCATTCGCTTGGCGCACAAATAGGTGCGAAAGCTGAAACAGACTTATATTTGCCCTGATTCTTTAAATAGAGCGTTAGCGCTCCGTGCCCACCCATAGAGTGACCAAAAATACCTTGTTTGGTCGCATCAACTGGAAAGTTAGTGAGGATCAAATTGTATAGTTCCTCGCTGATATAACGCTCCATTTGATAATTTTTTGACCATGGCTGCTCGGTGGCACTGAGATAAAACCCGGCACCTTTGCCAAAGTCCCACGCGTCTGCCTCGTCAGGAATATCGTCCCCGCGTGGTGACGTGTCTGGCATTACCAACATCACACCAAGCTCAGCGGCCTTTTTCATAGCACCTGCTTTGGTGGCAAAAGTCTCCGGCGTGCAGGTAAGACCCGCTAGATAGGTAAGCGCTGGAACAGGTCCATCGCTCGCTTGCGGTGGTGTGAAAACCGTAAAGGTCATCTCGCAGTCGGTAGTTTTGGCATCATGTTTATATGTCGCTACTTTGCCACCAAAACACACATTTTCCGAAATCAAATCCATCAATTTTTCCTCAAGACAAACTAGTATTTAATAACGCTTCTAATGCTCTCGCCTGCATGCATAAGGTCAAAGGCCTTGTTGATGTCGTCAAGCGGCATCACATGCGTGATCAGGTCATCAATATTAATCTTGCCATCCATATACCAGTCAACAATTTTAGGTACATCGGTGCGACCCCGTGCACCGCCAAAAGCAGACCCGCGCCAGACACGACCCGTCACCAACTGAAACGGACGGGTGGAGATTTCCTGGCCAGCACCGGCTACACCAATGATGATGCTTTCGCCCCATCCTTTATGGCAGCACTCTAAGGCTTGACGCATAGTGTTGACGTTGCCGATACATTCAAAGCTATAATCGGCCCCGCCGTTTGTGAGGTCCATAATGGCTTCCATCACATCACATTCGGTTGGATTAAGAAAATCTGTCATGCCAAATTTTTTGGCTATTTCTATACGGGCAGGGTTGATATCCACACCGATAATTTTATTGGCACCGACCATGCGAGCACCCTGAATGACATTGAGACCGATGCCGCCGAGACCGAACACCACTACGTTGGAACCCGGCTCAACTTTGGCGTCAAAAGCAACCGCGCCGACACCTGTGGTTACTCCGCAACCGATGTAGCAAATTTTTTCAAAGTCAGCATCTTTGCGCACCTTGGCGAGAGCTATCTCGGGCAAAACTGTATGATTGGAAAAAGTTGAACAGCCCATATAGTGGAGTATTGGTGTGCCATCGAGGGAAAAGCGGCTGGTGCCATCGGGCATTAGACCGGCACCTTGTGTTTCGCGAATTTTCTGGCAAAGGTTGGTTTTTGGATGCAGGCAATAATCACACTCTCGGCATTCAGGTGTATAGAGCGGAATGACATGGTCACCAACCTCAAGGGAGGTAACGCCTTCACCAATTTCAACGACGATGCCTGCGCCTTCATGACCAAGAATAGCAGGAAAAGCCCCCTCAGGATCATCGCCTGACAAAGTGAATGCGTCTGTATGACACACGCCCGTTGCTTTAATTTCAACAAGAACCTCACCAGCCTTAGGGCCTTCAAGGTCCACAGTTTCAACGCTGAGTGGTTCATCAGCCTTAAAGGCAACTGCTGCACGTGTTTTCATCATTCGTCTCCTACCCAAAATTATAATACTATGGAGACTTATATCAAATAACCCAGACAAACAAATAAGTTTGTTCAATAGCTAAAAAATAAATTTATGAGGTGAGGAATAGTTGGCTAAATTTATATTTCACTCTATAAATAGGCATGATTTTTGTGGCAGACGATATTATGCTTGAGGATGGGGAGCTTCAGTTTACGGCAATGCGTGCGTCTGGCCCTGGAGGTCAGCATGTCAATGCCACCAACAGTGCTGTACAATTAAAGTTTGATGCGGCTAATAGCCCCGCTATAAAATCCTCAGTATTATCGAGACTGAGAAAAATTGCAGGGCAACGTATGACTCGTGAGGGCATTATAATATTGCAGGCAAGCGATGAGCGTAGCCAACACCGCAATAGAGCCATTATTCAAGAGCGTTTATTAGGGATGATCCGTGCAGCGCTTATCCCGCCAAAGCCACGGCGCAAGACCCGCCCGACCAAAGGGTCTATCAAGCGTCGATTGGCTGGAAAGTCTTATAAAAGCAGCCTTAAAAAAACGCGGGGGAGACCAAAAGATGATGATTGAACAAGCAGATACTTTTATCGTTGCATTAAAAATATAACTTATTGATGTTTAAATTGAACTATGCTTCTTTGGGTAGATTAATTTTTTGGGGTATATTGTGACTGATCTGACATGTTTTAAAGCTTATGATATTCGAGGCCAATTAGGCAGCGAGTTAGATGTAGATATTGCTTACCGTATTGGCCGTGCTATGGGAGAATATTTATCGCCCAAAACAGTGGTAGTGGGCGGTGATGTGCGTCTAACATCAGAAGAGCTTAAAAACGCAGCGGCTGAAGGTTTGATGGATGCGGGTGTTGATGTGATTGATATCGGCATGACGGGCACGGAAGAGATTTATTTTGCCACCAAATATCTAGAGCTTGATGGCGGCATTGAAGTGACGGCTAGCCACAACCCGATGGATTATAATGGTTTGAAGCTGGTGCGCCAAGAGAGCAGGCCCATCAGTGGTGACACTGGCCTTGGTGACATTAAACGCCTTGCTGAGGCGAATGCTTTTGCCCCTGCGAGCAAGCGGGGAACATTAAGTAAACGCACGGTATTAGACGCCTATATTGATCATTTAATGACCTATGTTGAGGCGGATAGTTTTAAGCCTATAAAGCTAGTGATAAATTCTGGCAACGGTGCTGCGGGCCATGTGATTGATGCACTTGAAAAGTGTTTTAAAAGCATGAAATTGCCCATAGACATTGTCAAAATCCACAATGAACCTGACGGCACTTTCCCGCACGGTATTCCAAATCCTATATTACATGAAAACCGCGCCGATACCATCAAAGCTGTTATTGAGCATAAAGCCGATATGGGTATTGCTTTTGATGGGGATTTTGACCGCTGTTTTCTGTTTGATGAAAAGGGTCAGTTCATTGAAGGCTATTATATAGTTGGTCTGCTCGCCGATGCTTTTTTGGCAAAAAACAAGGGTGCAAAAATCATTTATGATCCACGCCTAACTTGGAATACTATTGATTTGGTAAAAGCGGCTGGTGGCACGGCTATCATGTCTAAATCCGGACATTCTTTTATCAAGGAGCGTATGCGCGCAGAAGACGCTGTTTACGGCGGTGAGATGAGCGCACATCATTATTTCCGTGATTTTGCCTATTGTGACAGTGGCATGATCCCTTGGCTGCTGGTTGCCGAGATGATCTGCAAAAAAAGAATGCCGCTATCAAAAATGGTTGAAGAGCGTATTGCGGCTTACCCATCACCGGGTGAGATTAATAGCAAGCTTGAAAATCCTGATGCTGCTATTGAAAGAGTTTTGAGCTATTATGCTGATACCGCACTAGATATTGACCACACTGATGGTATCAGTGTTACGTTCAAAAAGTGGCGCTTTAACCTTCGACAGTCCAACACGGAACCTGTCGTAAGGCTGAATGTAGAAGCAAGGGCTGATATTGCACTTATGCAGGAAAAGACCGATGAGATATTGGGTTTGCTGCGTCAATAATATTAATGGGTATAAACTATAGTTGGTGAGTAAATGCCAAAGCCATCAGGGGGCAAAGATGATAAAAAAAGTTAGAAAAGCTGTTTTTCCAGTTGCGGGTCTTGGCACAAGGTTTTTGCCTGCAACCAAAGCTATGCCTAAAGAAATGCTGCCCGTGGTAGACAAACCTCTCATTCAATATGCAGTGGAAGAAGCTATCGCAGCGGGTATTGAAGAAATAATCTTTGTGACAGGTCGCGGCAAGTCTGCGCTTGAGGATCATTTCGACCAATCTTACGAGCTTGAGCATGTTCTCGATCAAAAGGGTAAACACGACATGCTTGAAACGCTGAGTAATATACTCCCGAAAAATGTGCGGGTAACTTATACTCGCCAAGGAGAGCCGCTTGGCCTTGGGCACGCTATTTCCTGCGCAAGCTCAATTGTGGGCAATGAACCCTTTGCGGTTTTACTAGCCGATGATGTTTTTTCGGGGGATACGCCATGCCTTAAGCAAATGGTAGATGCCTATAATGATGTCGGTGGTAATATGCTGGCGATTATGGATGTTGAAAATGAGCATGTTTCAAAATATGGGATATTGGACCCTGGGGCAAATAGCGGGAAAACTATTGAAGCGAAGGGTCTTGTTGAAAAACCATCTGTAGAAACAGCGCCTTCTAATCTTGCAATTTGCGGGCGTTATATTCTCCAGCCTGAAGTTTTTGATCATTTAGCGCACAAAAATATTGGCACAGGCGGCGAAATTCAGCTCACCGATTCAATTGAAAAGCTTATCGAAACTCAAACGGTACATGGCTATCGTTTTGAGGGGGATCGTTTTGATTGCGGCGATAAGTTTGGCTGGCTAACGGCTAATATTATGTTTGCGCTTGAGCGAGATGGTTTAAAGCCTCGCTTAGAAAATTTCTTGAACCAGTTACATTCTGGCAAGACATAGCTTCTTATCTGCTTGAAGGACCTAAGCGGCTTGCCGACCACTGCAAAATTTCAGCCCGCGTACCTGTGAATATGATTGGCTGCTCTTTTTTCGATATTTGGTAATCATACATAGGATCATAATAGGTGATCAGCAGTTTTTCTATCCACCGTCTGTGTAAGCTTTCATCTTGGGCTGTGCGGTGTTGATCAAGGGCTGCTTGCAGGAGCGTATGTATATCACTGAAGTTTGCGCCACCCAGCCGCTTTTTTATCCGAGATAGGCCTTCAAGCAAAAAGTCTGAAAAACGATCAAAGCCTTCTTCGTCAAATGCAGTGATATGTTGGGCGAGCAGATCGGTTACATAATCCTTTTGGATATTATCTATGCGGGATTTTATATCTTGCTCCACCATCACCATCGGACTTTTACTCATCTTCGTTACTAGTTCTTTAGGGATGCTCACTCTGCCTATGCGGGCGCTTTCATCCTCAATAAATATTGGTCTACTATGGATCGTTTCGGCTTTGATCAACGCCACTGCCAGCCCATTTTCAAAATTGATCTGTGTGGGTTGAGCATCATCTATTGAGCGGCCAAAGCTGGAACCGCGGTGATTTGCGAGACTCTCAAGGTCAATGGAGGGCTCCAGATCATGGATCAACAGCGTTTTGCCATTGCCCGTTCTGCCAGCGATCACATTAAAATCATGCTCCCTTGCGATGCGCTCGGTTTCATCAATTAAAAAGCGCCGCATGGCTTTGTAACCACCTTTAACAAGAGGATAGTCTAGGCCTTTTTCGGCTAACCAATTTTGAGATGTTTTTGAGCGCAGACCGCCACGAAAACAATAGAGATACCCTTGTGGGTTATCGGCTGCAAAAGTTTTCCACGCCTTAATGCGAGCCTTTTTTATAGCACCGCTGACAAGATCATTACCGAGCGCTATCGCCGCGTCCTGACCCTTTTCTTTATACATTACACCCACCTTGCGGCGCTCATCATCATCCATCAAGGGCAGATTAATAGCATTATCAAAAGCGCCTTTAGTAAATTCAACAGGTGCGCGCAGATCAAGGAGCGGGACATCACCCAAGAAAAGCTGCCGGTAATCGTCCGTGTCTGCCCGCTTGTTCATAATTACTGCACTTCGATCAAGGGGCCGCCATCTTGAGCAAGTAAATGGCCGATGGGGTCAAGACTTAGGCCGCGGTCTTTAAAGCAGGCTAATAATTCTTCGCGGTTTGATGTGTCTGCTGCGATTAAAAGTCCACCACTGGTTTGTGGATCGCAGAGTGTATGTTTTTGCTCAAAGCTCAGGGCACTTATTTTATGACCATAGCTTTCAAAGTTGCGTTCGGTTCCGCCCGGTACACAGCCGAGGTTTAGATAGTGTTTTGCGGGTTCTAAAATTGGCACGGCTTTAGCGTTGATGATGGCTTTGACACCACTGCCTTCACACATTTCACTTAAATGTCCCATTAGGCCAAAACCGGTGACATCTGTCATTGCTTTTATGCAGCCCAAAGTGCCGAGTTTTGCGCCAATGCTATTGGGCTGGCACATGATATCGCGGGCAATATTTACGTCGTCGGCCTTAAGCTTTTTTTGCTTTTGTGCTGTGGTCAGCACGCCAATGCCCAGCGGTTTGGTGAGATAAAGGTCGCAACCAGCGTTGGCGGTATTATTTTGCTTTAAATGTTTCTTTGCGACTTGACCAGTAACAGCTAAACCGAAGATGGGCTCTGGGGCATCAATGCTGTGTCCACCCGCGAGCATAATACCAGCGTCAGCACATACACTGCGCGCACCGTCCAGCACTTTGCTTGCTAGTTCTGCGGGAAGTTTACCAACAGGCCAACCGAGGATTGCTATCGCCATAAGGGGTGTGCCGCCCATGGCATAAATATCGCTGATGGCATTGCAGGCCGAAATTTTACCAAAA
>CBFDBT010000142.1:0-7202 GCA_965603115.1 uncultured Alphaproteobacteria bacterium
TAGCCTAGACCATCGGCATGACAAAAAACTGGCAAAAAGACTGGGGAGGACATCTCGCCTTCTTCGACGAGGACGGCAATGTCACTAAAGCCCTCTTGCCCAGCTACAATACTTTGAGTGTTTTTCTAGTACCCCAACCTCATGCCGTTCAGTTCGTTGCACCCTTTGCCCAAGCTAACCGTGTGAGCTTTTTGGGCTGGGCTAATCGCTAATTTTTTCCAACGCCCCATGACCGCGCGCTAGATAGTCCTGCGACTGCATTTCTATCAGACGGCTAACGGTGCGATCAAACTCAAAACTGCCGTCCCCGCCTGTATAAAGCTCCTGTGGCGGAACATCGGCTGAACATAAAAACTTTACACCCTCTTCGTAAAGAGCATCAATGAAAGTTACAAAGCGCTTGGCTTCATTGCGCTTTTCTGGCCCAAGCTTTGGAATAGCGACCATTATAACCGTATGATAATGACGGGCTATCATCAAATAGTCCGCAGCACCTAATGGGTTAGCGCACAGCCTTTTAAAAGAAAATACCGCTACACCTCTAGCCGCTTTGGGCACAAAAAGTGTTCGGCCCATAACAGATAACTCTCCAGAAGGCACTTTATCCGCATCGTCAAAATTACGGTCGGTTAATTTGAAAAAAGCTTTGCGTAGAGCTGTTGTTGTCTCTTCATTTACCGGCGTATAAAAAGTTTGTAGCCCTATTAACCGGTCAAGACGGTAATCGGTAGGACCGTCCAGAGAGACACTAATAAGATTATTCTTGATCATCTCGATGCAGGGCATGAATAATTGACGATTTAATCCATCTTTATATAAATCGTCCGCTATACGATTGCTGGTCGTAATGAGAACGACCCCCATATCCAGTAATTGCCGAAATAATCGCCCCAAAACCATAGCATCAGTGATATCGGTCACATGTAATTCATCGAAGCAAAGCAAGGTGGATTCGACTGCAATTTGACGCGCTATAGCTGGTATAGGGTCATCCTCGCTTGCCCTACCACCTGCGGCCACCCTTTCGTTGAGGGACAAATTTCTCCAAATCTTTAATCGCGCATGAATATCAAGCATAAATTCATGAAAATGCACACGATTTTTGCGCTTGATTGGTGCGGTCTTATAAAAGAGATCCATAAGCATGGATTTACCACGACCAACTCCGCCATGAATATAAATCCCTTTAGGCGGTGTTGGCTTGTTGTTTCGCCAAGGCAGGAAAGATGAAAGCTGGAGACCACTTGCAGAAAACTCTTTTCGCATAGTGTCACCATAGACCGATAAATGCGCGTAAAGCTCCTCGAACTTTTCTACAAGTTTTAGCTGGTCAGCATCCGCGTGAATTTCTCCGTCAGCTTCAAGCGCACGATAAGCTGCCATCGGCCCCTTTTCCGCCCACTCACCTCTATCTCCTGCCACTAACTCTTCTCCAAACAATTCTAAATATAGTATCATTCTCTCATATCAGTTTTTTATAACAAGACTATTGAAAATTTAAAAAAACTAAAAGTTAGAAATTATTCCAAATATTAAAGAAAAATAAACAAACTGTATGTCACACTGTGTTTTGGAGAGTTACATGATTGAGCAATGGACTGTAAATCTTGACCGTACGGGACACGCCGATAGGCCCATGAGTGTGCGGCTTTACGTCAAAGAGGGCATAGAGCGTTTGCCTGTTGTTCTTTTTTCTCACGACAGCCTCTTACATCCTGATCACTATGACCGTATTCTTATTCCGTGGGCTAGGGCTGGTTATATGGTTATAGCACCAACATACTTGGACCATAACGTACAAAATAGCGATCCAAAAACACACTGGCTATCAAGACTGGATGACAGCATGCAGGCCCTGTCTTTTTTGGAAAAGGCTGATAGAGCAGACCTGTCTCAAATAGTTGCTTCCGGTCACGGTAGTGGTGCTTTCATCGCCCAAGCACTTGCTGGTGCCATAAGCTATGATATGGAGGGAGAGGTTGTGCAGGCTAGAGACCCACGCGTTAAAGCCATTATTTCCCTTTGCCCAATGGCTGAGCAGGATGGTCTTATAGACGCTAGTAGTTGGGCCGATATTAAAATACCTATTTTTACACACACTACTGGCGATACTTCGCTAGTAAATAACTTTGAAAATTGCCCCGACAGCCTTGATTCACACCGAAATGCATCATCAAGCTGCAAAGACCTCATCATTCTTGATGGTGTAGAACAAGCTCTTATGGATGATCAAGAAACTATGGCCCCCAGCGAAGTCGAGGGCATGAGTGCCATTGATAGTCTTAACCGCTATGTGATTGATTTCCTCAATAAGAGCATTCACCCTTGAGTACCGCACTACCGCTATCTAAAAAGGCTTAAAATACTGTGCCTCGCTCCATTGGCAATGGACAAGGACTGAAACCCAAGTTGCTGCCTAATGTCACCTGCGATCTGATCTGCTTGAGCCGAGCCAATATTACTATCAACTAGACTCTCAATACCAACCTCGGTCGTATCTGACAAAATATCTGCGAAATCACGTGCTTCTGCAAAATTGCTCGCACCTTCCTCAATATCAGTGAACGCCCCGCTTACATTATCAATCGAGGCTTCAATGGCGGCAAAAGCACTTTCAGCGGCATCAATAGTGTCAATAGTTTGGCTATCGCTTAAAATAACGTTAGGGCCACCCAAGCTCAGGTCTTGTGGTGGTATAGTAATCACGCCTTCCCCAGTTGTATCGGTGATAGCTGATATACTCTGACCGCTCCCATCAATAATATTTATACCTGCAAAGGAAGATTGGCTTACAAGATTGGTTATTTGATCCCTGATTTGAATAAAATCTGCATTAAGATCATCTCTACTGGCTTCATCAAGCCCCGTGTCCTGAGACGATATCGCCTTATCCTTCAGCTCATCAAGTAGTGAAGCAATAGCCTCTCCAGCTGCCGATGCAACATCGGTTATGCTAATGGCACGGTCTAGCGAGTTTTTAACCGAATTCAGGCCTAGAACTTCGCCATTCTGCAGCTGAGAAATAGAAAAAGATGCACCCCTATCCGTGGCACTCCCGACATTAAAGTCAGATGCAGCCCCATCGTCTACCTTACCCAGATAAGACGTAGATTGTGTCAAGTTCCGAAGCGCGGAAAAAATCCCTTCGCTTGCATTGACAGACAGCACCATAAACACCCAACTCCTGCTAGTTTCCACTCAACAGATAAAGTCTGGCACCCACCAAACTTTAACACCAAAGCGCAGTATAGCACAAAATTAACCTTTTGTTAAGAAATAGAGAAGGCAAGGCAATGGCGCAATTAAAAAGCCGGGGAAAACCCCGGCTTTTAATAGATTAAGGCAAACTTTGTGAGCTTACATGCTGCGTTTTACCATCAGCTTTTTAATTTCTGCAATCGCTTTGGCGGGGTTAAGCCCTTTTGGACACGCGTTGGAGCAATTCATAATGGTGTGACAGCGATAAAGACGGAAGGGGTCCTCTAAGTTATCAAGACGTTCGCCGGCGTTTTCGTCACGGCTGTCGATAATCCAGCGATAGGCTTGCAATAGCGCTGCTGGGCCCAAATATTTGTCCCCATTCCACCAATAGCTCGGGCAAGAGGTTGAGCAACAGGCGCAGAGAATGCATTCATACAGACCATCAAGTTTTTGACGATCTTCATAAGACTGCAAGCGTTCTTTTTCCGGTTCGGTGCTTTGCGTCTCCATCCAAGGCTTAATCGATGCATATTGTGCGTAAAAACGGCTGAGGTCCGGCACCAAATCTTTAATAACTTCCTGGTGGGGTAGCGGCGTGATAGCCACATTGCCCTTCACATCTTCGATAGCCTTGGTACAAGCCAAAGTGTTTTCCCCGTCGATATTCATCGCGCAAGAACCACAGACACCTTCACGACAAGAACGGCGGAAAGTAAGCGTGCTATCCATCTCGTCTTTAATCTTGATCAGGGCGTCAAGCACCATTGGCCCACAATTATCCATGTCCACTTCATAAGTGTCCATCTTGGGGTTTTCACCGTCGTCAGGATTCCAGCGATAGACAGAAAAACTTTTGGTGTTGGTCGCACCTTCTGCCGTAACAGTTTTACCCTTGCCAACTACAGAGTTTTTTGGAAGTGAAAATTCAGCCATCTTAATATACCCTCGCTTTGGGTTTAATATACTCAATCTCATCCGTATGCGTATAATCATGCACAGGACGCTCGCCCAAGGTGACCTTTTTACCATCGTACCATGAGGCAGTATGCTTCATCCAGTTCTTGTCGTCGCGATCAGGATAATCTTCATGCATATGCGCACCACGACTTTCCTTGCGTGCTGCAGCGCCGTGCATGGTCAGCACCGCTTGACCGATAAGGTTTTGAAGCTCCAGTGTTTCAATCAGGTCTGAATTCCATACCAAGGAGCGATCACTTGTCTTGATATCATCAATATTAGCCGCCACTCCGTCGATAAGCTTAACACCTTCGGCCAAGACATCTTCGGTTCTAAAGACTGCGCAGTTGTTTTGCATGACCTTTTGCATCTCTAGACGTTTCTCAGCGGTTGACGCTGCACCATTAGCATAGCGTGCGGCGTCGAGACGCGACGTTGCAAAATCTTTGGCAGCTTGTGGAATTGGCGGTTGGGTTGCGCCAGCTTTAACCAGCTCAGGCACGCGGTGACCCACAGCGCGACCAAAGACCACAAGGTCAATCAAGGAATTTGAGCCCAAACGGTTAGCCCCGTGAACAGAAACACAGGCGGCTTCACCAACAGCAAACAGTCCCGGGACTGTAGCATCAGGATTTTTCTTAGTCGGGTTAATCACTTCACCATGGTAGTTAGTCGGAATACCGCCCATATTATAATGCACGGTCGGGATGATAGGGATTGGCTCTTTGGTAACATCTACACCCGCGAAAATTTTAGCGGACTCAGAAATACCCGGCAAACGCTCGGCAAGAACATCGGGATCAAGATGGTCAAGGTGCAAATGCATATGGTCTTTATCTGTGCCAACACCGCGTCCTTCACGAATTTCATTAGAAATTGAGCGCGACACCACATCACGGGACGCAAGGTCTTTCGCCGAGGGGGCATAACGCTCCATAAAGCGCTCACCTTCGCTATTAAGCAAATATCCACCCTCGCCGCGCGCGCCCTCAGTAATGAGAACACCCGCACCGTAAATACCGGTTGGGTGAAACTGTACAAACTCAAGGTCCTGCAAGGCAAGGCCAGCTCTGAGCACCATACCACCACCGTCGCCAGTGCAAGTGTGGGCTGATGTACAGGAGAAAAAGGCACGACCATAACCACCTGTTGCCAGCACAGTGGCTTGCGAGCGGAAGGCATGCAAAGAGCCATCTTCCATATTCATCGCGATAACACCACGACATTCATCACCATCCATGATCAGGTCAATAGCAAAATATTCAATATAAAAATCAGTGTTATGCTTCAAGGATTGCTGATAAAGCGAATGCAGCATGGCGTGACCTGTACGGTCTGCTGCTGCACAGGTGCGTTGAGCCGCGGGCCCTTCGCCAAATTCCGTAGTCATGCCGCCAAAAGCACGTTGGTAAATTTTACCTTCTTCAGTGCGAGAAAATGGCACGCCGTAATGCTCCAACTCATAAACAGCAGCAGGGGCTTCACGTACCATATATTCAATCGCGTCTTGATCACCGAGCCAATCAGAGCCCTTGACTGTGTCATACATATGCCACTGCCAGCTATCCGGCCCCATATTGCCAAGGGAGGCAGCAATGCCGCCTTGGGCCGCAACCGTGTGTGAACGGGTAGGAAAAACTTTTGTTATACAAGCGGTTTTCAAACCCTGCTCAGCGAGCCCCATAGTCGCGCGAAGTCCTGACCCACCGGCTCCGATGACAATCGCGTCATAGGTATGTTCAGTAATTGGATATTCTTGACTCATTTTTAGTTATCCACCAATTGAAATTTTTAAAATAGAAAAGACACCCAGCACGCCTAGCACAACGGTTCCAAAATCTAGAACAAGCATTGAAACCACACGAGCGCGCCCATGAACATAATCTTCGATAGCAATTTGCAGACCTAAATTCATATGATAGGCCAGATTAGCAACCAGCAAGCTCATCAACACAGCAACAAAAGGCACCTGCATCCAACTTGAAATCGTCGTAAAATCAGACCGTACATGCCCAAGCATCGAGATAACGAACCAAATCACAAGTGGGATGTTTGCAACAGCACTTACGCGTTGCATCCACCAATGGTGCGTACCGGTTTTAGCAGAGCCAAGGCCACGTACTTTTGCAAGAGGGGTATTCATATCACTCATGATTATATCTTTCCTGCTAGAGCATAGGCTTGATACCAGATGCCAAGGGTTGCAATGATTGAAAACACGAGTGTTAACTGCGCTGAAAATTTATTTCGCTCCAGATTGTAAAGCACGCCTGTATCCATGATCAGGTGACGTATGCCCGATGCCAAATGCTGCATCGCGGAAAAGGTAATGCCAAACAAAACAAAGCGTCCGACGGGAGATAACAGTACTTCATTGACATAGTTATAATACTCAGGCCCTGTTGCCAGTGCCGTAAGCCACCAAACAAGCAATATCAATCCAAAAGAGAGAGCGGCACCTGTCGCGCGGTGCAATATGGATGTAACCATATGGATGCCCCACGTATAAACTTGTAAATGAGGTGAGAGTGGGCGGTTTGCCTTTGCCATGGTATATCCCCTGACCTTAGAGAAACGAATATAAGTAGCCCACAAGTGACAGTGGGCCGTTCGACATCCCTTTTAGACCCTAACACTATCTAACCGCAAGCCTTTGTTGATGAAATAATTTTTAGTGCGCATAAAAATCTATACTTCATTTTAATTTACCGCTAGACACTCGCGTCATTATGTTGTTTCTATACCTTAAGTTGACTATGGAAATTCAGGGTTTATTTCGGGGGAAATATTTTGAAGATCATTTTATTCTGCTGGCTTTTGCTTACGAGCTTGGCCCCGCCATCCTTTGCTGAGGATGTTAGCCCTGCCATGCTTCCCTCTGATATTCCCGTGGAAGCTTTTGCACGACTGAGTGACGGCGAACAGATGAAAATGTCACCCGATGCCACGCTAATTGCTTACATTGCCCCCTATAAAGGCCGCAAGCACATCATGGTGCAAAAGCTGGATGGTAGTAAGCCCAAGCTCCTTCCACCCATCAAAGA
>CBFDBT010000143.1:0-7159 GCA_965603115.1 uncultured Alphaproteobacteria bacterium
GAAGACAGCAATTTTATTATTTTCGCACCACTGCACTAATATATCATCAGTTTCACGTTCCGAGGTTAGTATAACTACTTCTTCAATACCTTTTATTTGCTCAAGCCGGTTTATAACGTACCAAATCAAAGGCCGACCATTAATCTGCATTAATGTTTTACCTGGTAAACGAGATGACCCCATGCGGGCCTGCACGAAGACAAAACTAGCCACCGAGCATATCCCAAGTCAAAACCATATCTTTTTCAAGGTCTTTGCTTACAGGGCGACCAATTAGATCATTTAACTTTTTAGGTTCTATTCCATAGCCAGGTCGCTTAACTGCAAGATGTGCTTTGGTCAGATACTCACCTTTGGAAATTGGTTTATCAAGCACAATAGATTTGCGATTATTTTTCCGATTTATCTGCTCTTGCATAACAGGCATTTTCACGCCGTCACCTAGAGCTGTTTCGATGATGCGCACAGAATCTATAAGATATTTCATCTCTTCTGGGTCTGACGAAAGAATATGATCCGGGCCATCCGCATTTTTATCCATGGTAAAATGGCGCTCAAGTATTAAGGCCCCCATCACACGTGCGGCTAGACAGCATTGTACGCCAATCGTATGATCGGAATAACCAATTACCACACCTGGATATCTGTCTCGAAAAGATTTAATGACGTTCAAATTCACAATATCATATTTGGTGGGATAGGATGTAATAGCATGCAAAATGCTGAAATTCTTATTCCCTGTAGACATGATCACATCAACGATCTCATCAACCTCAAGTGCTGTGCACATACCAGTAGACACAATGATAGGCTTTTGGGTATCGGCGACACATCTTATAAACTCTAAATTGGATGTGTCATCAGACCCAATCTTATAGACAGATGTGCCGAGTTCCTCAAGCATTTCAACATCATCCATATGACTGGGTGTTGAAAATATTTCCATATTTTTAGATCGGGCATACGCATAAATATTTTTATGCATTTCTGAATCAATTTCATATTGCTGGAACAAGGTAAACTGACTTACATTTCCTGTGTTCTCCATCTCATATTTGGCGTTTTTTGAGGCAAGTGTCTCCGCTTTGAATGTTTGCAACTTAACTGCATCAGCTCCAGAATAGACTGCCGCATCAATTAGTTCTTTTGCTTCCTCATAAGTCGTGAAGTTGCCTCCGATTTCAGCAATGATATAGGCAGGGCTATTTTCATTTATTACTGTACTTCCAATTCTAAATTCTCTCATGAAGTTTATCTCCTGATTCTATCAAATTACGAGCATTTTCAGGTGCACAATTAAAAAGTAAATCCAACACACTCATGAATGGGTGAAATTCATTTTGGTTAAATTGAGTATATTCTTGAAGCTCAAAATCTTGATAAATAACTTTGACCCCAGCAGTATCAAACAATTCTTCATCTAGATAATTTCTACCATCACGTCCTGATAAGTAATGCGTTGCATCGGTTTTTTGGCAAATATCCAACAATAATTCTGTGCTATGACCATGTATATCCAACTGGGAAGCGAGCAATAGTTTTGTTTTAATATCCAGCACTTCCCTCACATACATAATAACTTCCATATTAAAGTCGATGAGCCGCTCAAAGCTCGAGGTATATAGCTTTTCAATGAAAGGCTTGTATGTTTCAAAAAATGGGCTTTTAGAATATGTTTGAAGTATGGTTGCCAAATGTTTCTTCTGCCATTTATTTTGATTAATGATTTTAACCTCATTAATTTTAACATCTGACTTTTGATCCACTGGTATTGTCAAGTAGGTGGGACCATTTTTTGTAAGAATCTGGTTACGATTTTGAAAATAATTTTTCCGAAACGAAACATTATCCAATACAACATAAGTATCAGCCATAATCATCTTATTAAAGAACCCCATCCAGGGCAATGTTTCTGGTTGATGAATTGTTACGATATTTCTTTTAATCATTTTCATCTTCATTTATTAATTTCAGATACTCTATATTTGGAAGTTTGTTCATAAACACCTTATCATAAGCCTATAAGCATGGTTAGATCTAGCCTATCAATCCGCGTGTATCCGTTAATTTTATGCCTTCCATCTGTGCCAAAGTTATCTCCTTGAAAAGCGTATGATCAACCAATAAAACAGCTACATCAGCTTTTTCCAATGCATAGCCCAATTCAATTAAAGGCACACCTAATTTAGCAAGTGACGGTGCTTGTATTTTTATGTTTGGTTCAACAGCAATAATTTCGCCAATTCTCTCATGCGCCAAGCACTCAGCGATCATCAAAGCTGGGCTTTCCCGCAGATCGTCAATATCAGCCTTAAAGGCAAGGCCAAGACAGGCAATCACAGGGCGCTCTTTCCCTGTTTCTTTGGCTGCTTGCCGTACCTTCTCAATAACCCATTTAGGTTTGCTGTCGTTTACCTCACGTGCTGAACGAATAATTTTTGCTTCTTGAGGAGCTGCATCAACAATAAACCATGGGTCAACCGCTATGCAGTGCCCACCTACACCAGGTCCTGGCTGCAATATATTCACCCGAGGGTGACGATTAGCGAGACTGATGAGTTCCCAAACATTAATCTCTAACTTATCACATATGATGGATAGCTCATTTGCAAAGGCAATATTAACATCACGAAAGCTATTTTCGGTGAGCTTTGCAAGCTCAGCAGTGCGCGCCGTTGTGATGACGCAGTCACCTTCAACAAATATTTTATAAAGGGCCTGAGCTTTGCTTGAGCAGGCCGGAGTAATGCCTCCGATGATGCGGTCATTAGCCACGAGCTCAATAAGCACACGCCCAGGCAATACGCGTTCTGGACAATGGGCAGCATAGTATGCAACGCCAACACCACCTTTTTCTTTAAGGTCTGGGCGCTCTTCCTCAAGCCAGTTGACCATCTTCTCAGTAGCACCCGGCGGAACTGTTGATTCCAAGACCAAGAGACTTCCTTCTTTAACATACGGAGCAATAGAGCGCGTAGCAGCTTCAACATACGCAAGATTAGGTTCATGATCTCCTTTAAAGGGTGTAGGGACGGCAATTAAAAAAGCATCTGCTTCTTCAGCTTGCAGACGGGCTGTAAAGGTGCCATTTTCAACAACATTGTGGAGCAAATCATCGAGATCAGCCTCAACAATATGCGCTTTTCCTGTATTGATAATGTCGACAGCCTTGGGATTTACATCAACACCGACCACTTCAACGCCCGCACGAGCAAAAACAGCTGCCGTTGGCAAGCCGATATACCCAAGGCCTATGACACAAATTTTCTTAAAGGCTGGCATTTAATATTATATCCCTAATCTGAATAGCCGCTGTTCCGTCACCGTATGGGTTATGCGCATGACTCATAGCATCATAAGCACTACGATTGTCTAGTAATTCTGCAACCTCGGTAATTATTTTTTTTCTATCAGTGCCAACCAGTTTAACCGTGCCAGCATCAACTGCCTCTGGCCGCTCTGTCGTATCACGCATCACAAGTACAGGTTTGCCAAGGGAGGGGGCTTCTTCCTGAATGCCACCAGAATCTGTTAAAATGAGATAACACCGGTTCATCAGGTGAACAAAGGTAGGGTAATCTTGTGGTGGTATTAAATGAATATTTTCTTTCTCATCTAAATATTCAAAGACAGGGCCTTTTACATTAGGGTTTAAATGCACAGGATAGAGTATTTCACAATCATCTCTGCTCGCAAGCTCACCAAGGGCGGCACAAATATTTTCAAACCCACCACCAAAATTTTCACGCCGATGACCTGTAACAAGAATAAGTTTTTTATCCTGATTTAGAAAAGAAAACTTCTCTACAAAAGCCTTCTGCTTTACATCATCTTTTTTCAGCATATCAATCGCAAGGAAGAGGCCATCAACAATCGTATTGCCCGTAACGAAAACCTTAGTTTTATCTACACCTTCAGCTAGTAAGTTATTCTTGGTCATTTCAGTAGGTGAAAAATGAAATTTGGCGAGAGTGCTCGTTAGCTTGCGATTGGCTTCTTCGGGCCAAGGTGAATTAATATTTCCAGTACGAAGTCCCGCCTCAACATGACCAATAGGGATTTTTAGATAAAAGGCCGCCAAAGATGCAGAAAGTGTGGTGTTTGTATCCCCATGCACTAGCACCAGGTTGGGTTTTTCCTTTTCGAGAACTTTTGTTAAATCAGTTAAGATACGGGCAGTAACATCAGCAAGGCTTTGCCCAGCCTTCATCAAATCAAGATCATAATCAGGCTTAATTGAAAAAAAGTCCAAGACCTGATCGAGCATGCCGCGATGCTGAGCCGTTACACAGACAATATTGTCAACGCCCTTAGCCCGATTAAGTGCATGCACGACTGGTGCCATTTTTATGGCTTCAGGACGCGTACCAAAAACTTGTAATATTTTCATGAAAATCTCAAACTTAATTATACAATTATCTCACAGTATAAACTGGGAAAGTCATAAGCAAGTTAATCTTTATATTGTTCGTCGTCATATAATTTGGAACAAGTCAGCCTTTAAAATAAGAGAGGCTTTGATCTCTGATTGTTGTTGATATTAAGCAGCTTGTTTTTGATGTTGCAAGCGTCTTTTTTTGATAGTTCTGTTTTAAGCAGTCTCCTTCGCTCAAGAATTGTGTTGCCCCTGCCATTGTAAACGTCTGCAGGTGTGAGGTTGTTGATAGATTCGTGGTAGCGTTCGTTATTATAATATTCGATGAAGTTACCGATTTCATGCTCAAGGTGGCTCGGGAAGTAATAATTATTGAGCAAGACACGGTTCTTGAGAGTTTGATGCCATCGCTCGATCTTGCCTTGTGTTTGCGGGTGGTAAGGTGCGCCGCGCACATGGCTCATACCTTTGTCCGCGAGGAAGTCCGCCAGTTCACTGCAACGTATGATGCTCCATTATCGGATAGCAGCCGTGGTTTATGAATAACCTTGGCACTGTCGCAACCAGATGCCTCAAGCGCTAATTCCAGTGTATCCGTCACATCCGACGCTTTCATCGTAGTGCAGAGCTTCCAAGCAATCACATAGCGACTGTAATCATCCAATATAGTCGACAAGTAATACCAACCCCAACCAATGATCTTAAAATACGTAAAGTCTGTTTGCCATTGCTGGTTCACGCGAGTTGGCTTATCCTTGAACTCATTCGCTGCTTTGATCACAATGAAGGCCGGGCTGATGATCAGGTCATGCGCCTTGAGCAGCCTGTACACACTGGATTCTGAGATGAAGTAGTCCTGTGTATCAGTGAACTTCACTGCCAGCTCACTCGGTGACAATGTCGGCTCCTCTAAGGCAAAGTCAATAATTCTCGCGCGTATCCTGTCAGGAATACAGTTCCACACCTTGCCTGGGTGCGAAAGCTTGTCCTCTAAGCCATCCATCCCATCATCAAGATATTTATCATACCAGCGATAAAAGGTGGTGCGGGAATACCTATCTTGTCCAGCACCAGCCGTGCGGACAGGTGAGATTGCTCAACGGTGCGAATGATCTCCATTTTGTCGGATGCGGAATATCTCATTCTTCGTATTCCCCACCGTCGTTCATGCTTATGGAATGGCTCGCCCCAATTTTTAAGTCTATGATCAACTATTCAATTTAAAGAGGGAGATGAACCATGAATGAGAAAAACATTGCCGTTTTAGGAATTGACCTTGGTAAAAACATCTGCAGTTTTGCAGGGCAAGATTCAGCAGGGGAGATAGTCTTTCAGAGGCGAATGCGTCCGACGACTATTCCGAAGTTTACTGCCCAGCTATCACCTTGCATCGTAGCCATGTAAGCTTGCTGTGGTGCACACCACATGGGGCGACAGCTAGCGGGCCAAGGCTATGACGTCAGATTGATGTCGCCTGAATATGTGCGACCATATGTCAAAGCACAAAAGAATGATGAACGGGATGCCGAAGCGATAGCCGAAGCTGCCACTCGACCGACCATGCGATTTGTGGAGCTGAAATCTATGGGCCAATTGGACATGCAAACATTGCATCGGCATCGTTCTCGGCTCGTCAGTCAACGCACGATGCTTATCAATCAAATGCGTGCCATTTTATTAGAGCGTGGTTTGACTTATGCCCAAGGGCGCAGAAAATTCGAACAGGGAGTTGATACACTACTTGCTAAGACTGAAGCTGGCATCAGCAATCGCATATGTTCCCTTGTCACCGACATGCGCGGTGAATGGCGTGAGTTAGACAGACGTATTATTGCAATGGATCGAGAATTCTTGGATTATGTTCGGTGCGACCCAGCCGCAAAATGCCTGACTTCCGTACCAGATATTGGCCCACTAACAGCGACAGCATTAATTGCAGCGGTTGGGGATGCGGCCTCATTCCCCCGAGCAAGAGACCTCGGTGCGTGGCTCGGGTTAGTCCCCAAGCAAAGAACAACAGGAGGCAAGCCAAGGCTTTTGGGTATCAGTCGACGCGGAAATGTCTATCTCAGAACTCTTTTTATTCACTGCGCACGAGCCGCTTTGCCATGGTTGGCCAAAACCGAAACCCAGATAGGACAGTGGCTTCGACAATTGTTGGCCCGGTCACATCGCAATATTGTCGTGGTTGCTTTGGCTAATAAGCTGACCAGAATTGCCTGGGCAGCATTACATCGAAAGGAACCGTTTAGCTATGCACCTGAAATAGCCGTGACATAAAACGCTAGAAACTCGAATAGGGGGACGCACTATTTGCGAAGGAAAGACTAGATGGCCAAACGGTTGATCGGCGGATCGGATAGCTGATTAAAAAAATGGCTCATTGAAGCCGACATGCTTATGAGGACCGGAACGCGCGAATATCCATCTTGGCAACGACTTGAAAATCGATATGCCGTATACGTTTACGCAGACCGTGTGATTGTCATCTAAAATTTTCTATTGCAAAGGGGCGAGCCATACGTTTTTTAAACAAGCGCAGCTCTAACGCTTGCTCAGCCACTACTTCTTTCAGATCGCGGGCTTCCTTGCGCAAGCCCTTGACTTCATCAGTGGTGGCAGCACGTTTAGTATCACCAGCAAGGCGCTGTTTACCGACCTCAAGAAACTCTTTGGACCAGCTATAATACATGCCTTGGGCAATGCCCTCACGGCGACAAAGCTCAGCAATGCTGTTCTCTCCGCGCAAGCCTTCAAGTACGATACGGATCTTCTCTTCAGCAC
>CBFDBT010000144.1:0-7118 GCA_965603115.1 uncultured Alphaproteobacteria bacterium
TCACTCTACTTGGCGAGGACGTAGGCCCAAGAGATATGATTTCAATCTTGCAGGCCCTCAAAACCGCTGGCGCTCTGCAAGCTGACATTGAGGTTATGTAAAATGGACCCCTTAAACATTATAAATAGCGGACAAGACCTATTAGGCCAAACGGCCCTTCAAGATCCTCGTCAAATGTTGGCAGGAAAAATGGGCCAAATAGACGAATCTTTCAAAATCAAAGCCCGTAAAAAGGCAGATGAATTTGAAGCTGTTTTTATTGCCCAGATGTTTAAACCCATGATGGAAAGTATTCCTACAAATGGGATCCTTGGTGGTGGTAATAGCGAACATATGTTTCGTTCACTAATGATCGATGAAATTGGCAAAGACATAGTTAAACAAGGCGGAGTTGGACTATCTGACTCTATATATAAAGAAATATTAAGAATGCAGGAGGTCTGATATGTTAGAATCAGCGCAAACAACACCCACACCCACACCTCCCCTGGTTATTCCGTCCGAACACTTGACGGGACCCGGAGCAAAGTTAATTCGTATTACAACTGAGCTAAAAGATATTGTTAGACATGAGACCGAACTTTTAGAACGCAAACGCCCTCAAGAGATTAAAAGTCTTCAAGGCCAAAAAATTCGCCTTATGTCGCAATATAAAGATGCAATGAATAATGCGAGAGTGAATGAAAACCTACTCGGCCCTGAAGATTCCGATATTCGCATCCGAATAAAGGAAGTGACAGAAAGCTTGAGAGAAGAATTAAAAAAGAATGCAAGGATTGTTATCCGTTTAAAGACAATCACTGAAGGCTTATTGAAAAGTGTTGGGGATGAAGTTAACAAAAACAATCGACCCGCTATGGGCTATGGCAAGGGAGCAGAAATGACAACGCCCCATATGATTAAGCCCACATCCCTCTCAGTTAACCAAATTATTTAAATTAAAAAACCGCAGCCATTTGTTGCGGTTTTAATTTATCCTGCCGCCTCACTAGAAATGAGCCCATCCAAACCAGTTGATACATAGGCAGATTTATCCTGTCATAAAATCCGCGTAGCTCACGGCAATGAAGAGGCTAAATGAAGGCGGAAAAATATGCATTCCAAGAGAAATATTTACCATAACTCTCTAGATTCATTTCACCAATCTATTAAATAATTCCAAATAACCTAGAAAAATCATATAGTTAGTAATTTATTAAAACTGGCACGACCCTTGCTTATATAGGACTGAGGCTACAAGAGTAGCGTTGTACAGAACGTAAATGAAGAAGGAGAGGCTACATGGCTTTTTCAATTAATGTGAACGAAAGTGCTCTATCAGCACTACGTAATTTGAATATTACCAGTAAGGCTTTGAATAACACTCAAACGAATATTAATACTGGTCTGAAAATTTCATCGTCTAAAGATAATGCGGCGATCTTTTCAATCGCCCAAAAGCTACGCGGAGACCTTCGTGGTTTTAACGCTGTAAAGCAATCTTTGGATCGTGGTATATCCACAACCGATATCGCGCTTGCAGCTGCTGGCTCCATCTCCGATCTATTGATCGAAATGAAGGAAAAAGCAGTGGCCGCAGCTGACCAAGGTCTTGATACAACCAGCCGTAGCGCCCTAAATCAGGATTTTGTCGCGCTTAGAGACCAAATTTCAACTATCATTAATAATGCTTCCTTTAACGGAACTAACCTTATTAATAGTGGCACTGACCAAATTGTTGCCATCACTAATCCTGATGCAACACAAACTATTACAGTCGCGCACCAAGATCTTACACCGGGTGCTGCCAGTGGTATTATTACCGTGACCACTACCGAGGTCATTAATACTCAGGCACTGGCTGCTGCAACCGTTGTCAAACTCATTGCTTCACTAGACAATGTTAACGCTTCCCTGACATCGCTTGGTGCTGGTGCTACATCCCTAGAAAACAATCGCACATTCGCGGAGAAGATATCCGACGTGATTGAAGTGGGTATTGGTAACTTGGTGGATGCTGATATGGCTAAAGAAAGTGCTAATTTACAGGCACTTCAGGTTAAGCAACAGCTTGGCATACAAGCTCTAAGTATTGCTAACCAATCACCACAGTCTATCCTGTCACTCTTCCAAGGATAAAAACGCGAGCTTCGTTTTAAAATCTAAGTTCTGTACAAAACGAGTCAGGTTCTCCTGGCTCGTTTTACTTTTTGAAATGTTTAGGAAATTATTTCTAAAAGACAGGCAACAACGCGGGCAACGTCCTCACGCCGCATTGCCGGAAATAAAGGTAGTGTGAGCGTTTGACTATAATACGAACTTGCACCGGGTAAATTTTGCTCCCCATATAGTTTTTTATAATAGGGCTGATCGCATACCGGAATATAATGTACCTGAGACCCTATTCCTTTTGAATTAAGCATCTTCATGAAAGAAGCACGGTCAATTTTAATGTCTTTAAAATTAATTAACACTGAATAGAGGTGCCATGCAGATGTTGCGTAGTCGTTCTGTTCAATAGGCACAAGGTTAGGCGCTAGCGGCTTTAACAGCTCAGTATATAGGCCAGCAAGCTCACGTCTTTTTTGAATAAATCCATCTATTTTTTTTAGTTGGCTAAGACCAAGCGTAGCTTGAATGTCTGTAGCTCTATAGTTATAGCCTAATTCATGGGCCTCATAAGCCCACGGTTGGTTATCATGAGATGGCTGCATTGCGTGACTTCGAAGAAGTCTCATTTTATTGGCCTTGGCTTTATTGCGGGTAACAATTGCACCCCCCTCACCCATAGCAATAGCTTTTACGGGGTGAAATGAAAAACAGGCATAGTCTTCCTCAAGGCCTGAGCCAAGCTTTTTGCCGTCTAAAGCTTTCGTGGCCCCGAGTGCATGACAACTATCTGTAATGATAGCGGCATCGATATTATCAGCAATAGTTCCCAAAGCGCTTAAGTCAGGTGACTGACCTGTGAGCTGAACAGGCATAATGGCTGCCACTGGCTTTTCAGCACGCTCAATGGCATCTTTTAAGCTCTGTTCCGTCATTAAGCCACTTTTAGGGTCAACATCGGCAAAGACAACATCCGCCCCTGTCATGCGCACTGCATTGGCCGTCGCCAAGAAAGTAATTGCCGGCACAATAGCACAAGTATTTTCTGTTAGGCCTGCTGATATGGCCGCCAAATGCAAAGCTGTTGTCCCACTTGAACATACGACAACTTCTGGTCCACCTAGATAGTGTGACAGTGCAGATTCTAATTCTGGAACTTTAGTGCCCGTCGTTAAAAGATCATTTTCTAAAACATCAACGACAGCGGTAATATCGCCCTCATCCAGCATATGCCGCCCATATGGTAAAAAATCATTCATCCCTAATCCTGAAGGTCTGGAATGTCTTTTAATATTTTTGCAAGATCGCTCTGTTTTAACCAACTGCTATTTGTGTCAGACGAATATTCAAAACCTTCTTTCACAAGAGGATATCCATCAAGCTTGAAACTTCTACGAGACCAATATTGCCATTCAGGTTCGATTATATAACGATCATCCATTTCCACCGTCGTCGCAGCGCTATGATCCGTAATCATAATTTCGTGCAATTTCTCACCTGGGCGAATTCCAATATTTTTAATCTTCAGATCAGGCGCTAGGGCTTTAGCAAGGTCAACAATATTCATAGATGGAATTTTGGGGACAAAAATCTCACCCCCGCGCATCATAGATAAACTGGATAGTACAAATTCTGCAGCCTGATCCAAAGTAATCCAAAAGCGTGTCATACGCACGTCTGTGATTGGTAGAGATTTTGCACCTTCACGGATAAGTTTTCTGAAAAAAGGAATGACACTGCCCTTGGATCCTAAAACATTGCCGTAGCGAACAACCGAGAAAATTGTGCCTGTACCAGCCCCTAAAGAATTTGCCGCTACAAATATTTTATCAGACGCTAGTTTGCTGGCACCATATAAATTAATAGGATTGACGGCCTTATCGGTAGACAAAGCTACCACATGTTTAACACCTGCCCTTATAGCTGCCTGAACAACATTTTCTGCCCCAACAACATTGGTTCTGATACATTCAAAAGGGTTATATTCTGCAAGAGGCACCTGCTTTTGTGCTGCCGCATGAAAAACAATATCCACGCCCTGAAAAGCCATAATAAGACGATCAAAGTCCCGCACATCCCCAATAAAAAACCGTACTTTTGTCAATTGTTGTTTAGTGAGGCTATTTTGAATTTTAAAATGATTATACTCACCCCGAGCTAGCAGAATAACGCGTTTAGGATTATGTTTTTTGAGAAGAAGATGAAGTAAATTCACCCCAAATGAGCCAGTCCCACCAGTGATGAGGATGGATTTACCAGTTAGATCACCAAAAGAAGTGTCATGTGTCATTCGATACCCTATCTTAAATACTCATGAATTCAGACTAATCTATCTTTTAAGTCTATAGACTTAAATTAATTCTCTAGTTAATTCAATCTACTACTATTATTTAGTATGGTCCTTTAAACGTATCGGTCAGATCAATACGTGACAAATCATTGTTTTCTTCGACTTTCAGCATCTCCAGAGCAACCTTAGCCAAAGTTGAGGCTTTAGGGTAAAATGCTGTTTCTAACGGCAAAGAAACTGGAGTTGGGCAGTTTGCCAGAGATAATCTCTGCACGGGTGCCTTTAGGGAATGAAAACCCTTTTCTACAACTAGAGCCGCAACTTCACTACTGAAGCCACACATTTCCCAACTGGTGTCCGCGACTATTAATCGTCCCGTTTTTGCCACAGATTTCAAGATGGCCTTTTCATCTAAAGGTCTGATCGTTCTAGGGTCAACAACTTCAACACTAATACCTAGTTTTTGTAGTTCGTCGGCTGCTACAGTCGCTTCAAGTGCCATCAATGACGTCGCTACAATAGTTATGTCAGTACCTTGTCTAAGAATATTAGCCTCTCCAAAAGGAATGGCTTCCATTTCCTCAGGAACAGGGCCTTCCATATTAAACAAAGCTCTATGCTCAAAAATTACAACAGGGTGGCTGGCTTGTAATGCTGATAGCAATAACCCTTTAGCATCAGCAGGCGTACTTGGCATCGCAACAGTTAAACCTGGAAAATGTGCGAGTGGGGCATGCATAATCTGAGAATGTGTAGCGCCTTGCCCCCAACCCTTACCCACGACGGCACGAAAAACGACAGGAACATTGCCAGCATTACCGCCGTACATGTAGCGCCACTTGCAAGCCAAGTTTAGTAAATTATCGAAAGACAAAAAGATAAAATCTGCTCTTGGTGAAACGAAAACAGGTCGCTTGCCAACCGCAGCCGCCCCAACGGCAATGCCGGTAAATGCATTCTCCATCGAAGGACAATCAAATACTCTATCTGGATATTTTTCAGCGGCCTCATTGGTAGTTCCAAAAATCCCTGAAGGATAATCAACCGCATGCCCTGTTACGAAGATATTTTCATCCTCTTCCATAGCTTGGACAGTTGCCTCTGATATGGCCTGGTTATATTTGAGTAAACGCATGCATTTTTTCCTGAACTATATACATAGTTAGCTACCTTAATAAACATTCTCAAAAAGATCTTGTACGTCTGGCCATGGGTCACCATAAGCCTTTTCAATATCTTTTTCGATTTGACTTTGTGTGCTCTTTTCCCACTCAGCGCATTCCTCGTCCGTTGCAATGCCAGTAACAATCAAATTCTCACGACTTCTCTTAACTGGACACTTCAGCTTCCACGCTTCAACTTCCTCTGCTGTCCTATAAGTTCGAGACAGCTCATGATCGTAATGCGGACCAACATGCTCTAACCATCGATATGTATTGCATTCCATGAATTGTGGGCCACCACCACCACGAATATCATCAACTAGACTTTTTGCTGTTCTATAGACTTCACTGATGTCATTTCCATCTAGAACCCGTGTTGGAATTTGAAATGATTCAACACGTTTCGAAATCTCAGCGCCATCAGGCTGGCGAATGTCGAGTGGACTCTCAGTAGCATACCCATTATTTTCACAGACGAACAAAACAGGTAGTTTTTTTAAAGAGGCATAGCTCAAACATTCATAAAATGCGCCTTCTTCAGCAACAGCATCACCAAAAAAGGCTGTTGATATATGACTTGACTTATCCATCTTAAAACCAAGAGCACTGCCCGTTGCAGCGGCAATAGACTCTCCTAAAATGGCACTTGACGCTATAAACCCTGTGTCCCTATTGGTTAAATGAACTGATCCACCCCTGCCTCTTGAACAACCAGTTTCACGACCAAACAATTCTGCTGCGAGCTTATATACACTGCCACCTTTAGCCAAAAAATGGTTATGAGACCTGTGATAACTATAAGCGACATCCGATGTTTTCAAGGCTCCACAGACACCTACAGCCACAGCCTCTTGCCCTACCCCAAAATGAGTAGGTGTGCGCATCTCTTGCTCTTTATAGCGCTCCGCAAGAGCCAATTCTGCACAGCGAACTCTTAGCAATTCCCTGTGAAGCTGGATTAAAAGGTCACTTGACATGTTATTCTGCATGTAGCTCATCCAAAAAATCATAAATTTTATAAATCTGGTTTGATATATCCAGGGTATCCAAAGAAGTATTATTCACAGCGTCCCAATCAACTTTATCCAATATTGACTTCAAATTACCCAATTCAGACAAGCTTAAAGGAATAGCCATGCCATCAGGTAAAACATCAACAACGCCCCTCATGGCGCGATTGCATATAACGGGCAAACCCGCAGCCGCACAGGTCCATATAACTGAAGGTAGAGTTGTTGGCGTAAATAGTTCCATCGCCTCTTGGGTGAAAACATCATCGACATGGGTCGTCATGTCATTAAATATTTGCATATTAAACAAACTCCACCCCGCATGATATTGGCTTAACTCATTTGAAAGCTCATCAAGGTCGTGGATCGCATCATGAAGATGGAACAAATGTTGCTGCTCTTTGGGCAGACTTTTATGGAATTGGCTAATTTTATCTTTATGACTTGGCGAAGTGTAATAATGAATATGGATGCCCTGACTGATAATATCACGAATATAAGGCACCAAGCCCATACGTGATGGCTCCCAAAACTCTTCCAGCAAGACAGAAATTATCGCGATGTGAT
>CBFDBT010000145.1:0-7112 GCA_965603115.1 uncultured Alphaproteobacteria bacterium
TATATTACCCTACTCTTCCCAAACTCAACGGAGGTCCTTGTGACCTCCGTTTTTTATTGGCTAATTCCCTCATGGAAACTATAAGAGAGAAAATATTCAAGGAAATACGCCATGATCCCAGTTCTAGATGCTTTTAAGCATATTCAACTCCATACCCAAGCTATTAGCGGTGAAGAGACCATCAATATCATAGATGCACTCGGACGCATTACGGCAAGTGACATCACTGCCACCACCGATGTTCCCGTGTTTAACAATAGTGCAATGGATGGATACGCCGTAAGAAAAGCCGACTTGCAAGGGAAGGCCCCTCACCGCCTGCCACTGGTTGGCAGCGTGGCGGCTGGCGAAGCTGGCGACGTACCATGTGAGGGCGGGGCCGTGCGCATTCTCACAGGAGCGCCAGTTCCTGATGGATATGACACTGTTATCATGCAAGAAAAAACTGAGCGAGATGGCGAGCATATTCTCTTTCACCAAAACCCGCCGCTTGGAAATAATATTCGCAAACGCGCCGAAGACATCTCAAAAGGCGATGTGGTGATAAAAGCCGGAATATTACTGGATGCCCGCCATATAGCCGCCGCCCTTTCAGCCGGAGCTGCAACGTGTTCGGTCAAGCGCAAACTTAAAATCATGCTCTTTTCAACGGGTGACGAACTCACAGATCCCGGTGAGCCGCTTGCACCCGGTGCTATATACGACAGCAATCGCCCTATGCTTATGGCCTTGCTCAATCATCCTGCTATTGACCTAATTGACGGCAATAGACTGGGGGACGAGTTTGATGAGGTGAAAGATAATCTCGAAAGCGCTTGTAGCCAAGCCGATATGATTATTTCAACGGGCGGGGTCTCGGTTGGGGACCGCGACCACTTGCCCTCAGCTGTTGAAAGCTTAGGCGGCACCATCGATATATGGAAAGTTGCAATGAAACCTGGCAAGCCCGTTAAAATTGGTACCATTGGCGACACGATATTTCTTGGCTTACCCGGAAATCCGCTATCTTCTTTGGTTGCTTGGCTGCTTTATGGCCGATCCCTCATATCCAAAACTTTGGGCTTTAATGTTATGGCGCCCAAAGGACACCCCGCATCCCTTAATTTTGAAGCCCCGACTATTACCACGCGCGATGTGTTTGTGCCTGTTGTCCTCACAGATTCAGGGTTAGAGAAAGCAGGTGGCTCTGGCTCTCATCGTTTGATGCCTGTTATGCATGCCGACGGCCTTGCTTGGTTTAAAATGGGAGAAAGCTATGAAAAGGGACAAAGCGTTACTTACCTTGACTTCAAACGGGACCTTCCGCTCTCACCGCTGTAAACCTAGAAAGTGCTTTTCAATCCAAATTGCAGGCGTGGTCGCCACTTTTGTTTTCGACCCTCAATTGAAGATATCATGCCACTGGCTCGCGAGGGGTCATAATATGTTGTGACCCTGCTCCCGCTCGTATCAAGAATATTGTTGGCCTTGAAGGAAAATATCATATTTCCAAAGATTTTATACTCAGCAAATAAAGTCGCATACACCTTCGTAGTATCAAAATGGTTCATATGCCCTATTGAACGACGATACCTAGTCCCTTGATATTCAACTTCCAAACCATAACTCAAGCCCATATCATCAACATCATGCCTGAGAGTTGCCTCTCCATAGAAATTAGACCTACCATCAATAGAGCGTTTTTCTCCAGTGAAGGCATCTGTCGTGCTGGTGTCATAGAATTCAAAGGTGCCATCAAGAACAACATTTTCAAGGCCAATGAAGCCAAACTTCAAACTAGTGGTAACAATTGCCGAATTTATCGTCGCATCGCCGATGTTACCCGAGCCAGCGACACCGGGTGATATTTCAAGCATCTCTATATGATCTGAGAGGCGCTCATGAGCGAGCTTGAGTTTAATCTGGCCCATATCATCAGCAAAACGTCGTTCATAGGATAACTCCAAACCCCATGACTTTTCAGGTACCAGATTTTCATTACCAGCAATCACAATATTATCATTATTTATCGATGTAGCAAAATCATCAAAATTTAGCTGAGAAACTTCACGCCGCACAGAAAACTGTAATTGGTTTTGGTTGTCGATGTCATAGCGCAGATCCACACTGGGCTTTAAAAATTTAAACGTCTCTGATCGATCAAGGCCGATACTTTCTTGTGAAATTCTTGAATATTCATACTTAATAGCAGAATCAAGGTGGACCTTATCGCTCACCTTCCATGAATAATTAACAAAAGATTCTGACCGTGTTTCTTTCACCGTTACCAGGTCATTGGAATCCAGCCCAGCACTGTTACGGTTAAGAGCCACTTCATTTCCAAATTCAAGCTGGCGGCCCTCGGCTATATCCCACGTTAGGGAAGGTCGCAAAATTGCCTCACGCGCATTGCTATAAAATGTATAATCCGTGTCATATACTGGAATTTCACCCGTTATGAGCTCGTCTTCTCGCTGGCCAAATTCAAAGCTGTTTTTTGCATACAGGCCAATAAGCTTTACTTTCCATTTATCACCAAGGCTAGTTTCATAATCACCGCCCACTTCCCAACTCGGGTCATCCAAATTAATTTTTTGAAGGGAGTTCCCATTCAAAGCAACACTACCATCTGGCAAATACTCGCTAACATCACCATCCCATGTGCGGCGCATATATCGTGTTTCATAGCTTGCATTGAGCCTTATCTGATCTGAGTTAGGCAAGTTATAGGTCAGGTTTGTTGAGATTGATCGGGTGCGAAAATATTGCTTTCCCGCCTCATTGATGCGCTTTTCCAACTGCCCTGCTGCATTGGTTATTATATCTAGCTGCGTCGGATCGGCAACAAACCCTTTCTGCGAAACTTCAACAAAATATTCAAGATTACCGACTTGACTGCCGTATGAAATAGTTGCCAGTGGAACAGTACGTCCACTTTGCGGAGCTATACGGACACCGACATCCCACGTCCCGCTGCCTTTAGAGGCATCTTCGCTCAATACCACATTCATAAAAGCTTCTTGGCTCGATACCTTAACATCCGGAGAAGACCCTCGTATGATTTCAATGCGTACAACATTTTCAGCGGGTATTCGGCCTAGCGCGCCCTGACTGCTATTATTTTTTCCCGACAAACGCTTTCCGTTAATGAGCACACCATCATCATTGCTGGCAAACCCACGACTTTTTTGACCATCACCACCATTCTTATTCGATCTATTTAAAATCACCTGCCCACCGGGCACTTTTCCTGCTAGGTCATAAGCTGTAACAATATTGGTTAATTCACTAAGATAATCTTCGTCATAAATAGTAACAGAACCTGTTTCTCCCACTACTACCTCTTGATCAATTTCTGCACCGCTCAATGTATTACCTTCAGCGTGCAAAGTCTTCTGCATCAAGGGCACTAAGCAAACGCCTGCTAATACTAGATTAATATTCTTCTTTTTCCCGACTAGGAACATTGAAATACCCTACATTGTTATAATATTACAATGGCTTTAGGGGTTTCTTTTGATCTTTACCATTCTTGTGGGATGAATTGAGGGATATTTGCGATGAAAGCCATTGTGATCACGACATGTTATCGCATTCTCACAAATCTGTGATCTTATAGTAAACTAAAGGTTAGGGTATACTATCCTTTAAAGAGCGAGGATTAGCCTGAGAGATCCAACGCCGCCTACAGAGCCCTCGACATGATCCCCGGGTTTAAGAGCCGCTACCCCTGCTGGGGTGCCAGTATATATCAGGTCCCCAGGCCGCAATTCAAAAAGCTCAGACAAAGAGCTGATAATTTCTTCAATTGACCAAATAAGGTCTCCAATCTTGCCAGACTGTCTTTTTTCTCCATTAACGCTCAGTTCAATGATGCTGCTGTCAGATAAGCTCGCCACTTGCTTTGGCGTAATAGCTGAAATTGGTGCAGAGTTGTCAAAACCCTTTGCAATATCCCAAGGTCCACCAGAACCCTTAGCCATTTTTTGCAAGTCCCTGCGTGTGAGATCAAGGCCAACTGCGTAACCAAATATCATATCAGCAGCATCTTCAACTCTGATATCTTTGCCACCAGACTTTAGCGCTACAACAAGTTCAATCTCATGGTGAAGATTGTTTGTACCTTGAGGATAAGCTATCGTCGCGCCATCTTCGACCACGGCGTCAGCAGGTTTACTAAAATAGCATGGAGGGTCAAGCTTTGGGTCGCCGCCCATCTCTCGCGTATGTTCGGCGTAATTTTTACCAATACAATAAATACGGTGAACCGGAAAGTGATCATCACTATCTTTTATGGCTACACTTGCACGGCAAGATGGTTCGAAAATATATGTCATTGAATATCCTTTTTAGACCAGAGCACGATATAACATACGCGCACCTACGAGAAACAGAAAAAAACCAAAGGCAATAGACAAATGCCGCTGACTAAGAGCGTGCGCCATTTTAGCACCATAAGGGGCAGCAAGCACAGTCATAGGAGATATTAAGGCAAAACCAATAATATTAACGAAGCCCAAACTACCTATCGGCAAACTAGAGTGCCCCCAGCCTGTAACGATAAATCCTACGGTGCCGGGCAGGCTGATAAACAGCCCGAAAAGTGCAGATGTGCCCACCGCCATATGAATGGGTTTTGACATCAGAGTTAATGCCGACACGCTGAAAGTGCCCCCACCGATACCCATCATAGAAGACAGCGTACCAATAGCGAGTGGTATTGATGAACCAGCCAAACCTGATGGTACAGATGACGATAGTGTTTTGCCTTCTAATGGCAGTATCATTTTAATAGCAACCAAAAGCGCCACCACCGCAAAAATGGCCGCAAGCGTGCTGCTATCACTTCTGGACGCTATCCATGTTCCAAGCGCAGCACCGATAAACACAGGAACGCCCCAACCCCGAACCAATTGAAAATCTACAGCGTCTTTCTTATGATGCGCGCGACTGGAAGCAATCGATGTTGGAATGATAATCGCAAGCGAGGTTGCCACAGCGACATGCATTCTAATGGCTGGATCAACGCCCAAGATACCGAGAGCAAGCTCTAGAACCGGTACAATAACAATGCCGCCACCAACACCGAGAAGACCCGCCAAAACTCCACCAACGATGCCAGTTGCCAGCATCATGAAAACAAGCGGCAGTAGTTCCTCATATGGTATTTCCATTTGCAAACTCTCAAGTCTTTATTATTAATATACAGACAGTCGCTTATGACAAAGCTGCTTGTCAATGGCAGAAAACGCCCCTACCCTTGTTTGACAAACTAATGGCGAGAAGAATATGAGCACCCTTACACGCGATGCCCTAATTACTATGGACCAAACTGATAGTCTCAAATCGTTTCGAGAACGCTTTGATTTGCCAGCTGACATTATTTATTTAGATGGTAATTCCCTTGGCGCACAGCCAAAAGCAGCGCTTGATGTTGCCGTTGATGTGGTCAAACGTCAGTGGGGCCGTGATCTCATCAAAAGTTGGAACACAGCAGGGTGGTTTGATATGCCCTACGTGCTTGGAGACAAATTAGCCGACCTGTTGGGTGCAGATAGCGGTGAAATGCTGGTTACAGATTCGACAGGTATCAACCTCTATAAGCTGTTAGCTCTCGCTGTAAAATTATCTCCGGACCGTTCTGTCATTTTAATGGAGAGTGATAATTTTCCTACCGATGTTTATATGGCGCAGGGCCTAATAGATCAGCTTGGCGGCTCCCACACTTTAAAGCTTGTACCGGGTGATGAACTCATTGATGCAATTGACGACACGGTTGCCGTAGTTTCCATCACACAAGTTAACTATAAAACAGGCCGCATGCTCGACATGGCCTCTATCACTGAAAAAGCACATGAGCGCGGAGTTCTCACGATATGGGATCTTTGTCACAGCGCGGGCGCCTTGCCTGTTGACCTCAATAACTGCAAGGCAGATTTTGCAGTTGGCTGCACCTATAAATATCTCAATGGCGGCCCCGGTAGTCAAGCCTTCCTCTTTGTCGCAAAGCGTCACCAAAACAAAGCCACACAACCTCTGTCCGGTTGGTGGGGTCACAGCGAGCCTTTTGCCTTTAAGCGTGACTATGAAGCTGCACCCGGCATTGCGCAAATGGCCAGCGGCACCCAGCCCGTCACCAGCATGGCGATGATTTATTGCGGTCTGAGTATGTTTTTAGAAGCTGATATGGCCGCAGTCCGGGCTAAATCTATCGCTCTCTGTGATCTCTTTATCGAGCTGGTGGAAAGCCGCTGCGCTGAATATGGCTTTGAGCTAAACAGTCCACGCGATGCAAATAAGCGCGGCAGTCAGGTCTCCTTCAATCACCCACATGGCTATGCAATAGTTAAAGCGCTGATCGCCAGAGGCGTCATTGGTGATTTTCGCGCCCCAGAGAATATGCGGTTTGGTTTTGCTCCGCTTTATGTGCGCTACGTTGATGTGTGGGATGCGGCGGAGCACCTACGCGATATTATGGACAGTAGTGAATGGAAAAAAGACATTTATAACAAGCAAGACGCGGTCACCTAGAGGCTCGCGAGCAATTTGACATTAATTATTTGGGGATAATTTATGATACCGACCACCAAGACATTACCTACTCCAGCCGGAGACATGGCTTACTGGGACAGTGGAAAAGACGCGCCAGCGGCATTATTCATCCACGGCAATTCAGCGAGTAAAGAAGCCTTTATCCACCAATTTGAAAGCCCCCTGCTTCAAAAATACCGGCTTGTTGCGATTGACTTACCGGGTCACGGCTCATCTGATGATGTGGTGGATTTAGAAACTATCTGCTCAACACCTATATTTGCTCAAATCATTGCCGGCGTTATTCCAGCCCTTGGTTTACAAAATGTCACTTTGGTTGGCTGGTCACTCGGTGGCCATATCGCCATCGAAATTGCAGGACAAGGCACAGAACTAACAGGACTTGTCCTCACGGGTACACCGCCCTGCGGCCCGGGACTTGAGGATATGGCTGATGCCTTCATTCCAAGCCCGCATATGGCGCTTACAGGCAAGCTAGAATTTAGCGACGGCGAAGCTCTCACATATGCAAGGGCTGTCTATAATGCTGAGGATGTCCCTGCCAACCTTCTTCAAGGTGTAAAGCGCGCGCAGGGCGCAGT
>CBFDBT010000146.1:0-7097 GCA_965603115.1 uncultured Alphaproteobacteria bacterium
ATGGCGGCCCGTCTTGACAGGCTGTTATCATCTCATCTATTGTAGAAGATTCGCCAATGAACAAGGCTTCAACGCTGCCGTCTAACCTATTGCGAACCCAACCATTTATGCCAAGGTCCGAAGCGGTTCTCTCGACCCAGTTTCGATACCAAACACCCTGAACACGTCCGTGAATTCTAGCTTTTACAGAAAGCCTACTCATTATAGCCTCTCCTCAATTTACACCCTAAATTTAGCAGGCCTACAGTATATCATGATATAAAGCAGCTAAGCAAAACATAGTTAATAAGGAGAGTTTTAGTCAGAAAATTCCATGATAATTGCGTCAACAGCCATGCTATCACCTGGTGATGCATTAACTGTAGCGATCGTCACATCTTTTTCAGCGCGCAAGATATTTTCCATCTTCATAGCTTCTACAACAGCAAGCGTTTGACCTGCTTTTACTTTATCCCCTTCAGCGACCGCCACAGAGACAATAAGGCCCGGCATAGGGCATAGTAAAAACTTACTGGTATCAGCTTCAACTTTTTCTGGCATCAGCTTGTAAAGTTCTGCACCACGAGCAGTTTGTACGCGCACATCAGTGCTAACGCCATCACTGGTCAACTGATAGCCGATATCCGTCTCATCAATCTCTATCGCTATCTCTCTGCCATCAATGCTAGCCTTAATAACAAGATCACCCGGCACCCATGGGGTTGCTACTTCAAGAGTTTTACCATCGATGAAGACGGCTACCCCCTCTTCTGTTGGAAGAATAGTGGCCACAATTTCTTCGTCAGCAATTGTAACGTGCCATTTTGTGTCTTGCGGCGGGTAAACATCACTAATTTTACCCTCCTCAAACTGCAAGGCACGCGATAATTCTACTGCATTCATATAAAGAGCAGCACATACCATGGCTTCTTTTACGCTATCCGTGAGTACACCACCGAGAAAACCATCTGGATATTCTTCAGCGATAAAATTGGTACTAATATCACCCGATTTCCAGCGAGGGTGCGCCATCACTGAGGATAAAAACGGGATGTTATGCGCTATTCCTCGAATATAATATTCGTCAAGCGCCATCCTTTGCAAGGCAATGGCTTCATCGCGCGTGGCCGCTGTTGTAACAAGTTTGGCGATCATCGGGTCATAAAACATTGATATCTCAGCGCCCTCATAAACACCTGTATCAACACGCACACCATTTTCCTCCAGCGGCGGGGCATATTTTTTCAAGCGACCAATAGATGGCAGGAACCCTCTGACCGGGTCTTCAGCATAAACGCGCGTTTCTATCGACCAGCCAGTGAGCTTGATATCTTTTTGTTTAATCTTCATCTTTTCGCCAGCGGCTGACAAGAGCATCTGCTCAACAAGGTCTATGCCCGTCACTTCTTCAGTGACACAGTGCTCTACCTTCAACCGTGTATTCATCTCAAGGAAATAGAAATTGCGATCCTTATCAACAATAAACTCAACTGTACCAGCACTTGAATAGTTCACAGCCTGCGACAAGGCCACGGACTGCTCACCCATTGCCTTGCGGGTTTTTTCGTCAAGAAAAGCACTTGGGGCCTCTTCTACAACTTTTTGGTGGCGACGCTGGATTGAACATTCCCGCTCGCCCAAGTAAACAACATTACCATGTTTGTCACCCAGTACCTGAATTTCAATATGGCGTGGCTCTTCAATGAATTTTTCAATGAAAACGCGATCATCTGCAAAGCTTGATTTGGCTTCATTTTGGGCTGATATATAGCCTTCGCGGGCTTCTTCATCATTATAAGCAATGCGCATACCCTTGCCACCGCCGCCAGCGGAGGCTTTCAACATTACTGGGTAGCCAACTTTGGATGAAATTTTTACCGCTTCATCCGCGTCTTTAATGATCGCCATATGCCCCGGAACTGTGCTCACCCCTGCTTTGGCTGCTAGGTCTTTCGATGTGATTTTATCTCCCATGGCATTAATGGCATTCTCGTCTGGGCCAATGAAGGTAATGCCCGCAGCCTCAACCGCTTTAACAAAGCTTGCGCGCTCGCTCAAAAAACCATACCCGGGGTGAATAGCCTCAGCGCCGCTCTCTTTGGCAGCGGCAATAATTTTCTCAGCTATTAAGTAACTTTCAGCCGCAGCTGGCGGGCCAATATGAATGGCTTCATCCGCCATTTCCACGTGCAAGGCATCAGCGTCAGCGTCAGAATAAACCGCGACCGTCTTAATGCCGAGCTTTTTAGCCGTTTTCATAATGCGACAAGCTATCTCACCGCGGTTAGCAATAAGGATTTTCTTAAACATGCACAGACCCTTTAACTTTACTATTTATCATTATTTTTCTTCTTCGATTTGCCCTTGGCCAAATACCAGTAGATCGCGAGAATAGCAGCAACAGCCATAAACAGGCTTAATGTGCTAATGGCGGAGACTATCATCGAGCTAAATGCCACACCAAAGGCAGTGCCTAAAACAAACCCCATACCACCAGCACTAAGCGAACTTAGTCGGCGAGACAGTTTCTCAGCTTTTGTTTCCATATCGGGCGGCAAAGGTGCAGCCATTTTTTATCTCCGACCAGTAATTACAGAGGAATATTGCCGTGTTTCTTCCACGGATTTTCCAGTTGCTTAGTTGCTAAAACTTTCAGAGCTTTAATAACCCGCTTGCGCGTATTGTGCGGCATGATCACATCGTCGATATACCCCCGCTGGGCAGCTACATATGGGTTTGCGAACAAATCCTCATAGCTTTCGGTATGCTTAGCGACTTTTTCAGCATCGCCCTTATCCTTGCGGTAGAGTATTTCAACAGCGCCCTTAGCGCCCATCACAGCGATTTCTGCCCGCGGCCATGCGTAGTTATAGTCACCGCGCAAATGCTTGGACGCCATTACATCATAAGCCCCGCCGTAAGCTTTGCGGGTAATGATAGTTATTTTTGGCACCGTGGCTTCACCGTAAGCATAAAGGAGCTTGGCACCGTGCTTGATGATGCCACCATATTCTTGTGCTGTGCCCGGCAAAAAGCCAGGTACATCCACCAGCGTTATGATCGGAATATTAAAACAATCACAAAAGCGAACGAAACGCGCAGCTTTTTTACTGCTATCAATATCCAAACAACCCGCAAGAACCATCGGCTGATTGGCTACGAAACCAACGGTGCTTCCGTCCATACGACCCATGCCAATAATGATATTGGCGGCATGATCAGGCTGAATTTCAAAAAAATCACCTTCATCAACAATTTTATTGATCACTTCATGCATGTCGTAAGGTTTGTTAGCATTGGATGGCACAACACTGTCTAGTGATTTCTCTACGCGGTCCGCTTTGTCAAAAGTTGGACGCACCGGAGGCTTTTCAAGATTATTCAGCGGTAAAAAGTCATAAAAACGACGAAGTTGATTGAGCGCCTCAACATCATTATCAAAAGCTTTATCGGCAACACCCGATTTTGTAGTGTGCGTACTAGCGCCCCCTAGTTCTTCTTGTGTAACTGTCTCGTTGGTCACGGTTTTAACCACATCAGGACCAGTTACAAACATATAGCTTCGGTCTTTTACCATGAAGATAAAATCGGTCATCGCAGGACTATAAACCGCGCCGCCAGCGCAAGGCCCCATAATCATAGAAATTTGTGGGATCACACCTGAGGCAAGCACATTTTGCTGGAAAACATCTGCGTATCCACCAAGAGCTGCCACACCCTCTTGAATACGCGCACCGCCACTATCATTAATGCCGATCACTGGTGCGCCATTTTTCATTGCCATCGCCATGACCTTTAGAATTTTTTGAGCGTGTGTTTCTGAAAGTGAGCCGCCAAACACAGTAAAGTCTTGGGAGTAAACATAAACCAAGCGACCATTGATCGTGCCACAGCCTGTAACCACACCGTCGCCCGGGAATTTGGTTTTTTCCATGCCAAAATCATTACAGCGATGTTCGACAAACATATCAAATTCTTCAAAGCTATCCACGTCCAAGAGAAGATCAACACGCTCGCGCGCTGTGAGCTTGCCACGGGCATGCTGCGCGTCAATACGGTGCTGCCCCCCGCCAAGGCGTGCCTCAGCGCGTTTGTTTTCCAACTTTTCGAGAATTTCTTTCATGTTAGCTCCTTGACCTTACTCAATCCAAAACACCTGCTGCAGATGCACGTAGATTTACTTTCAGACACCATAAACAGAGCCATCCTGCCTTACCAGTAAATAATGCTTATATCACAAAGTGCTTATTAGGAATTTATGCTTTTAGTGCCTGCATATAAGCCATCGTCTGGATCATATCTCTATGTAGATTACCCCGCATATCGCTTGCTTCATAATCTTCCCCCCATTGCTCTACCTGATAAAGCTCGTCAAGAAGGGCGGCTTGCCAAATGTCATCAAAAGTCTGATCCTTTTGCTGACTAGCGAGTGCGAGCACCAGTGACCCAAGGCCTGTGGTGAGTGAGTGAAGCCCTGTCAGTGCAAAGGCATCATAGCTTTTTACAGCAGTTGCGAGCGCATCCATAACACCCTCGTCCTGACTAACATGGATAATGCCGCTCGTAACTTTAAGGGGGGCATTAAGACTTTCATTTGCCCATGTAATGTAGGGGTCCCAAAGCTTGCACTGACGCTGTACCAAATCATCTGGCTCATCAGCGCGGTAACAAATCAAATCATTACCGCCGTAGGCAACCACTTCGCCCGCAACCTCATCCATGCGACCCTTTACGCGGTCGATCGCAGTATTGACAAGGCAGGTCACATGCATTTCAAGCGGTTTGACATCATCGCCCTGCTCGTCCCACTCAAGGGCGGCAAGCTCAGCCATTTTAGGAGTTGGCATCAAGAGCGTCGCTTTGCCGGGCGTTTTTATCGCACGCCCATCAAGGGTTACAGCCCAACCATCATCCATTTGCTCGCAAGCAACCGTTTTATAAAATCGCTTCATTCTTTGGAGCTATCCTCTGATTTTTTATCATCCTGCATCTCTCGCGTTACCGCCGCATAATGCTTACGGCTGCTGCGGGCTTTTTTACGATTGCTGTTGAGAATTTTTGCATCACTAGCGGAGGATGTCTTGGTAAATCCCGTGTAGAGAAAGCTTGTTTTATCTTTCTCTGAGTGGTCCACGTCAGGCGCTTTACCAATAATTTTCTCGCCAAACGCAGGGTTTCTGTAGCACATGACAAAAAAGAGCGTCATCACAACAAGCAAGAGCAACAATACAGCATAAGCAAACTCTGACGCATTTGAGTAATACATAATATCGTCTTCATACAGATAGGCCACGACAGTGGCCGAGATAGTAATAAGGCCAAATATCAGCCATAAAGGGTTTTTCTTAGGCCCTTTGCTATGTGCTTGCTCTAAGCTCACTTTATTCTCCATCACCGTATGGGTCTTGATACCCCTTGATGTCGAAGTCTAGCATATCCCAACTTTCGGCCATATGCGGCGGAAGCGGTGCAGTGGCAGTAAAGAGACCCCCATCAGGGTGCGGAATTGTAATCTCACGGGCATGCAGGTGTAAATTACGCGAAATACTACCAGACAAATAGGCTTCGCTGGAACCATATTTACCGTCACCCACTATCGGATGACCAATCTCTGCCATATGCAGGCGAAGCTGGTGGGTGCGGCCTGTATGGGGCTTGAGCGCGACCCAAGCACTTTTCATTGCCGCACGTTCAACAACAGCGTAATCGGTCAGCGACTTTTTGCCGCCTTCGTGCACTTTCACCATTTTTTCACCGTGGGCTGTCACGCGCTTATCCATATTCATGTGGATGCGACCTTCCTGCGGCACTGGCACACCAACTACAAGCGCCCAATAGCGTTTATCAGTATCACGGCTTTGAAAAGACTTAGCAAGCTTGGAAGCGTCATTAGCCGAGCGGCCCAGCAGCAACACACCCGATGTGTCTTTATCAAGGCGGTGAACAAGTTTGGGTTTATCCGCGCGGTCATATTTGAGAGCGCCAAGCAGGCCATCCAGATGCTTTTTAATGCCTGTTCCGCCCTGTGTCGGCAGCCCTGCTGGTTTGTTGATCACTATCATATGCTCATCTTTATAGAGCACCCAGCCTCGAACCTCGGCAATGGTCTTTGGATCCATTTCAACTTCGGGGCGGAAGATGGGCGTATCATTTTTCAATCCATCACTCAGCGGTGGTACACGGATTTCCTGCCCTGCGCGGATACGCTCATTGCCTTTACACTTTTTACCATCAAGACGAATTTCACCTTTGCGCAGCGCTTTGGAAATACGACCAAAAGTAATATTGGCATGATGACGCTTAAACCAGCGATCAAGGCGGATATCATCGTCATCTTTTTGAACAATAATGCGTTCAACTTTAGTCATGTTATAATTCTTCCAAGCCATAGTCCTGCGAAAAGCCCACCAATGGCAAGCACGACAGATCCTGTTACATATCCAGCGGCCTCAGCCAACTGTCCGCGTTCTATTAACAGAGCTGTCTCCAAAGAGAAAGTAGAGAATGTAGTAAAACCACCGAGCACGCCAACTACGATGAAGGCCCTGAGCTCTGGCGTGGTATCAAAATGATGCGAAAGATAGGTAATCAGTAGCCCCATAAGAAAGGACCCGAGGATATTAACCATCATTATACCCCACGGAAATCCATGGCCTGTAAGCCGTGCAATCCAGCCCGCCATAAAATGCCGTGACACTGCACCCAGCGCACCTCCAAGCCCTATTGCCATAATCATTTTCATGAATTTTATTTCCTTAGCTGGTTATTATTTTCACAGCCTAAGCCATCTATCAGTGGCAAACAAGGCAAGGCCTTAGTCTAAAGCTTATAAGATGCTATATCGGCAAGTTTCTTTTTGCTCCGCACAAAAATGCCATTGCCGCGTGCTATCTCACGACCCTCCTAGTCATAGAGGATAGATTCTGCTTTTATTGGCATTAACCACCTTGCCTATAGCCCGCACACGTCCAGCTGACACTGGCCGCGTTAAATAGGTCGTGAAAGATGTGGTCAAAACAAAAACCTCTTCTTCTTTTGATGCGGCCGCAAAAAAAGCGCTGTCATCCAAAAGCTTGAAATAAACCGAGCCATGCACCGCACCCGCTGCATGAAAATAG
>CBFDBT010000147.1:0-7062 GCA_965603115.1 uncultured Alphaproteobacteria bacterium
TAAAATACAAAACGGGAGCGGGACATATGTCCAGCCCCCGCTTATTAACGAGACACTCGGTTGTGCGCAACAAAAGAATGTAATTAAATTTACACGTGAAATATTGTTGCGCGATAAAGCCTAAATGTCTGCTTATTTCTTTTCAGCAATACGCGCACGCTTACCACGTAGGCCACGAAGGTAATATAGTTTCGCACGACGAACACGACCACGGCGAATAACTTCGATGGCATCAACTACCGGACCATATAGTGGAAATACACGTTCAACACCTTCACCATATGATATTTTACGAACAGTAAAGTTTGATGAAACACCTTTGTTTGAACGTGCAATCACTACGCCTTCAAAGCCCTGAATACGTTGGCGGTCACCTTCGCGAATGTTCACATTCACACGGACCGTATCGCCAGGTGCAAATTCAGGAAGATTTTTGTTTTCTGTTGCTTTTGCAATTTGCTCGGCTTCGAGCTTAGCTATAATATTTGTCATTTGACTTACCTATTTCTTTTTCTTGTCTCGCTCATAGGCTGACCAGAGATCTGGCCGGCGTAAACGAGTAATTTCTTCAGCCTGTCCGCGACGCCATTCGGCTATCTTTTTATGGTGCCCGGACATTAGCACCTCAGGTATTGACCGGTTTTCCCACACGGTAGGCCGTGTATATTGGGGGTATTCCAGCAACCCTGATGTAAAACTCTCTTCTGTCAGCGTTTCAGGCTGCCCCATTACACCGGGGAGCAATCTGATCACAGCGTCCAGCATGGTTATTGCCGCTGGTTCGCCACCTGACAGTATGAAATCACCAAGGCTAACCTCAGTGACATCACGGGCTTCAAGAACCCTCTCGTCGATACCCTCGAAACGACCACAAATGACCGTTACACCACCAGCCTTTTGCCATTCTTGCGCCATAGCTTGGTCAAAACAACGACCTCTAGGGCTCAAATAAACAAGCGGCCAACTTTCTTCGGCTTCGTCTCTGGCATGGTCAATTGCTGCACCTAAAACATCGGCTCGCATCACCATTCCCGGACCACCGCCCGCAGGGGTATCATCCACGTTGCGGTGCTTATTATCAGAAAAGTCTCGAATGTCCAGTGTTTTTAAGTCCCAAAGGCCTTTTTTTAACCCAGTCCCTGCCAGCGACATACCTAGCGTTCCCGGAAACATCTCCGGAAAGAGCGTCAATATCTGTGCTGTCCAAGGTTTACTCATCGACTTCACTGTTTTCTGAACTTTCAACTTGGTCTTCCAACCAGCAGTCTAAATCCAAAATAAGAATGCCGCCAGCAACATTCACTTTAGGTACATATCGCTCAGTAAAAGGTACCATTAACGATATGCCAATTCCCTTTGCTGGCTCTTTGAGCAAAACATCAACCAAATCATCCGCGCCAAAATTTTCAAGTGCTCTGACCAAGCCTAACTCTTTACCGCTTGGGCTTTTTACTCGCAGGCCAACAAGGTCTGCTATGTAAAATTCATCATCACCCTCTATCTCATCGAAATCAGCACGCGGCACAAAGAGTTCAACACCATTTAATGCCTGTGCATCTTCACGATTATTTATGCCTTCAACCGAAACAACAAGCATCCCTTTAGAGACTTTAGAGAATTTGATATGAAGAGCAGGACCACCCTTACCGCGACACAAGACCTCAAAGTCCAAAATCGCCTCAGGATTTTCAGTAAAGGAGCGGAGCTTAACGTCACCCCGCACCCCATGTGTACTGGCAAATGCCCCCACTGAGACCCAGCCATCATCTACGCCTTGCTGGTTTTGATATGCTATCTCAGTGAGCGACATAATAGACCTTACTTTTCAGCAGCAGCTTCTTCGGCAGGAGCTTCTTCGGCAGGAGCTTCTTCGGCAGGAGCTTCTTCAGCAGCAGATTCTTCGGCTGGAGCTTCGGCTGGAGCTTCGGCTGGAGCTTCTTCGGCAGGAGCTGGAGCAGCGGCAGCTTCAGCAGCAGCGACTTTAGCAGCTTCAGCGGCTTCAACAGCAGCAGTAGCCTTGTCGGCACGTTCTTCAATACGGTCCAAAGCTTTTTGTCCCGGCTTACCCTTATTTGGGTTGTTGCGTGTCTTCTTGCCTTTAACAACACCCATAGCTTCCAAGAAACGAAGAATGCGGTCAGATGGCTTAGCGCCCTGATCCATCCAGTGCTTCAAACGCTCAAGATCAATTACAATGCGGTTTTCATCATCTTTAGCTAACATTGGGTTATGCGTACCAATTTTTTCAATGTAACGACCATCACGTGGCATGCGACTATCAGCCACTACGATACGAAAATAAGGACGTTTCTTTGCGCCCGCGCGGGCCATACGAATTACAGTTGCCATTAGTTTTTCCTTTTCAATATAAACTGTGTTTTTACTTAAAGTGTTACCCTACTTAGGGAGTAATTGATCGAACCCAGGCGGCAGTTGCCCCGGCATTTGAAGACGGCCACTTTTGCCCATCTTCGACATTTTCTTCATCATCTTCGCCATCTGCATATGCATTTTCAATAGCTTGTTCACTTCAGGGACATTGGTGCCTGAACCCGCTGCGATACGTTTTTTGCGAGAAGCATTAATCATTTTTGGTTTTTGACGCTCCACCTTAGTCATGGACGAGATAATTGCTTCTTGGCGGGCAAAAACTTTATCATCCATATTGGACTGATTAAGTGCTTGCTTCATTTTACCACCGCCCGGCAGCATGCCAAGCACGCCCTTCATGCCGCCCATTTTAGACATTTGCTGAAGTTGCTTGCGCATATCATCCAGATCAAAGGAGCCTTTAGCCATCTTTTTGGCCATGGCATCCGCTTCATCCTTATCAATCGTCTCAGCCGCTTTTTCAACGAGACTAACAATATCGCCCATGCCCAAAATACGGTTCGCAACCCGCTCGGGATGGAAATCCTCAAGTGCGTCAAGCTTTTCACCCGTACCCGCAAGCTTAATCGGCTTACCAGTAACCGCCCGCATTGAAAGCGCTGCACCACCGCGACCATCACCGTCCATACGTGTGAGAACAACACCTGAGATACCAATTTGTTTATCAAACTCTGCCGCAACATTAACCGCATCTTGACCCGTGAGGCTATCTGCCACCAACAAAGTCTCAAGCGGCTGTGTTGCGTCGCGAACGGCGATCACTTCTGCCATCAAGGCTTGGTCAACATGCATGCGACCAGCGGTATCGAGCATCACCACATCAAAGCCTTGCAGCTTGGCAGATTCGATAGCGCGACGTGCAATATCAACCGGCATTTGCCCTGCGATGATAGGCAAGGTTTTAACATCGATTTGCTCGCCAAGAACCTTAAGCTGCTCTTGCGCTGCCGGGCGGCGCACATCAAGCGATGCCATAAGAACTTTTTTCTTGTCTTTTTCTACAAGGCGTTTGGCAATTTTTGCTGTGGAGGTGGTTTTACCAGACCCCTGCAAACCCACCATCATATAAACAACAGGCGGCAAGCCAGCAAAATTTAGCGGCTCAGCCTCAGTGCCCAGCATAGCAATCAATTCATCATTGACGATTTTGATAACTTGCTGACCAGGCGCCACAGACTTCATAACCTGTTGGCCGACAGCCTTTTCTTGTACTTTTTTAATGAAGTCTTTAACTACGGACAGCGCAACATCGGCTTCAAGGAGCGCCACACGCACTTCGCGCATGGCCTCTGATACATCAGATTCCTTTAAGGCACCGCGGCGCTTCAGTCCTTCAAATATCGAACCCAGACGATCAGAGAGATTGTCGAACATTCAAAATTTTCCTTCATCATCAAGTGTTTAATCACATATCTCAAAACCAAAACAATAATGGCACCAGTGGGCGAAACTCGCTGACAGGTGGGCATCCTCGGACGCTATATAAATTTTGGTTCTTGTGAGAACAGCGCGTGTTTACTGCGCTTTGTAGGGAGAGTCAATGGATTTATACCAATTTTATGTAAGCAATTTACCATCTATCCCCTTCCAAATTTTTTCCCATCGGCTATAACATCCTCTAAAGCAATCAGGGGATAAACATGTCATCGATAGAAGTTAGCATCTTACCACGCGCACGATACCAAGATATTGGTCTGGTCGTGGGCATTGTAGCCTTTATCATCACACTGTTGCTACCTGCCCCTGAAGGCTTATCTGCTGATGGTTGGCATGTTGTCGCGATTACCTTGCTTATGGCTTGCTGGTGGTCCACCGAAGCGATCCCTGTGCCTGTCACCAGCATGATACCCATTGTTGCTCTGCCACTTTTTGAGATTGGTACAATGCGCGACGCCACACACCCCTACGCTGCACCCGTTATATTCTTGCTCCTTGGTGGTTTTATCGTCGCCATGGGTATGCAGCGCTGGGCTTTGCACCGCCGCATAGCCCTTAACATCATTGCGCGCGTTGGTGACCACCCTGCCGCTTTAATAGCAGGATTCATGGCCGCCTCTGCAATTCTTTCAATGTGGATATCAAACACTGCGACCACCTTGATGATGATTCCGATCGCCCTTTCGGTTGCCCATACGGTGCTTGGTGAGCGCACCCATGATCATCGCTTTACACTCAGCTTGATGCTCGGTGTTGCCTGGGCGTCTTCCATTGGCGGACTTGGCACAATCATCGGCACACCACCCAACGCCTTTGTTGTTGGTTATATGCAGGAAGAAGCAGGCGTAACCATTACTTTCTTGGAGTGGATGAAACTTGGTGTTCCCATCGTTATGGTGATGGTGCCCGTAGCGTGGCTGACACTTACAAAAATAGTTTACCCTTTTGACGCCAAAACCGCCAGCGGTGGCGAAAAAGTAGTCGACGGTGAGCTCGCTAAACTGGGCGGCATAACAGCGCCAGAGCTGCGGGTCGCTATCGTATTTTCTCTTATGGCTATCTCGTGGATCATATCACCGCAGCTAAAAATTTCCGGCTTTAATAATACTACAATTGCCATAGGCGGCGCGATACTGATGTTTCTTATCCCTGCAGGCAATGGCAAACGTGATTTCTTACTAGACTGGGAAACAACTATCAAACTCCCTTGGGGTGTCTTGCTCCTGTTCGGTGGCGGCCTCTCGCTTGCTGGTGCCATAAAATCAACAGGGCTTGCCATCTGGATTGGCTCAGCCCTTGCTGGCTTTACGGCAGCTCCCTTGATACTATTGATGTTTGCAATAGTAACCGTTGTTATTTTTCTAACTGAAATTACAAGTAATACCGCAACCACAGCAGCCTTGGTGCCAGTAATGGCTGCTGTTGCAGTAACAACGGGTATGGACCCAATAGTATTTGCAGCGCCTATTGCCATGGCGGCAAGCTGTGCCTTTATGTTGCCAGTCGCTACAGGCCCAAATGCCGTGATTTTTTCAACAGGGCATGTCTCTATCCCACAAATGGCGAGAGGCGGTATCGTGCTTAATATATTTGGAACTTTTGTGGTCACCGCGCTCTGCTACTGGCTGGTCCCTATCGTTTTTAGTTAAATGGAGATAGACTTTTGCCACAACTATCCCATATATAACGGATGCAGAATAAGTCAAACATACGCCCCTTTATAAAAATGCACGGTCTAGGCAATGATTTTATCATTTTTGATGCACGCTTGGACGTGCTCAAGCTAACGGCTGATCAGGTGCGTTCGCTTTCAGACCGCAAGCGCGGTATCGGCTGCGACCAGCTAATTGTGATGAAAAAAAGCGCCAATGCTGACGTTTTTATGGAAATATGGAATGCCAACGGCTCCCGGGTCGGTGCTTGCGGTAATGCAACACGCTGCGTAGCACATTTGTTAATACAAGAAAGACAAACAGACACTATCCGCATTGAGACAGACGCTGGAATTTTATCAGCTTTTTCTAATGGCCACGAAAGCATCAGTGTTGATATGGGCGAACCAAAGCTAAAATGGCAAGATATTCCGCTCTATATGCATCAAGATACATTGGCTTTAGACCTTCATATCGGGCCATTCAAAAGCCCTGTAGCGGTTAATGTGGGTAATCCTCATGCCGTATTTTTTGTACCAGATGCAGAAACGGCCCCGCTTGAAGAGTTTGGCCGTACGATTGAAACCCACGCCCTTTTTCCTGAACATGTGAATGTCTCGACAGCCTCTATCAAAGACGGCAATATTCGATTGCGCGTTTGGGAGCGCGGCGTTGGCATCACGCAAGCTTGCGGAACTGCAGCCTGTGCAACCATCGTGGCTGCAAGCCTAAAAGGGTTGATCGATCGCAAAGCTATCATTCAACTTGATGGTGGAGAGCTTGATATGACATGGCAAGATAACGACCATATACTTATGACTGGACCCGTTGCCACCAGCTTTAAGGGCGAGGTCGCGCTGTGAGTAAAAACCCTGACGTTATCACCTTTGGATGTCGCCTTAATGCTTATGAATCTGAAGTGATGAAAGATCATGCGACAGACGCGGGGCTAGATGATGTTGTTATCTTCAACACATGCGCCGTCACGGCGGAAGCCACACGCCAAGCCCGCCAGCAAATCAGACGCACGCGCAGAGAACGTCCCGATACTAAAATCATTGTTACCGGATGCGCGGCGCAAGTTGACCCGCTTGCCTTTTCTGGTATGGAGGAAGTTGACCGCGTTATCGGCAATCATGAAAAACTGATCTCTACATCTTATACAGGCCTCACCTTAGAAAATGCCCCTCGCGTGCAGGTTAATGATATATTCTCCGTTAAAGAAACAGCCGGTCACCTCATCAAAGGCTTTGGCGAGCGGGCCCGCGCTTTTATCCAAATTCAAAATGGCTGTGATCACCGCTGTACTTTTTGCATTATTCCTTATGGTCGCGGCAACAGCCGTTCCGTCGCCATGGGAGAAATTGTTGATCAAGTTAAAAAGCTGGTGCAAGAAGGCTTTAATGAAGTGGTGCTAACGGGTGTAGATATTACCAGCTTTGGCGCTGATCTACCTGGCAATCCAACACTGGGCCAGCTCACCCAAAAAATACTAAAACTGGTGCCCGACCTGCCCCGCCTTCGCATCTCATCGATTGACAGTATTGAAGTTGACGAGCCTTTAATGGATGCCATTATCAGC
>CBFDBT010000148.1:0-7053 GCA_965603115.1 uncultured Alphaproteobacteria bacterium
TAGATTGGACGCGCGACTTTATGATCACTAGATACTAATGTCTTTTCAATGCGACGATCGACAAAATGCCAGCCGCCCATATTTTCAGGTTCTTCCTGACACCAAATCACTGTTTCAGCATTTTTAAAGCGAGAAAGCTCTTTTGCCATCGCCCCTTCTGGGAAAGGATAAATCTGCTCAAGTCGCAAAATATATGTGTCTTTCTGCTTTCGCTTATCTCTTTCTTCCAAGAGATCGTAATAGACCTTGCCACTGCAAAGTATCACGCGCTTTATTTTACTATCTGCATTTAGCTTGAGCTTGCTTCCAGTGCCAAGTTGCGCATCATCCCACAGCAAGCGATGGAACTGGCTGCCGGGTCCGAAATCTGCAGTGGATGAGACACATTTTTTATGTCGCAACAATGACTTAGGCGTCATAATTACCAATGGTTTTCTGAAATCACGGTGCAATTGACGGCGCAAAACATGGAAATAGTTTGCAGGCGTCGTACAATTAACAACTTGCCAATTGTCTTCAGCACAAGATTGTAAGTAACGCTCAACTCTTGCTGAGCTATGTTCAGGACCTTGTCCTTCATAGCCATGCGGGAGCAAAAGCACCAAGCCAGATGCTCGCAGCCACTTGGCCTCACCGGATGAGATAAACTGATCAATCATGATCTGAGCACCATTGGCAAAATCGCCAAACTGGCCTTCCCATAAAGTGAGTGTATTAGGCTCAGCGAGGGAATAACCATATTCAAAGCCCATCACGCCATATTCAGAAAGCGGACTATCAAGAACGGTAAATTCTCCACTATCATCTAAGTGATTAAGGGGGATATATCGCTCTTCGGTTTTTTGATCTACAAATACGGAGTGGCGCTGGGAAAATGTTCCCCGACCACAGTCTTGCCCTGAAAGGCGAACATTAAATCCGTCCTTTAGCAAAGCTCCAAAAGCCAAAGCTTCTCCAGTTGCCCAGTCAAAACCCACACCCTCTTCAAACATTGTATCTTTGTTATTAAGTGTACGCTTTAAGGTTCTATGAGCATGAAAATGCTCAGGCACATAGGTTAAGGCTTTTCCCACCTCATGAAACGCCTCAAGAGAAACGCCAGTATCAGCACGACGCTGCTCATGATCATCATGAGGACGCCCCATACCAGACCATTTGCCTTCAAACCAATCAGCTTTATCAACTTCATAATTTCGTCCCGCTTCAAACTCTTCTTCGAGCATGGAAGTAAAGTCATTCTCCATCTCGGTAAATGCCGCTTCGGTGATCAGGCCTTCTGATATCAAGCGGTCAACATATTTAGTGACAACGGTTTTCTGGTTTTTAATCGCGGCATACATCAACGGCTGTGTAAAGGAAGGTTCATCGCCTTCGTTGTGACCAAACCTGCGATAACAAATCATATCTATCACCACATCGCGTTTAAAGCGCTGACGGAATTCTGTGGCTATTTTCGTAGCAAAAACAACAGCTTCAGGATCATCTCCATTGATATGGAAAATTGGTGCCTGCACCATTTTCGCCACGTCAGATGGATAAGGGGACGAGCGAGAAAATTGGGGGCTAGTTGTAAAACCAATTTGGTTATTAACTATAAAGTGGATAGTGCCGCCTGTATTATAACCCGGAACGCCTGAAAACCCGAAGCACTCAGAGATAATACCCTGCCCTGCAAAAGCAGCATCACCATGTAAGAGAAGCGACAATACTTCTTTACGTTCGATATCTTTGCGTGCGGTTTGCTTAGCGCGCGTTTTACCGAGCACAACAGGATTAACAGCCTCTAAGTGTGATGGGTTTGCCGTGAGTGACAAATGAATATCATTGCCATCAAATTCACGGTCAGAGGATGTGCCAAGGTGATATTTTACATCACCAGAGCCCTGCACATCATCGGGCTTATAGGACCCCCCATGAAATTCGTGGAAAATAGCGCGGTAAGGTTTTGCCATCACGTTGGCAAGAATATTCAAACGTCCACGATGTGGCATACCGAGAATAATTTCCTGAACACCGTGCTGGCCGCCCGTTTTCATCACAGCTTCTAAGGCTGGCACAAGCGATTCACCGCCATCGAGGCCAAAGCGTTTAGTGCCAGTGTATTTTTTACCTAAGAATTTTTCGAATTGTTCAGCCTCAACCAACTTTTTGAGAATGGCAATCTTGCCGCGATCAGTAAAGTGGATCTCTTTATCACGACCCTCAATACGCTGCTGTATCCATGACTTTTCAGCGGGATCGTTGATATGCATAAACTCAACACCAACATTACCGCAGTAAGTGCGCTTGAGAATTTTGAGAATTTCTCGAATAGTGGCTGTCTCTAATCCCAGCACACGATCCATAAAGATAGGACGATCCATATCCTCCGGACCAAAACCATATGTCGCTGGCTCTAACTCAGGGTGCAAGGGCCGATCTTCAAGACCAAGCGGGTCAAGGTCTGCAATCAAATGACCACGCACCCGGTAGGTACGCACCATCATCAGCGCACGAATACTATCAAGCGTTGCAGCGCGCACGTCTTCTTGAGAGAGGTTGCCGCCTTTAGCACCTTTTCTCTGACGCTCAATGATCATATCAGAGGCATCAAGTCCTGTAAAAAGATCATCTTCAGGGCGTGGCGGCCAGTCACTACGGGCCCAGCTTGGACGTGTGTGCGCGGCAGACGATATACCAACTTCTAATGCATCAAAATACTGTCGCCAACTTTCGTCTACTGACGATGGATCCTCTTGATAATTTTCGTACATAGACTCAACAAAAGCAGGGCTTGCCCCCTCAATTGCAGTGATATGCTCAAAATCCATTCCCATGGGCATCGTGGCGCGAGCTTAACCCGCGCCCTCCTATATCATTAGCCGTTAATTGCTTTAAGCAGTGCTTCACCAAGGCTTGCAGGGCTGTCCGCCACAACAATACCAGCAGCTTTAAGAGCTTCAATTTTATCTTCAGCACCACCTGATCCACCAGATACAATCGCCCCAGCGTGTCCCATTGTGCGACCCGGAGGCGCTGTTAGACCAGCGATAAAGCCTGCAACAGGCTTTTTCATACCTGCATCCGCAAGGAACTGCGCGGCATCTTCTTCAGCCGAACCACCAATTTCACCAATCATGATGATAGCTTCGGTTTCGTCGTCTTCCAAATACAGCTCGAGAACATCAATAAAGTTAGTGCCGTTAACCGGATCACCACCAATGCCAACACAAGAGCTTTGACCAAGACCAGCTGCTGTTGTTTGTGCCACGGCTTCATAAGTCAGCGTACCAGAGCGAGAAACAATGCCCACTTTACCCGGCTTGTGAATATGACCAGGCATAATACCGATTTTACATTCACCCGGTGTGATAACACCCGGACAGTTTGGTCCGACAAGGCGTGTGTTGGAGTTAGCAAGAGCACGTTTTACGCGCACCATATCCTGAACAGGAATGCCCTCTGTAATACAAACCGCTAGCTCTATTTCAGCGTCGATGGCCTCAAGTATTGCGTCAGCAGCAAAAGGTGGCGGCACATAAATCACAGAAGCATTAGCTCCTGTTGCCTCACGTGCATCATAAACCGTGTCAAACACAGGAAGATCAAGATGCTTGGACCCTCCTTTGCCCGGCGTTACGCCACCGACCATTTTAGTGCCATAAGCAATAGCCTGTTCGGAGTGGAACGTGCCTTGAGCCCCTGTAAAGCCCTGACAAATAACCTTGGTGTCTTTATTTACAAGAATAGACATTATCCTGCCTCCTTCACTGCTTTAACCACTTTTTCAGCAGCGTCATTAAGATTATCAGCAGCAATGATAGGTAGGCCACTTTCAGACATAATCTGTTTACCAAGCTCGACATTGGTTCCCTCTAAGCGCACCACAAGTGGTACAGAAAGAGCGACTTCACGCGCGGCAGAAACAACACCTTCGGCGATGACATCACAGCGCATGATGCCACCAAATATATTGACCAATATGCCTTCTACATTACTGTCAGAGAGAATAATTTTAAAGGCTTCGGTGACACGTTCTTTAGTTGCGCCGCCACCAACATCCAAGAAGTTAGCTGGCGATCCGCCCTTGAGCTTGATAATATCCATAGTCGCCATGGCAAGACCCGCACCATTGACCATGCAACCAATAGAGCCATCAAGACTGATATAGTTGAGATCATATTTACTGGCTTCAATTTCTTTGGGGTCTTCTTCACTCTCGTCGCGCAGTTCACGCACCTGTGGATGACGGAAGAGTGCATTGCCGTCAAAGGACATTTTCGCATCAAGCACGACCATCTTGTCATCTTCGGTGAGCACAAGCGGGTTAATTTCAAGCATTGATGCATCAAGCGATGTAAAGGCTTTATAAAGAGAGGCTACAACTTTTTGACATTCCTTAGCAGCACCGCCGGAAAGGCCAAGCCCAAAAGCAACACGGCGACAATGAAACCCTTGAAGACCAGTGACTGGGTCAATAGTAAGCGTAACAATTTTTTCTGGTGTTTCAGCCGCAACCTCTTCGATATCCATGCCGCCTTCAGTTGATGCCATAATGGCTATTTGACCACTGGCTCTATCAACGAGAACAGCTAGGTAAAATTCATTCTTGATCGCGCAGCCATCTTCGACATATACCCGCTTGATCTCTTTACCTTCTGGTCCCGTTTGATGCGTAACAAGCACTTTGCCAATCAACTCTTTGGCTGTGGCTTCAACGTCATCAATAGACTTAACAACTTTAACGCCGCCCGCTTTACCGCGACCGCCTGCGTGAATTTGCGCTTTAACAACCCAAACAGGGCCACCTAGCTCTTTGGCAACATCAACAGCTTCCGCTGCTGTGTAGGCCACACCACCCGCTAAGACTGGTGCACCAAAATCTTTAAGAAGACCTTTGGCTTGATATTCATGAATATTCATGAGTGCTTAAACTCCCGTTTTATATTTATGATCTATGCTAGTGATGGATCAATTGCCTGACAAGCCTCTATCAATCCCTTAACAGCATCTACAGAATGATCAAACCCTGACTTCTCTTCACCCTGTAGATCAATCTCAACAATGCGTTCAATGCCGCCTGCACCAATAATAGTTGGTACACCAACATACATATTATCAACGCCGTACTCGCCGCTAATAAAAGCAGCACATGGAAGCAAACGCTTCTTGTCTTTCAAATAGCTGTCTGCCATAGCAATCGCTGATGCGGCTGGCGCATAAAAAGCAGACCCTGTTTTCAAGAGACCAACAATTTCAGCACCGCCATCACGTGTGCGCTGAACAATTTGATCAATCTTATCCTGTGTGGACCAACCCATTTTAATCAGGTCAGGCACCGGAATACCAGCAACTGTAGAATAGCGAGTGAGTGGCACCATAGTATCGCCGTGACCGCCAAGAACAAATGTCGTCACATCCTGAATGGAGACATTAAATTCTTCCGCGAGGAAATGCTGGAAACGAGAACCATCAAGCACACCTGCCATGCCGCAAACCTTATTGGTAGGTAGTCCAGAAAATTTTTGCAGAGCCCAAACCATCGCGTCGAGCGGATTAGTAATACAAATTACAAAGGCGTCAGGCGCGTTTGCTGCAATACCTTCGCCAACGGCTTTCATCACTTTCAAATTAATACCAAGCAAATCATCACGGCTCATGCCGGGCTTCCTTGGCACACCTGCTGTTACTATAACAATATCTGCGCCCGCTATTTCAGCATAATCATTAGCGCCTTTAAGGTCCGCATCAAAGCCATCAACAGAGGCTGATTGTGCAAGGTCCAGCGCTTTTCCTTGTGGTAATCCCTCGGCAATATCAAAGATTACGATATCACCCATTTCTTTTAGTCCTGCAAGATGCGCGAGAGTACCACCGATTTGACCGCCGCCGATCAGTGCAATTTTATTACGTGCCATGAATATTTCTCCGACCTATTGTTACGCTGCATGGGGAAAGCAGCTTGGATAAAACTGTAAAGTTATTTACTGGCAGGTTTACTGTTATCTTCCAACCCCTGCAAGGCCTAATGTGTTCAATCTAGAGCATAAATAGTTGATGTTTAGTTACCAAACCCATCGTATATAAAATTATCACTGCACAAACATGCTTCACCCTGCTTCATTGAACTCAAAACACTATAATAACTGCCATTTTTTAAATGATTAAATTAGAGCTTTCTAATGTATATATAAACTTTAAAAGCCATATTTTATGCAGAATAAAAATGAAATTTCTATCTTCTCTCTACTTTTTTGCCCAAATCCTCAGATAAAAATTACAAAATTTGATGCAAAATGAAAGAATCACCACTTAAGGGTCAGGCTTGCAATTTTGCAATATAAAGTAATTTCTTTAATCTCAGTTCTTTCTACTGACAGGAAACAAGTTACTAAATTTATAATATTCAGACATCAGCTTTATTTTCATAATTTAGATTGGTTCATATAAAAAACAAGTTATTCGGAATTTTGTGCCATAGAAAACTATTCCTTGCCCAACTAGTGATGCAACTGGTAGGCCTATATTTAAATCTTAATCAGCAAACAAGAAGAACCTGTTAAATATGTCTATTAGTTTACCTGAAATATTATTGAATACATCGATAGATCCTGAAAATTTTGCCGCAACATTGCAAGACAAAGGTCATGTTAAAATCATAATTTTTTTACAGATGAAACAGCAGCTCGTCTTCTCGACCTCATAAATACAAATAAAACATGGTATGTGGCATATAATGATGGTGACAATTACTATGAAAGCTCTTTGCAAGATTTCAATAATATGCCAGCCAACCTCAAACAACGTTTCATGGGCAATATCTACGGTCGGGCAGGCACATCATTTCAGTATTTGTTCAATCAGTATTATATAACCCAAGCAGTTGAAAAAGGTGAAGAGGTAGGAAACCCCATACATGTTATGCATGATTTTGTGAATGCTGACCCATTTTTGGGATTTATGAAAAAATTGACTGGTGACGATAAAATAAAATTCATTGAGAGCTTTGTGAGTGTTTATCGACCAGGACATTTCCTGACAAACCATGACGATACACATGATAAAAATGACCGC
>CBFDBT010000149.1:0-7019 GCA_965603115.1 uncultured Alphaproteobacteria bacterium
CTGGTGGGCTCTAAGAGAAGAATATCAAGGCGTAAAGGCCCCTAATGAACGACCAACCGACGCTTTTGATCCGGGTGCTAAATACCATATTCCCGGCAATACACCCTACATGCGCTATTTCCTTGCCCATATTCTACAGTTCCAGTTTCATCAATCGGCCTGCGAGCAAGCTGGTTGGCAAGGCCCTCTACATCGTTGCAGCATTTATGGTAACAAAGAAGTGGGTGCAAAATTTAATGCCATGATGGAAATGGGCATGAGCCAACCTTGGGGCAACGCACTTGAAGCCTTTACCGGTAGCAAAGAAATGGATGGCTCAGCCGTGGTTGCCTATTTCGCACCGCTCAAAGCTTGGCTCGACGAAGAAAACAAAGACAGGTCATGTGGCTGGTAAAACCCTATGACATCAAAAAACAAAGGTCGCTTTTTTAGCGGCCTTTATTTTTCCAGCTTAAGCACATCTGGCATTTTAAGAATATACCGCCCATAAAGCGGGTCTGTATTGCCATTTTCAAATTGAATATGAATTATTTATCGCCTATCCAGCGTCATAATTCTATTATACAGTTCCTTATTAGATTTGAAGATTTTAAAATTATCGGGAAAGGTTTGTCGGTGAAAGAAAAGGAACTTCGACTTTCTCTGGTTTGTTATGGCGGTGTTTCGCTTGCCGTATATATGCACGGTGTTGTGGAAGAAATTCTCAAACTCACACGCGCATCAAAGGTTATTCATCAAAGCGCATTGGATACGCAAGACAAAGATGACAGCTACGACAAACGGCATCCTGACCCTCCTTATGAAACCGATACTGAACGCTTATATTTTGAGCTACTGAAAGCGCTCGCTCAAAAGGTAGAACTTCGGGTTATTGTCGACACCATTTCCGGCGCATCTGCTGGGGGCATTAATGGTATTTTTCTAGCCCGCGCAATCGCCCATGACCTGAGCTTAACCCCGCAGCGTAAAATGTGGATTGAGCTCGCCGATGTGCTTAAATTGATGGACAAGCAAACCATTGCCTCAAAGTGGAGTAAATTCTACCTCTATCCTGTGCTTTTACTTCTGGACTGGAAACGACTGAGAAAATATTTCCCTAGCCCTGAAATAAGGCGAAAAGTCTCTACCTTTCTGCGCTCACGTTGGTTAGAGCCACCATTTTCTGGCGATATCATGCTCGGGTGGATGCTGGATGCAGGCGATGCCCAAGGGACAACCTCAGATACCATTGAAGCCAGCAGCTTGATGCCCACCAGCCAGCGACTAGAGCTAATGGTCAGTTTGACCAATTTTTTTGGCAAGCAGCAGACCATTGCTCTCAATGATCCCGCTGAAATTTCTGAACGCGAGCACCGCACAACTTTGCTGTTTAAATATTATCGCCATGAAAATGGCCGCATCGAAAGTGACTTTACTGATGAGAATATTCCGGGTCTTGCTTTTGCTGCAAGAGCGACATCTTCTTTCCCGGGCGCTTTTCCTCCGGCCAATCTCCATGAATTGATGGAGGTTTTAGAAAGCCGCAAAGAAGGCTGGACGGCTAAAGCACATTTTATGGCGCGTAACAGCCGCCAATTTCATAACCATGGGGCTAGCTCAGACTGCGTACATTTTATCGATGGCAGTGTCGTTAACAACAAACCTTTTGGAGAAGTGATAGCAGCCCTACATGAGCGCCCAGCTTACCGAGAGGTTGACCGTCGCATCATCTACAACGACCCTGCACCCGACAAAAACCAAGAAGAAAGCAATAATGCGCCTCCCGGGTTTTTCCACACTATCTTTGATGCTGTTGTGCAAATCCCGGGCAATGAGCCAATTCGAGATGAATTACAAAAGCTCGGTGCGCATAATCAACGCGCTCGCAGGCCGCAAAGCGTAATGAATAGCCTGAAGGCCGACATAGAACCCTTTTTTGAAAATCTGGTAACCTTACAAACTATAAAACATATTAGCACGCCCTTGATGGCCTCTTGGCGTGAAAAGGTAAATGCAGAAGCCGTGAGTGAGGCAGGGTATGCCTATTCCAGTTATCTATATTTAAAATTATACTATTTGCTCGAAAGTATCACCCAGCATTTATCCCCATCATCTGCCAACACTATCCATGCGGTGGACCCCAATATTCGTGCGTCTATTTTATCGTGGGCACAAAAGAGTAACATCTGGTCAGGGGGTGAGAACAGCATGGATAAGCTTGACCGTCTTGCCATTATCAATATTTTGCGTGGAATGGATGTTGACTTTAGAATTCGTCGCTTGCGATTTGTTATTAAATACGTCAATGAATCCTATCTCTCTTTTGGAGAGTCTTGTGATGATTTTGATGATATAGACCACCTAAATGCATTGAAGAAGCTAGCCTATCAATATATCGACTATTTTAAATCCTGTTGGTCCGCGCCCTCCCCAATCCAAGGTGCTGATGATATTGCCAACCCAAAACAAGTCACAGCCCTGACCAAAACCATTATTGACCGCTGGGACCTAGAGGGAAAAGACCTTGAGTTTGATGATGCCTTCAGTGAACTGATCAATACTATTTGTGATAAGGATTTACGTCTGGAAATAGTCCGCGGCTACATCGGTTTTCCATTTTATGATGTCTTGACATTACCACTTTTACAAACCACCGACCTGACAGAAATTGATACAATATCTGTGAACAGAATAAGCCCTGAAGACCGATCCTCTATCGTGTGGCCGGAAGAAGATGGTATGCTACAAGGCACAATTTTTGGAAACTTTGGCGCCTTTTTCCAACGCAGTGCCCGTGAAAATGATCATATATGGGGACGCCTACAGTCTAGCGAACGCCTCGTCGATTTCATCATTGATAGTGCTGGGTCCAGTAATCTGCCAGATAATTTTGATTTAACTGGATTTAAAAAACGCCTGTTTAAAACAATCTTGGATGCTGAAAAGCCCCACGTAAAAAAAGGGATGGCTGATTTTGAACACATTAAATCTTTGGTGGACGCGATAAAGTAAAATTTAGCCTAACACTCTGAAGACTGCTCAAAAAACATGAATATCATATCAATAGTGTCGCCATCTTGTGAGAATGGAATTTTCAGCGTATCAATCTGTATAAAAGGGCGGTCTTTACTATAGTGCTTTGAAACAGTTGTTATCGATTTTCTTGTATCCAGAATGAAGTTGATTTCTTTTAATAATCTGAGATTAGATTCTGGATGTGTTTCGTTTAAACCATCGCCTTTCAAAGATTTCCCCGTCCAGTCACCATAAAAATCTGCCACTGCTGTACCAAATAGACGAAAAACAACATCATCAACCTGACCCTCGTCATCATATATCAAACCAAACAAAATGACATTTGGTATATATTTAACAATTTCCATAGGGTTTAAGTCTGCTCGATTGGCAAATCTTTTGCCATCAGTTTTCTTTTCAAAATATTCTACTAATACCCTTTGAGCCTTAGTAAGGTCCACATGGTCCTCAACAGGGGATATCTTATGGCCTAGGGCCTCCACATCCTGATAAGCAGGCATATCGGGGTTATATGGCAAGGGCATATTGCTTACTCTAAAAATTCAAAATATATTAACTATATATAATAAACAGTCTGTATTAAGAGATTGTTAATGTCTCAAAACTCTATTAAAAGCTATTTGTACTAGAGGCCGCATAACATCACTCTAATATTAGATATCCGGCAAGAGTATTAGTATATTTTAGATTATCACACCATCATGCCACTAATTACCATTTAGCTTTAATCAGGAATTTGGACCTTTTAAAATGAAACATTTAATAGCATTGATAATCACCTTGCTGCTTGTCACACCAGCATCTAAGGCAGATGAAGCTTTTTTAGAGAGCATTCCTGAGGTTGTAGACATTTCAAAACAATATCTGTTTTATCTGCATGGCGCTATTGTTGAACGCGGTGACCTATCACCAACACATCCTAAATTTGGGCTTTATGATATGCCTGCTATCCGTCAGGCTCTTGTCAGTGAAGGGACAGTGCTCATTAGTGACCACAGAGCCCAAGGCACCAAACCCATGGCCTATGCTCAAGACCTTGCAAAAGATGTAGAGACCCTCATAGCCGCAGGCGTTCCTGCAAAAAACATTACAATTTCCGGCTTTTCCAAAGGGGGTATGATAAGCATTCTTACCTCATCAATTTTAAAAAATAGTGAGGTAAATTTTGTCTTCATGGCATCGTGTAACCGTTGGTCTTTTGAAAATGATGCGATCAAAGTAGTAGGACGTATTTTATCCCTTTATGAAACAACAGACACGATCGGATTATCCTGCGCACCGCTAATTGCAAAAAGTCCTGATGTCACAGCCTACAAGCAAATTCCTCTCAGTACAGGCAAGCAGCATGGGGCTTTCTACTTACCCACAGACGAGTGGGTCCAGCCGCTCAAAGAATGGTCCAGAGATCAGGCTAAATAAAATTACCAAATCATTGAGGTAATAAATAGCACTCTAGGATGCGGCTTGTCGTTGACTCTTTCATCACGCCTGCTTAGCGTGTTCCCATAAAAATTGCAGTAGAACAACAGCTTGTTTTCTACCCAAAAGTGCCAACAACAACCATGACTAGGGAAAATCATGTTTAATAATAATTTCATCACCGATGGCCTACGCCGAGCATCAAAATTTGTTCTACTTTCAGCAATGTCTTTGTCTCTTGGCACATCTTTGAGTGCTACTGAAGTAGACGGCAGTCTCCTAGAGGGGCTGAAAGCGCGTAATATTGGCCCCGCCGTTATGTCTGGCCGCATAGCTGCCATTGATGTTGTTGAAAATGACCCCAATCATATATTTGTTGGCGCGGCCTCTGGTGGGGTGTGGCACTCCAGAGATGCTGGCCTGACATGGCAAAGCCTGTTTGATAAAGAAGATGTAGCCTCCATAGGAGCGCTAGCAATTAACCAAAACAACCCTAGTATCATTTGGGTTGGCACTGGCGAAGGCAATGTTAGAAACTCAGTCTCTATTGGTGGCGGTATTTATAAATCAATGGACGGCGGTAAAACGTGGGCCAATATGGGGCTAAAGGACAGTGAACACATCAACCGGATTGCTATTGACCCCACTGATCCAAACACTGTTTATGTCGCAGCCATGGGGCACTTATGGTCCGATGGTGGCGAACGTGGTATCTATAAAACCACTGATGGCGGCAAAACATGGAATAACATTCTTAGCAGCGGCAATAAACAAACCGGTGCAACTGATGTTATTATTGACCCACAAAATCCTAACAAATTATATGCAGCCCTTTGGCAGTTCCGGCGCTATCCTGATTATTTTAAATCCGGTGGTCCAGGCTCTGGTCTTTATGTATCTAACAATGGCGGCGACGACTGGCGTCAGTTAACCGAAGCTGATGGCGTGCCAAAAGGTAACTTGGGTCGGTCAGTTTTCAGCATATCACGCAGCAGCCCAAATACGGTTTATGCACTGGTTGAAGCCAAGAAAAGCGCAATCATTCGCACTGATAATGGCGGCACGACATGGAAAAAGGTCAATGAGGACCCGGGCATTGCCAATCGACCTTTTTATTATATGGAATTGGAAGTTGATCCCAAAGACCCTGAACGCGTTTACAATATTGCCACCACTTTGTCTCGCTCTGAAAACGGCGGCGGCAATTTCAAAGAGCTTTCTTCGGTCAATTGCTGTGCTGCACCCAACGCTTTGCACATTGACCTACATAGCCTATGGATCAATCCGCAAAATACAAATCATATGATATTGGGCAATGATGGCGGCCTTGGCATTACCCACGATAAGGGAGCCACATGGCGCTTTGTTGGTAATTTACCTGTTGCCCAATTCTATCATATCACTGTGGATAACGATCTACCCTATAATGTTTATGGTGGCTTGCAGGATAATGGTACTTTCCGCGGACCGGGTGAAGTTTGGGAAAATGGTGGCATCCGCGAGGCCCACTGGCAAGAAATTGGTTTTGGTGACGGATTTGATGCGGTGGCTTACCCAAAAGACAGCATGCAGGGCTACAGCATGTCTCAAGGGGGCGCACTGCGTTCATGGAACCTGACAACCGGTGAAGGCCAAAGCTTGCGCCCTAATCCGCCTACAATAGATACTGAATTACGCTTCAACTGGAACGCAGGATTTGCCCAAGACCCATTTGATACGGAAACTATCTATTATGGCTCCCAGTTTTTCCATAAATCCAAAGATCGTGGCATCAACTGGCAGACCCTTTCTGATGACATGACCTATAATGACAGTGAGCAGATGCGCTTTAAAGCGTCTGGCGGTCTCACCTCAGACGTGACAGCGGCTGAAAATTTCCAAACCATTATCGCTATTGCTCCAAGTGCCATTAAACAAGGTGTCATTTGGGTTGGCACTGATGATGGCCGTGTGCATGTCACGCAGGATGGTGGCACAACATGGAAATCAGTAGAAGCAAAGGCACGCGGCATGAAGGGCAAAGCGGTTCCGCATATTGAACCTAGCCCGCACGACCCATCACAAGCTTTTGTCGTATTTGAAGACCATCGCCGCGGCGATATGGCACCTCACGTTTTTCGTGTAGATGGCTACGGTAAGAAATTTACCAATCTTGTTAGTAAAGACATCAAAGGTTATGCGCTAAGTATTCAGCAAGATCACGCTGACCCAAATCTCTTATTCCTTGGCACTGAATTTGGTCTTTTTGTTTCCACCAGTGGCGGCAAGAATTGGACTAAATGGACCGCCGGTGTGCCGACAGTATCCGTAATGGACATGGCTATTCAAGCCCGCGAGAGCGACTTGGTGCTCGGTACACATGGTCGCGCCATCTACGTCATCGACGATTATTCTGCCTTACGCAACCTTTCTGATAAAGCTTTTGACGAGCGCCTTAAAGTCATCGGCACAACAGATGGCATTGCCTATAATATATCACAGTCTAAGGGCACGCGTTTTGACGCATCCACAGGCTTTAGAGGCGAGAATGCCAAGCGCGGTGCCTACATCACCTTTATCGCATCCGGCAATGATTTAACCCATCC
>CBFDBT010000150.1:0-7015 GCA_965603115.1 uncultured Alphaproteobacteria bacterium
TCTAAGCTCGGTGGAAAGCTGCAAGAGCCACGCCCAGCCATAGGGGCGTTCATAACGCTTTCTCTCATCAAAATACGCGGCTTCAATGATGCCATTTTCTGGAGAAAAGCTTTTGTCGAGCGCTGCAATGACTGCATCACTACCTTGCATGTCAGGGTTAAGCGCGAGCAAACGCAGTAGCATCCAGTGTCCATGCACCGCAGAGTGCCAATCAAGGCAACCATAAAAAATGGGGTGCATGGCGCTTGGACTTTTCACATCGGCATCTGATGTTAAATAATGCGATATATTGTTAGGATATTCTTTATGAATGCAATTTAGTGCCATCGTGCTAAAACTTTGCAGCAAGGCCTCTCCCGATAGAGTTTCCGCCCCCTGCACATCTGCACCATCCTGCTTCGCTTCGTCTGCCTTTTGATCACAAGATGATAGCGCTAACATTGCAACACTTGCCAGCAAGGCTTTACCCATAAATTTAACTTTCATGATTTTTCCATACTCTAAAAAATTACCCATAAACACTTTAAAAAAAGTGTTGCGACAAAGCATCTTCTCGTCAAGAAGTTTATAATTAGCTATAAAATAATATGATAAAAATGATCATATTTTGCAAATAATGGTTGAAGTTATCCTTCAACTGATATCATATGAGCTATATAGATAAAATTTGAGACATATTGAACAGATTTTTTAAAGAAATCTTATTATAATTTGGATATAAGTGTTTGCATTATTTAATTTACTTAAGTTTTTATACCTAATTATACTGGTGGGGTAAGTGTTTTGCATAGTTATATAGTACTCGAGGTGATGGTCCATGCCTATTTCTAATCCAAAGGATATGGAGCGGATAATTTTGGCCAAGCGTGTTGGAAAATTTCTGACAGCTGACAATAAATCCGAAGACCGAGAAGCGGTATTAACCGTTGCCCGTAAACTTGCGTCTGATATCAGTCAACAGGTTCGTGAAGTTTTAGCATTTGAATTACGCGTAAGCCCTGACTTACCAACTGATCTCGCTGAAAAAATTGCTTGCGATGTTGAAAATGTCTCATCACCATTTCTTGAGCACACACAAGCGCTTAGTGATGAACAGCTTATTAATTTATTACCCAAACTACATGATAATGCTCATATAACTTTGGCGCGACGTAATGATTTGAGCCCTGACCTAGCACATGCGATAGTAACCCACGCTGAAGAACCTGCGGTCACCTATGTTGTTCGCAACGACGACATTAGGCTTAAAGATGAAACATTTTCAAAAGTAGTTGAGCGCTTTCCAACCCACAAGAGCTTAATGGACTTCTTGAGCCAGCGCGGTGACCTACCTCTCAATGTGGTAAATATGATTATTGATATGGTCTCAGAAAACTGCCGCCAAGAAATGGTCGAAAAATATGCCGTTGATGACAGCGTTGCAAAGAAAGTAACCAAGACCGGTTCTCTCGATTCGCTTTGGACAAAGGTGAGTTCCTCCACTCCACAGCAAATTCATGGATTTGTCACAGACCTTAAAGTTCAAAACCGTTTAAATCATAAGCTGGTCCTTGAAATGGCAGAACGCGGCAGCAGGCCATTCCTTGAAAGCACTATAGCTATATACTCTGGATTGACCCTGTCGGAAGTGCGTGAAATTTTAAAACTTAATGACCCAAAAGCTTTCGTGAACTTGATGAATCAAGTTAAAGTAGATTCTAAAACTGCGCCAAAATATCTTGCAGCGGTAAAAAAGCTGAATGCTCTATTCCCTGACGCAGAATAGTCATAAAAATTATCTTGCACTTTGAATGTTCCACAACTATTCAATTCTTAACAAAGCTAAATGTTAAGGATGGTTGTTAATGAATATTCTTGTTTTATGCACGGGAAACTCGGCCCGTTCCATACTGTTTGAAGTTCTTTTAAATGATATGGGTGATGAAAATATTCATGCCTTCAGTGCAGGCAGCAAACCTGTAGGCGCTGTAAATCCTCACGCAATCGCCTTATTAAAAGATAAGGGCCATGATGTCTCAAGTTTACGCTCTAAAAGCTGGGATGAATTCACAAAAGCAGGCGCCCCCAAAATTGATATCGTTATTACCGTATGCGGTAACGCAGCAAATGAAAGCTGCCCCGTCTGGCCTGGAGCGCCCATAAAAATACATTGGGGGTTTGATGACCCTGCTCATATCCCTGACAGCAAAGAGGCTGCACTCGCATTTGAGGCTACATACCAAGCAATAAAACAACGCATTGCTGACTTTATAAAATTACCACTTGATAGATTAGACGCTACATCGCTTGAAAAAGCCATGCAGGCATTAGCAGAATAAGGATAAAAATTAATGGGTATTTTTGAGCGGTATTTATCCCTGTGGGTCGGGCTTTGTATTATTGCAGGTGTTAGCTTTGGTAACCTGTTACCAGATGTCTTTATGCAAATCGCAGGCATGGAGTTTGCTAATGTAAATTTCGTTGTCGCGGCCCTTATTTGGGTTATGATTTACCCTATGATGGTCCAGATCGACTTCACAGCCGTCAAGGACGTTGGAAAAAGCCCTAATGGCCTAATCTTAACCCTAGTTGTTAATTGGCTCATAAAGCCCTTCACTATGGCGGCTCTTGGTTGGTTATTCTTTAAAATAGTGTTTGCTGATATGGTCGATCCTCAGTCCGCGAGTGAATATATCGCTGGCATGATCTTGCTTGGTGTAGCGCCTTGTACGGCTATGGTCTTTGTTTGGAGCCAGCTTATAAAAGGTGACCCTAATTATACACTGGTGCAAGTCTCTATTAATGATCTTATCATGATCTTTGCTTTTGCGCCTATTGCTGCCTTTTTACTTGGCGTCAGCGATATTGAAGTGCCATGGGAGACACTTCTTATATCTGTTGTGCTTTATGTATTATTGCCCCTACTGGCCGGCATCATCACACGCAAGAAACTGGAGAGAAAAGGCGACGGCGAGCGTATAGATGCCTTTATTGCCAAGCTTAAACCTTGGTCGATGGTTGGGCTATTAGCAACAGTGGTGCTTTTATTCGCTTTGCAGGCAGAAACAATTATTGCGCAACCTCAAACTATTTTGCTCATCGCCATACCGCTTACAATCCAGACATATGGCATTTTTGCTATCGCTTATGCAGCCGCCAAATTTATGAAACTAAAGCATAATATTGCAGGACCAGCCTGCATCATTGGCACGTCCAACTTCTTTGAACTGGCTGTCGCGGTCGCAATATCACTTTTTGGACTGCACTCTGGCGCAGCACTGGCCACCGTGGTTGGTGTCTTGGTTGAAGTACCCGTCATGCTCTCACTGGTCGCTTTTACTAACCGAACACGACATTGGTTCGCCTAGTCATTCAGGCTTTGATATATAGCATCAATACATGCCCGCCCTAAATTACGACTTCGCTCTGGAGACCAGCCATATTCAAGGTCTGGAAGGTCGTCATTATCCTTGAAAGGCATCTCCAATGTCATAGCCAGACAGCCAAAGGTTTCAGCAACGTAATCCGTGCATTTTTTGAGATCTGATGATTTTGGCGGGTCAACATCATAGCCAATTTTCGTTTGAAAATCAGGGCAAATACGCTCAAGAATACCCGTAAAGTCATGCAAACGCTTAAGCTGGTCTTTTGTTAAAGACGGAATACCCTCAAACCCTGCAATAAAATTATAAGGCAGGGCTTCGTCACCGTGAACATCCATATGAATATCGACACCCGTTTCCAGCATTTTTTTCCGTACCAAGTACACTTCTGGGCTCGTCTCCATCGAAGGTTCGGCCCATGCCCTGTTAAGATTGATACCCGCTGCATTGGTGCGCAGATGGCCGCGCCTTGAGCCATCAGGGTTCATGTTCGGCACAATATAAATCGTCGCTTTGCCAAGCAGCCCACGCGACACAGCATCATCCATATCAAGCAAACGTTCAATTGCCCCTTCCATCCAGTATTCCGCCATTGTCTCGCCGGGGTGCTGTCGCGCTATTAACCAAATAGCCTTTTTGCCAGTGCCAAGCTCTAGCAAGTCCATTGCTTGACCATCAAGCGTATGGCCGAGAACAGAGCTTGTGACCAACGGCGATGAACTCGCCATGGCGATCAAATCAAGATGCTGCTCCATCGAATAGGGTGCAAAATAAGCGAAATACAGTGAGTCTATGTCAGGCGTTATTTCCCAGCTTAAAGCACCGTCTTTATACTCGGTATCGAGTCGATGCCAATTCTCACGATCGTCAGATACACAAACGCTATAATTATCCCAACCTTCAGCGTAGGCAGCCCCTGCTGCATTTTCGATCGTAAGCTTGCAAAGGGTATCTTGCACACCACTCAGCCTAAAGTGAAACCATTGATAAAAGTCAGAAAGGGTATCGTGTTGAATCTTCAACCGAATATCTGACGGATCACTTGCGTTAACAATTTCTATATTGCCGCTATCAAAATTATTGGTGATCAACATAACAGTCTCCTTGTGTGGTTTTACATTGCCTAACCTTCCAAAAACCATAGGTCAATAACAATCAAGCATTCGACCAACTATCATTTATGTGCTATAATCCTCTTGCTGATGTCTGTATGGCATTAGTATAAAGTCACCGCCATCTAGTGGTGAAAAAGAGACGGCCCCAACCAGCGGTGGGCCGCCTCTGCTTTTTTGGAATAAATTATATTTATAATCCATTAGAATCTGTTGACATATAGGCCTGACCCCCTTATGTATCGCCGCCAAGAGATTCGAGAATTGCGAAAAGTAGCGTGATTCTCTCAAGCGACCAATAGGGCGCTCAAGAGTATAGAATTGAAAGTGAGACGATCCATGAAAGTACGTAACAGCCTGAAGTCACTAAAAAACCGTCACCGCGACTGTCGTGTGATCCGCCGCAAAGGCCGTGTTTATGTGATCAACAAAACTCAGCGTCGCTTTAAAGCACGCCAGGGCTAAAAAATATTATTGATTACCGAAAACCGCGCTCCTTAACGGTAGCGCGGTTTTTGTGTTTGTAAGCCAATTCAGGGAATTTTTGCTATGGTACCCATTAGCGCTATTATTTTTGATATAGGTAATGTCCTCATTAGCTGGGACCCAAAAAATCTTTACAAAAAGCTCATCCCCGACCAACAAGAACTTGATTGGTTCTGCCGTGAGGTAGTGACCCTTGATTGGCACACACACCATGATGCCGGTCTATCAATGCAAGAGGGCATTAAAAACCTCACAGCGCAGTATCCTGATTACGCGGACGAAATAGCGGCTTTTGACACAAGGTGGGCAGAGACTATTGGCGAGGTCATAGATGGCATGCAGGAATTGATGCAAAAACTGAAAATGCAAAATATTCCAATGTTCGCCATCACCAATTATTCAGCCGAAAAATATCCCGAGTTTGAGCGAGACTATCCCTTTGCATCCCATTTCAAAGATGTGTTGGTTTCTGGTCGTGAAGGTATTGTAAAGCCCGCACCAGAGATTTATGAACTGGCTATCAAGCGCTTTAACATCATACCTGAGCAAACTCTCTTCATTGACGACCGCGCCGAAAATATCCACGCTGCGGCCAAATTTGGCATAAAAGGCCATATTTTTACAGGCTATGACAATCTGGCTAAAGACCTTAAAGCCCTCAATCTTCTGTAGAGCCTTCAAATTCCTTATCTGTGACAAAAGCGATGTGAAGCACGTTAGTAGCGCCGGGTGTGCCAAAGGGCACCCCAGCCGTTACCACAAGCCTGTCACCAGCCACAGCAAATCCATGACGGATCGCCATGCGTTTGGATTTACCAATCATTTCTTCAAAGTTTATAACATCCTTGGTTTTTACCGTGTGCGTTCCCCATACCATCGCCATTTTGCGAGCGACTTTAAATGAAGGAGTAAGCACCAAAATAGGCGGCTTCGGGCGCTCACGGGCTGCCCGCCGCGCAGTGGCACCAGATGTTGTAAAAGTAACAATGGCCTTGGCACCAAGGGCACCCCCCACCAAACGAGCTGAGGACGAAATGGCATCTTCTGTTGAAAAATAAGAAGCATTTTCAATATCGGTTGCTGTCATAACATAGTCAAAGTCATCTTCAACCCGCGCAGCCACGCGGTCCATAACACTAACAGCTTCTACAGGATAGTCTCCCATTGCAGACTCAGCCGACAACATAACCGCATCCGCCATATCTCCAACAGCTGTTGCCACGTCAGACACTTCAGCCCGTGTCGGCACAGGCGCATAAATCATAGATTCGAGCATTTGCGTTGCAACAACAACTGGCTTGCCTTCCCTTCGGGCTGCTTTGATAATTTGCTTTTGGATGCCGGGAACATTCTCAACCGCTTCTTCAACGCCCAAATCACCGCGCGCAACCATAACACCATCAGCAAGTTCAATGATTTCATCCAGATTTTCAACCGCGGCTGGTTTCTCAATCTTTGCCATCACCGACGCTTTACCGCCAATAAGTCGGCGTGCTTCGGCTACATCAGCTGCGCGTTGCACAAAACTTAGAGCAATCCAGTCAACGCCTTTACTGACCGCAAACGACAAATCCTTGCGGTCTTTGGCTGTTAATGCGGCAAGGGGCAATGTGACACGCGGGATATTTACACCCTTGCGGTCATTAAGCTCACCGCCAACCATAACCGTGCAGTTCGCTTGATCACTAGACAGCTTATCAACACGCAGACGAACCTTGCCGTCATTTAAGAGCACATCAGTGCCAACTTCAAGAGCTGCAAAGATTTCCTTATGGGGCATACCAACCCGTTTTATATCACCAGGTTCAGTGCCGAGATAAAGCGTGAATTTAGCGCCAACCTTAAGATCAACAGGGCCTTTTTTAAAGGTTGCTATCCTCAGCTTAGGACCTTGTAAGTCAGCCATAATTGCGATGGGGTGGTCAAACTCTTTTTCAACAGCACGAATATTTTTTATCAGATTTTCTTTGTCCGCATAATCCCCGTGGCTCATATTCAAGCGAAACACATCAACTCCAGCTACAAACAAAGACTTGATCATTTCACGGCTACTAC
>CBFDBT010000151.1:0-6983 GCA_965603115.1 uncultured Alphaproteobacteria bacterium
TTCCAATTCACCAATATGATAGCAGTTTCACCGCCATCTGAAGTGTTTGTTGCTTCATCCGCCTTTGACATGCCCATTATCCTTAATATGCTGCTTTTTGAGACCATGCGACAAAGGCCGTTTTTGTCAAAATTTGCAGGTCAAGTCCCAAGCTCCAGTGATCAATATAATAAAGGTCATGGTGCAATCGTTGCTCAAGTTTTTCAACGGTATCGGTTTCACCTCGCCACCCGTTAACCTGCGCCCACCCTGTAATACCGGGTTTAACACGGTGTCGCGCTGCATAGCGTGATACAGCCTCTTTAAACCGAATCCCGCCAGCTTTGGTCGAGGGGGCATGGGGTCGAGGGCCAACGAGGGACATATCACCGGTTAGCACATTCAAAAGCTGGGGTAATTCATCGAGACTGGTTTTTCGCAGAAATGCACCAACCTTTGTAATGCGTTTGTCACCGAGTGAAGCCTGCGTAATTTCGTCACCTTCCGTGACGTTCATCGAACGAAATTTCCATACTTTGAAGGTGTTATTATTAAAGCCCTCTCTGTCTTGCATAAAAAAGATTGGGCCTTTGCTATCGAGTTTCACTGCTATAGCGACAATAAGCATCACAGGAAGGGCTATAATGAAAGCTATGGTGCCAAAAATATAGTCTTCCATTGCTTTTATGAAAGAATCAATGCCTGACAAGGGTCGATCAAATAAGTTCATCACGGGCAGGCCACCTAAAGACGTGAACTCTCTATTAAGATATTCAAAGCCAGCTAAGTCCGGCGCTAAGCGAATTTTGATAGGATTTTCAGCCAGGCAGTCAACAATTTGGCGAAGTCGCTCTTTCGCCGACCATGGTAGAGAGACCAAAACTTGATCAACCACACCAGCCCTAATAAGTTTTACCAATTCATCCATGCCACCTATTACGGGAATACCATCTACTTGTTTCGGGACACGATCTGATCGATCATCAGCAAAGCCAATAACGGAAATTGTCAAAAATTTATTGTTACTTATGTATTTATTCAGCTCTTGCCCTTGACTGCCAGCGCCGACAATGACCGCGCGAGAATCAAACGTCTTATTTGTCCGTAATTTACGTGCGATAATCCATATAGTGGCGCGAAAGAACATGATTAAGATAATAGCAGTTATAACCCAGTTTCCGACCCATAGCCGAGAAAATATGTCAGTAACTTTAAAAGAAAATCCAGCAACAAGAAGGAATGCTATCGTAATAGACCATCCTAAGAAGGCAGATTTGAGTGATGATCTTAGATTGAAATATACTTGAGAATCATATCCGCCGACTATGCCAATAGTCAGACTAGAAACTATAAGAGATATGCCCGTCACATTCATATAAGCCGCAGATACGCCATCTTCAATCCGGTCAGTATAGACAATAAAACTAACAATAGAGGCCATTGAAATAGCTAGAACATCAAAAGCCCGTAAGAAAAATTCAATCAACCCTGCCGAATATGGCTTGGAACCTCCTAGAGCACTCACCAAATCATCTGTTTGCATCTTCATAGAAACAGCATCTGACGAACCGCCCTTAACCTTTGTTGTAGATTTAGATTTAACTTGTTTCTTAACCATTTAGCTGCACCCTTAGGTATATTACACATTGTGATACGTCTAATATCAAAATAACATATACATACTATATCATAACCCAAAACTTATAGACAAAACTCCCTTATCTATTACATTAGATCAAGCTATAAATAAATCTCTAATCTAGGAAAATACATACAGGAGTAGTTTAAATGGCAATGTATCCCAATGTGAGCATAATAATGCCACATTATAATCAAAACGACGCTCTTGAAAAATGCGTGGCTTCATTGAAGCAACAAAGTTATCCACTTGATAAAATAGAAATAATTATTGTTGATAATGGCAGTAAAAAATTGCCAGAAATTAAAAACGATGTTTTTAAGAATTTGGTAGTGATGGAGGAATTTATACCGGGCCCTGGACCTGCAAGGAATGCCGGCGTTGGTAGGTCTAAGAGCGAATTTTTATTTTTTATTGATACTGATTGTATAGCTGATTCAGATTGGGTTAGAAGTGGGGTTGCTATTTTGGGATCTAATGAAGCTGCAATATTAGGTGGGGATGTAAAGATAGCAAATAGTGGCAGCGACAACATGCACTCTATCGAGGCCTATGAAAATGTTTTTGCTTTCCAACAGGAAACCTATATTAATAAAAAAGGGTTTTCAGTAACTTGTAATCTTGCCACAAGCAGGGTAACTTTTGATCAGGTTGGACTTTTCCCTGGCATTGACGTCTCTGAAGATAGAGCATGGGGAGCACAAGCGCTTAGTAAGGGATTTAATTTTTCATACTGTCCAGACATGATTATTTATCATCCAGCCAGAGAGACATTTAAGGAAATATTTGATAAGTGGGCACGGCACACAAGACATGATTTTTCAGAATTAAAGGGTGAATCATTTGCTTTGCCTTTATGGGTATGGCGAACCTTTCTTGTATTAGCGTCGATACCAATCCATTCTTTTAAAGTTATTGCGTCAAGCCGCCTGCAAGGCTTTCGTCCAAAAATAAAGGCAATTATGGCCCTTGCAACTATTCGCTTTTTTCGCGTAGGCTATATGCTCCGTATGCTGTTTAGTAAAAAATTTAGAAATCAGGATGTATCTTGGAACCAAGAATAATCTATTGGCGAACGCTAAATGCTCAATAGGTAAACTGATTTTCCACAATTAGCACATTTAAAAAGAGGCTACTATGAGTACTATATATGATTATATCTCGGTTTTAGGTTTTATTGTTATAGTGGTTTTGTATTTTCATTATAACAATAAGCAAGAGCAAAATTTCACAGGATATTTTTGGCCGTCTCTTGGCTGTGCCTTTACTAATTATTTTGGAAACAAAGGCTATCCCATAGTGGCTTTTGTGCTGATTGCCGTCACCATTTTATACATTTATATCTTCATTATCCGTCGTGATGGCATCGCTGATACCCATGGCGAAGAATAAATCTAACCTCATTTTTGAGCAAGAATTTTGCCATAGGATTGTATAAGGCGCAAATAAAACCCGAATGTTGGGTCAGCAAATTTATACAACACTTTATGCTGATGCTCTCTTTTCGTCAGAATTGGCGGTGTTGTTTTGCAGAGCATGGCCATTCTGCTACCGATAGATAGCGCAGTCACAGCCTCATCACTTTGCTTACGAAACACTTTAGCGGCTTGTTCAGCATAAAACTCACTATTTTCATTACATTCACTCCTAGCAAGGCTGTAGAGGAATGTTTCAAATTGGTTCGATTTTTTGCTATGTGTTATTTCTAATAAGTCTGAATCAAGCAGCGCCTGCGAATCCATGATGGAGAGCGAGATAGCTTGCGCCATATCTTTATCAGTAACAATCCACCGCTCCTGCATCAGGGCAGCTTGGGCTGAATGTAGGCATAACAATCTCATGCAATGTGGAATATTGCGCGCTAGGTTAGATATATCTGTGCGAATATTTTCAGGGAAAACTACCTTTGAAGCTTCCTCGCCAATATCAAATAGCTCGCTGCTTTCAGAGTCAGTGAATACTTTTATGGGAATACCTGAAATATTACGGCGCACAGATTCGTTCACTCCGATCAGCTCATCGACTGTATCGGTTGCTCCAATTAAAATAAGGCTTGCTCGCACACATCCATCAGAAAAATTCTTTATGGTCTCAAGGATAGCTTCTTTAAAGTCAGGGTTCTGGTTGCGGTCAAATTCATCAATTACAAATAAAATCCGAGTGGTCGCTAGTCTCAAGAGTATTTTTGTAAGATCTTTTGGAGAGAAATCTCCTTCAGGTAATAATCTGTCAAACCCCTCTTGTCTCGTATCTATACCATGATCCGTGACAAAATTTTGATCATATAATAGCGGTATTTCCTTCAAGAAAACTCTGAATATTTCACTGAAAGTAGAATGCTGGCTAGAAGCCGTATTGCAGACAATATAACCAGCCTCTCGAGCTATTCCGCATAGGGTATTAGAAAAAGACGTTTTTCCAAGCCCGCGCTTTCCATGGATAATTAAATGCATACGTTCATTTTCGAGCGCAGAGACGGCGCGTGATATTTCTTTAACACGCCCAGCGAAATGATTGATATCCAACACGGGGGCGCTGGGAGCGAAAACGGTCCTCAAAGTCAATTGAGCTTTTTCAAACTCTTTATTGCGGCCGCCTTTTTTGTTGGGTCTGTCTGAGGCAAGTGTTTGAAATTTTATCTTTTGAACCTTGCGATCACGGGGGATCAAACATCCAGACAAGCCAGTATTTTGCCCATCAATGACAGGTTTTTCTACAAGAATGGTTTGAGCCGCACTTTTAGCTTTCTCATCTGGTAAGTCAGTAAATTTTAGCTTACCCAGACGCTCTTTGCTCGTGGTTGACTTTTTAGCCACAGGTGGCTTTTTTGGTTTTCTAGAAAATAATTTCAACGAGAACTCCATCTTCAATACGGATTATTCACAAACACAATAATATATAAAAAATACTTTAATTGAGCGAAATGATTTTTACCACATTCGAAACCAAAATTAAATCATTTAGCAATATTGACTGAAGACTAGCATGATTTTCTCAAAATACAATTAGACAGGCACTAAAAGTTTGCCATAGCTGTATTTTCTCATTTTAACTTGCCAGCTTAGACCTCAATTCATTAGGCAGAGTAAGGCGTTAACTGCACCGTAGATATATAGATGAAAAGGATAAGAGGTATCTGAGTGATATTTATCCATTTGGATGGTTGTTTTATCAGATTTGAGGCTTTATAAACGGGTCTCGTTTTGATGATAGCTACCCATCAATCATAATTTCTTTATGACGGTCTTACATTATTATACAGGATTATTTATTGTGCAATCTTCCAAATTGACGAGCAACCAAAACCTACTTGCGTGGGTTGATGAGATTTCAAAACTCTGTACGCCAGATACTGTTTATTGGTGCGATGGCTCGCAAGAAGAATACGACCGCCTATGTGGTGAGTTGGTTCAAGCGGGTACCTTCATTCCTCTAAATCCTGAGAAAAAAGAAAATTCTTATCTGTGTCGCTCAGACCCTCGCGATGTAGCGCGTGTTGAAGACCGCACCTTTATTTGTTCGCAAAATGAAAGTGATGCTGGACCTACCAACAATTGGCGCGAGCCTGCTGAAATGAAAGCGATGCTCACAGATCTTTTTGCGGGCTGCATGAAAGGGCGCACTCTGTATGTGGTGCCTTTCTCTATGGGGCCGCTTGGCTCTGACATTGCACATATTGGTGTGCAAATTACAGATTCTGCTTATGCAGCTGTCTCAATGCGCATAATGACCCGCATGGGCAAAGCAGCGCTCGATGTTTTGGGTGATGGAAATTTTGTTCCTTGTCTGCACTCTGTGGGTGCGCCGCTCGCTGATGGTCAAGAGGATGTCATGTGGCCTTGCAACGCGGAAAATAAATATATTGTGCATTTCCCAGATGATCGCAGTATCTGGTCCTATGGTAGCGGTTACGGCGGCAATGCGCTTTTGGGTAAAAAATGTTTTGCGCTGCGTATTGCGTCCTCTATGGCGCGCGATGAAGGTTGGCTTGCAGAGCATATGCTTATCTTGGGTCTCGAATCGCCTCAAGGGGAAAAAACCTATGTCGCGGCAGCTTTCCCATCGGCGTGTGGTAAAACCAACCTTGCAATGGTTATCCCGCCCGAGGGCATGAAAGACTGGAAAGTACACACTATTGGCGACGATATTGCTTGGATTAAACCCGGTAAAGACGGCAGGCTCTATGCAATTAACCCTGAGGCTGGTTTCTTTGGTGTTGCCCCTGGTACATCCAAGCAATCCAATCCGGCAGCGCTTGCAAGTCTATCCAAAAATTGCATCTTTACCAATGTTGCATTGACTGATGACGGCGATGTTTGGTGGGAGGGTTTGACCAAGGAAGCGCCAGCCCATCTAATTGATTGGCAGGGGGAAGATTGGACTCCAGATTGCGGTCGCAATGCAGCCCATCCGAATGCGCGCTTTACCGTACCCGCTGACCAGTGCCCTAGTATCGACCCAGCATGGGATGAGCCACAAGGTGTGCCGATCTCAGCCTTTATTTTTGGCGGACGCCTGTCGAAAACTTTCCCTCTTGTTTATGAAGCACGGGATTGGAAGCAGGGTGTCTTTATGGCCGCGACTATGGGCTCTGAGGCCACTGCCGCTGCTGAAAATCAAGCCGCAATCCGCCGTGATCCAATGGCGATGTTACCTTTTGCTGGTTATAATATGGCCGATTATTGGTCGCATTGGCTGTCTTTTGAGGATAAACTACCAGAAATGCCTAAAGTCTTTCGGGTTAATTGGTTCCGCAAAGACGAAGATGGCAGCTTCATGTGGCCTGGCTTTGGTCAGAATATGCGTGTCATGAAGTGGGTTGTTGACCGCGTTAACGGAAATGTAGGCACAAGTGATGGTGCCTTTGGACTCTATCCTAATTATGGCGACATGAACTGGGATCAGTTAGATTTTGATGAAGCCACCTTTGACAAGATTAATAAAGTGGACGCATTAGCGGGTCTTGCTGAAGCTGCCGAGATCAAAGACTATTTTGAGATATTTGGCGACAAGCTTCCACAAGAGCTTGAGGGCGAGCGCTTAAAATTGGCGGCAAGCTTTAGCGCATAATTCCAAACTATATAGAGCTTGCTCCCTGCTGATATCGCGATTACTCTTTTATAGAAATCGTGGATATGGGGAGTGGGCTATGGCTATAATAGACGTATGGGCGCAAATTATGACGCCGCGCATGGCGAGCGAGCCATGGATGGAAACTGTGCTGCGCTGGACTGGGCGCACGGGTGAAACCGTCATCCCCACAGTTGAAACTACTCTCAAAGCAATGGACGATGCTGGCGTTGAGACAGCCATATTATGTGCTTGGCACGGGCCGAATGGCACGCTCATCAGCAACGAGGAGGTT
>CBFDBT010000152.1:0-6941 GCA_965603115.1 uncultured Alphaproteobacteria bacterium
AACAGAGCCAATGCCAGAGCTTCCACCATGTACGAGCAAACTTTCACCAGCTTTTAGGCTACCGCGATCAAAAACATTAGACCAAACCGTGAAAAATGTTTCAGGTAAAGCTGCTGCCTGAATAAAATCAAACCCTTCAGGGATGGGTAGGCAGGTTTCTTCAGGGGCTATGCACTCTTGCGCATACCCGCCGCCCGTTACGAGGGCACAGACTTTATCACCAACGGACCATGCGCTGACCTTTTTGCCCGTAGCTTTGACAATGCCAGCAACTTCTAGTCCTGGAATGGGAGATGCCCCAGGCGGTGGTGGGTACATGCCAAGGCGCTGGATAACATCGGGTCGATTGATGCCCGCTGCCTTAACATTGATTAAAATTTCATTGTCAGCGAGGGGTTTTAGAGTTTCAATCTCAGCAATTTGAAGCACATCGGCAGCTCCAAATGATGATATTTCTACAGCTTTCATGGTCATGTCCTTTATGTATATTTAGGCTAACCCTAGGCTTTTACTATACATTTTGTAAAGGGGCTTGGTCAATCGGGTTCCTTATGGCATGATGCGCGGCAAGGGAGAAATGAAATGGATGATGATTTACCACGACGGATAAGTGACCACGTCAAGGATTTAGAAACAGAAGACTTGAGTAGCTATTCCATTCATGAGCTTGATGAGAGGATGGAACGTTTGCTGGCTGAGATTGAGCGGGTAAAAATTTTAAAAGACGCTAAGGGTGCTAGTCACGCAGCTGCGGATGCCATTTTTGGCAAAGCCACTTAAGGTTTGGATGTTTAGGTAAAGTATGGCCCGCTTATCAGCGGGCCATTTTGTTTGGGAATATTTAAGCAGCTTTGTCTTCAAGCTTTATTTTACTGCCTTTAGTTTTTTGTTGCTTAATTTTAATGGATCGCGGCAGGAGATGCTCTGGAACTACACGCTTGAGGTCGATCTTAAGCATGCCGTGATCAAAACTGGCATCGAGCACCTCGATGGTATCTGCAAGTTCGAAGCGGCGTTCGAAGCTACGTTTTGCAATTCCGCGGTGGATGAAGCGCGTGTCATCAGCGTCTTCTTCTTGGCTGTTGCCGGAAACCACCAGCACACCATCGGTCAGGGTTATATCTAGTTCATCTTGGGAAAAGCCAGCAACAGCTATAGATATCTGATAGGCATCTTCGCTGAGCTTTTCGATATTATAAGGGGGGAAGGCTGTGGTGGTGTCACGGTGGGTGGCACTATCCATCAAACGACTCAGGTGATCGAAGCCAATAGAGCTTCTCATAAGGGGTGATAAGTCAAAAGTACGCATAGTATAATCCTCCTAAATTGAGCGATTAATTTAAATTTGTCTGCCAAATTGGCCAGACGGTTCAGCGTTCAGTCCCGCTTAGCAGCAACCGAACATCTTATACTTAGGAAGTCTTTTATTGGCTTCAAGAGGGGGAAAGAAAAAAGGCGTCCCAAAGGACGCCTTTAAAAATATCATCTAACTAACTGGTCGTATGCTGCTTATTTTTTAAGAGCAAAAGAACCAAAACGCTTGTTGAAGCGAGCCACTTGGCCACCACTGTCGTTCAAGCGGCCAGTGCCACCTGTCCAAGCTGGATGTGCTTTAGGATCAATCTCAAGTGTCATAGTATCACCTTCTGAACCCCAAGTAGATTTGGTTTCAAAAGTAGACCCGTCAGTCATCACAACCTTAATGGTGTGGTAATCGGGATGAATATCTGCTTTCATGGTCGCTCTCCATAAATTGAAGCTGCCGTATACCCATAGAATTAACATTTGGCAAGCCTTGGATGCAGTTTTTTTGATCTTTTCTGAAAATAGACGATAAAAATGGCTAAAAGTGGGTTTATTTGAATAAAATCTACTTGGGTTGTTGTTGATATCCATATGAACGTCTATATGAAAGAAAAGCTGATTAAAAAAGAAGAGAATATATGAGCAATAGCGATTCCCCTGTTGATTTGAAGTCATTACCAAAAGGAAAGTTGCATCAGTTAACGACGCTGTGGTCCTTTATGCGCCCCTATAAACTGCAAATGTTTATGGCCTTATTCTTTTTGGTGATTGCAGCTTCTATCACTCTATCTATTCCTTACGCCCTTAGAATGATGATGGACTCTGGCTTTGGCGTTACTGATACGAGTACAATAAAGGATTCATTTTATAATTTTGGCATCATTGTTATTGTTTTGGCGCTATCAACTTCAGGCCGCTTTTATTTTATAACATGGATAGGCGAGCGGGTGGTGGCGGATATCCGTACCGCCGTTTATGCGCGTCTCGTATCCATGAGTCCCGAATATTTTGAAGAGAATCGACCTGGCGAAATTGTTTCTCGTTTGACTGCGGATACAACGCTAGTGCAGTCCATAGTGGGGTCGTCGCTGTCTATTTGGCTCAGGAATATGATCATTGCTATCGGTGGCACCATTATGCTTGCACATATGTCTCCAAAATTGATGGCCTATATTGCAGCTGTAATCCCTGTAATTTTAGTATCTATTATTTTCATAGGTCGCAGAGTGAGAAATTTATCACGCTCTTCGCAAGATCGGGTCGCAGATGTTGGAGCCCAAGCCAGTGAAACACTGTCCGCCCTTAATGTTGTGCAAGCCTTCACCCAAGAAATAGGCGAAGTAAATCGCTTCAGGGACCGGGTCGAGGATGCTTTTAAAGTTGCCAAACGCAGGATCATGGCGCGTTCTATTTTAACGGCGGTTGTGATTGCCCTGATTTTTGGCAGTATCTCCTTTGTTATGTATCAAGGCGCTGTAGGTGTGGCTGAGGGCAGTATGTCTGGTGGTGCTATCTTTGAATTTATTCTTATGGCTATCTTTGTTGCCGGTGCTTATGGCGCGCTTAGTGAAATGTATGGCGACCTAATGCGCGCAGCGGGTGCCAGTGGGCGCTTGGCAGAGCTACTGTCGGTTACACCTATAATCAGAGCGCCTAAAAACCCTGTGCCTGTGCCGTCTAATGTTGTTGCCAACATTCGCTTTGCTGATGTCATGTTCTCCTATCCGACCCGCAAAGATGTTGCAGCGCTTGACCATTTTAATATTGACGTTAAAGCGGGAGAGACCGTGGCACTCGTTGGTCCTTCTGGTGCCGGTAAGTCAACGGTTTTACAGATGCTGCTGAGATTTTATGATCCGCAGTCCGGTTCGATCCATATTGACGGGTTTGAGCTTAGTGAAGTTGCTCCTGAAGATTTTCGACGTCATATTGCCTTTGTGCCACAAGATACAATCATCTTTGCCGACACTGTGCGGGAAAATATTCGTTATGGTCGCAGTGACGCAACAGACGAAGAAGTGCGCGAGGCCGCTAAGGCAGCAGCAGCACTAGACTTTATTGAAGATTCTCCCGAAGGATTTGATACATTCCTTGGTGAGCGGGGCGTAAGGCTCTCCGGCGGACAGCGGCAACGATTAGCTATTGCTAGAGCTATTCTACGTAATGCACCAATACTATTGCTCGACGAAGCCACGAGTGCTTTGGACGCTGTTAGCGAACGTCAAGTGCAACAAGCGTTAGAGGCTTTAATGACGGGTAGGACCACTATTGTGATAGCCCACAGGCTGGCAACGGTTAAAAAGGCTGACCGCATCATTGTGATGGATAAAGGTAAAATTGTTGATCAGGGCACACACCAAGAGCTTGTCGCCAAAGGTGGACTCTATAAAAAGCTAGCCGATTTGCAGTTTGGTGATAATCCAGTAACTTCTGACGCTGAGGAAGCCGCAGAATAACAGCAGAATAAGCCGACCACACACTCTAGAGCTGTGATCAGCTATTCAATAGTGGTTAGACAAAGACTATCTTTATGAATGTCTTTGGCAGAGATTACCCAGCGTACCCAATGAGGTCGTCAAAATTCATGCCGCTGAGCTTGTCTTTAAAGCTGTTATATATCTGATCTTCTGCCGAGCCGCCAGATGCCATGCTTTTGGCCATGTCCATGGCGCCGCCTTCAGATTTTTCTGTTGCAGCTTTTTTTGCAAGATTGCCAAGAGCTGATGTGAGCTTGCCTTTGTCTTCGTCTGACAAGCTATCTTTCATGGATGACAAACTGGATTTAAAAGCGTCCACGCTGCTTGTGTCCAACGTGACCATCTCTTTAACTTTTTCGACCACAGAGCCAACAGCACCCGAGGCAGCACTGGCGTCCTCTTTCTTGATCATGTTGTCGTCTTTTTTATCCCCACTATCACAGGCAGCAAGGGACAGAATAGCAACTGAAGAAATAATAAGTGTTTTATATGTCATGATAGCCTCCATTGTTCGGGTGCAACCATAGCATATAATTATCCATCTGTCAGGCGCATTTCAATACGGCGATTACGCGCGTAAGCTTTTTTATTATTGTTCATGTCTAGCGGCTGATGTTGACCAAAGCCCGTGGCTGCAAGACGGTTAGCTGGCACGCCTGCGATTATTAAAAATTCCACAACTGAGATTGCGCGACCGGCTGATAATTCCCAATTATTTTTAAATTTAGCGTTTGAAATAGGTCGGCGGTCGGTGTGGCCATCTATGCGCAGGATCCATTTTACGTTGGGTGGAATTTCGCGGCTGATCTCTAAGAGGGTTTCTGCGAGCTTGCGTAGTTCCACGCGACCTTCAGGTCCAAGCTCTGCACTTGCAGACGAAAAGAGCAATTCGCTGGCAAAGACAAAACGATCGCCTTCAATGCGAATGCCACTGCGACCAGACAAAACATTTTTGAGACGGGCAAAAAAGTCACTGCGGTATCCCGCCAGTTCTTCTACTTTGCTAGCTAGCGCCGCGTTTAAGCGGCTACCGAGGTTAACAATAACGGCCTGTTGGCGCTTGTCGCGGCTTTCACTGGCTTCTAGGGCATATTCTAGCCGAGACAACTGCTGCTTTAGAGATGAAATATCGCTTTGAAGGCGCGCAACCTCTGCTCGGGCTGCGTCAGATATAGCCAGTTCTTCATTAAGTGCCGCCGTCGCAACACCGTAGCGGTCTATATAATCGCTGAGCGTTTTATCTGTTTCGGATTTAGCTTTTTCTAAAGAGGCTAGTTGTTCTTGGTGATTTTGTAGTTTGGTGATGAGAGATTTTGCCTCATGCTCTAGGGCATCTTTGCTTGCTGTCATGTTTTGTAAACTGGAAGAGAGTTGCCCAACAGCTCCTCTCAGACTGGCATTGGCACTACGCTCCATTTTAAGCAATCCGCCAAGGTCACTGACTTGGCTTCGTAACTCGGCGAGGGCCTGATCACGACCCGATAGGGCTTGCCCAAGAAAAAATTGACCCAGCACGAACATGGATAAGAGAAAGATTATAACCAATAGCAAGGAGGACAAGGCATCAACAAAGCCTGGCCAACTTGTGTCTCCATTGCTGGAGATGTTACTGCGTCGTCTAGCCCGCATCACTCTTCCTTTTTAGTGGTATCGAGAGCATCAAGACCAGCGGCCATTGTGCGGGATAAGAGTTTGATTTCGGACCTGAGGTCATCGGTGAGATGTTCTTGGCTACGACTCTGCTCTTCAAGCAAACGTTTGATGCCTACATCAATATTGCGCAAGTGGCTCTTTGCCGCCTCATCCATTGTAGCAGGCTGAGCATTGTCTTCAGGAGCCAGTTTGCTGATGGCGCTAACCAGCTCTTTGTTGGCGAGGTCATTCGCTTGCGTTTTGGCCTGTTGGCTATCTGCAAAAGCAGATAGGGCTGATGAAATATCGGCTAATGTATTATTAAGTGTTATGCGATCCTCACCCGATTGCTTGAGGGTGCGCTCTAGTCGGTCAATGCCATCTGCTGTTTGCTCCATAAGAGCGGTTCCATAGGCACCCGGAGCTGAGCCACCAGCACCTTCGCCGCCCCGAGAAAGTTGGGTTACTGAACTTAACCAATCTTCAAGGTCATTATAAAATCGGCTTTGGGCTTGAGATGCTTGTAAGTCTAAAAAACCTAGTACCAGTGAGCCGGCCAAACCAAATAGGGAGGAGCTAAAGGCGGTGCCCATGCCAGACAAGGGCGCTTGGAGTCCAGTTTTTAAGTCATCAAACATCAAGGCGGTATCCGAGCCATCCACGCTCAGGCTATTAATTGTGGTGCCGATAGCACCGATAGTGCCGAGCAAGCCCCAGAAGGTGCCTAAAAGACCTAGGAATACAAGCAGTCCTGTAAGGTAGCGGGAAATCTCGCGACTTTCATCGAGTCGGGCGGCTACGCCATCCAGCAGGCTATTGGTTGACAGGTTAGAAAGTCGAATGTGAGTCTTATCTTGCTGCCCTTCGAGCATGGTGGCAGCAGCGGCTAAAAGTTTAGGTGTGCGCGCAACCGACCCACCTTCGCGGCGTTGGAAGGAAACAATCCAGTCTATCTCAATATTGAGATCAAAAACCCTGCGGTAGGTAAAGAAAATGCCTATTAGTAATGTGCCAACAATAACACCGTTTAACCCTGCGTTAGATAAAAAGGCGCTTTTGAGTGTTGGTGACAAGGCGATGGCAATCGCGGCGACAATCACCACAAAGATGCTCATGCGCGTTAAATACGTGCCAGGCTTTTTCATCATATTCCTCCCCAGAGATTACAGATGCTCAGGGTATAAACCCTGAATATAATCCTACACAGTTTAAGGGCTGAATTGTGACACGCAATCTTTTCTCGTTAAAATATTAAAATAATATGCGTCTAGTTGATTATAAAGGCGCAATTCTAACGCCTGCGAGTGAGCCGAGTGTAGGTCCTGTACCGATAGTAATGCGGTCCATATCAGCCCCATTATCTTTTAGATAGGCCGAAATTATCTTTGCTCGCGCTTGGGTAAGTTTTTTATTGGCCTCTTTAAAGTCATCTGTATTCCCAGCGTAACTAAAGATAAGAACCTTCATAGCGGGTTTGTGTCTCATATGTTGCAGGAGATAGTCTAACGCTTCGGCATGTTTTAAACT
>CBFDBT010000153.1:0-6775 GCA_965603115.1 uncultured Alphaproteobacteria bacterium
GACATGAAATATTTTAAAATGGGTTTCAGCTGGGGCGGCTATGAAAGCCTGATCCTTCCTAGCAATCCCAATCGGGTGCGTACTGCTACTAAATTTAAAGCTGGCGGTCCACTCATGCGTTTGCATATTGGCTTAGAGAACCCAGAGGATCTCATCAAGGACCTCGCTGCGGGGCTAGAACGATATACAGCAAAAGTCAGTGATGCTTGAACCTGCAGAAATTTCAGCCCTATTGCTTTCGCTTAAAGTGGCTACTGCTGCGGTCCTATTTGCTCTGCTACCAGCTATAGCTATTGCATATATTCTGGCTAAAAAAGACTTTCGGGGCAAAATTCTGTTAGATATTCTCGTTTATTTACCGCTTGTGGTTCCCCCTGTTGTCACAGGATATATATTACTCATCTTACTTGCACCCACCACCAAACTTGGTGCTTTTTTAGACCAGATGGGGATAGCAATGGCCTTTTCATGGCGCGGAGCAGCTCTGGCTGCTGGAATTATGGCATTTCCCTTAATGGTACGCGCTTTTCGTCTTGGCTTTGAAAGCGAGCCTCCACGCCTTCTACTTGCAGCTAAATCGATGGGAGCCAATACTTTCCAGCGTTTTTGGCATATAAGCCTGCCGCTTGCCATCCCCAGTATTTTTACAGGGATATCTTTGGGATTTGCGCGCGCATTAGGTGAATTTGGTGCAACAATAACATTTGTCTCCAACATCGAGGGCCTTACACGCACCCTACCCCTTGCTCTTTATACTGCCACACAATCTCCAGACGGAGATGCACCAGCCCTGCGATTTGCGTTCCTATGTCTAATTCCAGCAGTTATATCGCTTTTTGTCTCTGAGTGGCTTGCCAGACGCCAAAGAAATCGCAGTGGGGCTATTCGTGTCAGATAATTCTCTCATCGTTGATATTCAAGGCATCGGCTCTTTTTCTTCTGGCAGTAAAGTCATGGGATTGATCGGCCCATCCGGATGTGGAAAAACTACACTCATGGAGCAGATTGCGGGCTTAAGAGACTGTGATGTAGGCTCCATTGTCCTTGGCAAGGAAATACTTCTCGATAAAGATAGAACCATTAATATCACAGCTGATAAACGTGATATTGGCTTTATGTTTCAAGATAAACTACTGTTTCCTCACATGACCGTGGCAGAAAATATCAATTTCTCGGCAACCGTTAAACGATCTGGTTCACAGTGTATACATTCTATTATAGACGAGCTTGATTTAGAAGACCTGATGGATAAATATCCGCATCAAATATCTGGTGGAGAAAAGCAACGCGTATGTCTCGCTCGTGCTATATGCAGTCAACCCAAACTACTCATTCTTGACGAACCAACCGCAGGACTTGACCCAAAGCTAAGAAAAAATGTCTTCTCTCTCTTACGTCAAGTGATGAAATATGTTGAATGCCCTATTCTCCTTGTGACCCATTACATGGATGATGTCATTGAATTGTGCGATAGGCTCACAGTTATGGCTGAAGGGAAAATCGTTGCCAGCGGCCCTCTTAGCGATGTTCTTAGTAAGGAAAAGATCCAGCCTTTTCTAGGGTATAGGGAAGTCATCACCGAAATTGATGGCGTAGTCTCGCTAGATAAGGTGGGCATGCTAGAACTAAAGGCAGGCGATATCGTTCTTAGGCTAGAGAATGACCACCAGGCAGGTAGTCGACGGTGCATTCGCATTCGGGCCCGCGACGTAGCTCTCGCTCTCGAAGCACCCAGCAAAACAAGTATGCAAAACATCATACCCGGCATTATTTCTAATATAATTGATCATGGCCCTCAAGGCACATTGGTAATGATTGCTTTAGGAGAAGACGGCGGCGGGCCAGAAATAAAATCTCTCATTACTAAGCAATCAAAAAAAGACCTGCATCTGAGAGCAGGCCTTAATATATCTGTTATGATAAAAGCTGTTGCAGTACAAACCCCAACATAAACACCGCATCGCTCAGTTAACTTTTTATCCGATAGTAATTTTCAAAACTATCATACTGATAACACCGCCAATCATGGCGACTCCCATTATATCTTGCCAGCGATAAAGAATATGGTCCATTTCAACACCACGCATCCGTCTCGCACCAAGCAATGTTACGGCAAAGAGTAGTGAAATTACTGCCCAAAAGAAAATAGTCATTTTTTTGTCCCCTATAACCATTCAAAACAAAACCCCTCTCCCCGAGAAGGACTATAATTAAACCAAATAAAAAACGATTCCGCAAATTGTGTACAAAGATTTTTCGATAGCAACATATGGTATGGTGCAAACACAACTTGGACTTTACAACCCAGACAATTTCTGTCGCTATTGGCTATAGATAATTAACTAATTATTAATAAATGACTTTTCCGTACAGTTTTAGATAAATATTTTATCTGTTAATTAATAAAAAAATCACAATTGAGCCAGCAGGCGATGAAATACAACCTATTGATAAATTTGTGTATAACTTTGATGAATCGACCAAGCTTGAAACGAATCGGGAAAAAGGGATAAATAACAATGGCTCATATCACGCAATTGTTATCCCATATTCGATTAAAATTTGCTAAAAAGGTTGTCTATGAAGGTCAACCTCCCGCAATAGGAGAGAGTAAATATGAATATTATTAAACAAACTTTCAGCAGTAAAAGCGTTTTAGCGCTGCTATTCACAGGAACACTAAGCTTTGCTTCAGCTCAAGCTTTTACGCCCATGGACGATAGCCACCTTACCAAGGCGGTACACAGTGATATGCGTCTGGAAAAAGACATAGCCCGAGATGTTAACCGCAAACCCGCATGCATCATGGCCTTTGCCGGCGTCAAAAAAGGCCAAACCATCGTTGATATGATTGCGGGACGTGGATATTACTCCGAGCTTTTCTCGTTAGCCGTAGGTGACGCTGGTACAGTCTATACCCACATGTCACGTGCTGACGATGCGCGCACCGCTATGTTCAGTAATATAAAAAAGTTAAATGACAGAAATCTCGCGGACCTAAAGGTTAAAGTGGATTTGGTTTTCACGGCCCTCAACTATCATGATACCGTAAACAGCGATAAGTTTGATCGCCAAGCCATACTGGCCAACATCAAGGCCCACCTGAACAAGGATGGTCTCTTTGTAGTTATTGATCATGCCGCAGCTGCAGGCACAGGCAAAAGCATGACCAATACACTCCACCGCATCGACAAAGACTTTGTCATCAACGAGGTGATAAGTGCTGGCTTTATACTTGATGGAGAAAGTGTTGATCTCGAAAGCGACAAAGATGACCGCACTCTAAAAGTTTTTGACCCAAGCGTGCGCGGCAATACCGATCGCTTTGTTCTTCGTTTTAAAGTGGCCGAGTAATTTAGAGCAAGAGTGGGGATGGTTGTTCCCACTCACCCTGCCACCATATCTGCCATGCCAGCTATAAAAGCGTAGCGCGCAAATTTCCCAATCGTTACCAAAATAAAAAATGTTCTCAAGCGAATAGCCATGGTGCCCGCTAGCAAAGTTAACGGATCACCCACTATAGGTAACCACGCTAAGAGCAGCGACCACAGGCCATAACGCTCGAACCATATCTTGCCTTTGTCGTAAGACTTTTGGGACACAGGAAACCACCAACGTCCCATAAATGTTATGAGATATTTACCACATAGCCAGTTAAACAACGAGCCAAGAACATTACCAGTCGTTGCCACTATGACTAAAAGCATAGGGTCTCCCACCCCTTGACTGAGCATGCTAATCAACACAATTTCAGATGATCCAGGCAGCAGGGTTGCAGACGTAACTCCGCTTAAAAAGAGCGCGATATAGCCAGATTCAAGAGACATCACTATTTACAGCACCCCTAATAACCCATTTTATTTTGAGCCAGCTCGGCAAATTCGCAGAGCAACGGACGTGTATCGCGAGGATCGATAATATCCTCAACCAAAAAGGCCTCTGCCGTGCGGAATGGACTGCGAACTTTATCAAGTCTTTCTTTAATAGCTGCCAAATGCGCTTCAGGGTCATCCGCGGCTTCAAGCTCAGCCTTATAAGCAACCTCAATTCCACCCTCGAGTGGCAAACTACCCCAATCGCCACTTGGCCAAGCAACGCGATACTGAAAATCCGTGTGATTGCTCATGGCAGCGCCCGCTACGCCATAAGCTTTCCTGACAATCACCGTAGCCCAAGGCACTGTCGAGCGATAAATGCCATTGAGGGCATCAACACCAAAACGTATGGTTGCTGCTTTTTCAGCCTCCAAGCCGATCATAAAGCCTGGATTATCAACAAAATGTACGACAGGTAGCGAGAATTTATTGGCTATCCCAACAAAGCGCTCAACCTTGCGTGCGGTTTCCGCCCCCCATGAACCGCCCATAAAAGCAGGGTCAGATGCGATCAGAGCTACAGGATAACCGTTAAGGCGGGCAAAAGCTGTAATTGCCGATTGGCCCCAACGCTGTCCCATTTCAAACAGACTATCTTTATCAAACACACTGCGCACTATCTGGCGCATAGAGTAAGCCACTTGGCGATCTTCCGGCACTGCATTCAGTAACGATTTATCACGGCGCAAAGTTGGGTCCATGCACTCGGTGCGCGGTGCTTGCTTACCCACATGCGACGGTAAATACGATAAAAATTTGCGTGCAACTTCAAAGGCTTCGTCTTCGCTATCGACAATCATATCAATCGCACCGTTGCGAGAATGAATTTCAGCGCCGCCAAGCTCTTCTTTATCAAGCGTCTCGCCAATGGCAGCGACAACAGCAGGCCCTGCCGTAAACATATGCGACATACCCTTGACCATAACACTGAAATGACTGGCGACGATACGCGCAGCACCAAGGCCCGCTACAGAGCCAAGCGCCAAGGCTACTACAGGCACACGATCAAGATTTTTAACAACATGTTCCCAGCCCGGCAGATATGGAACATAAGTTAGCCCCATATCCTCAAGCATTTTAACCGAACCACCACCGCCCGTGCCATCAATCATGCGGATAAGCGGCAAGTTCCACTCATGGGCCATCTGCTCAGCCTGCATGGCTTTGCGCCATATAGCGGCGTCCGCAGCCCCGCCCCGTACGGTAAAATCGTCGCCGGTGAGAACAACCATTTGGCCATTAACTTTAGCACGACCATAAAGAAAATTAGCAGGCGTAACATGCTCCAGTTCGCCCTCTTCATTATAAGAGGCCTTGCCCGCCAGTTTGCCTATCTCCTTAAAGGTATTTTTATCCGCCATGCCAGCAATGCGTTGGCGTACATCCATTTTGCCGCGTTTGTGCTGACGCGCAACTTTGTCGGCCCCGCCCATCTCTTCGGCAAAAGCTTCTCGCTGCTTTATTTCTTTTAAGTCTTTTTCCCAAGCCATACTAAAATATCTCCTCAGGCAGGACGTTAATGGCAAAGCGAGCCGCACGCAAGTAACGAGAACTATTGAAATGATCGAAAAATATGTGCATGATTTTAAAAAACCAATACTCGCTTAGACTAGCGCAAAATCTTGGAGAGAGTTATGAAGACCAAAATCACTGAAATGTTTGCAATTGAACATCCCGTTATACAGGGCGGCATGCATTATGTTGGCTTTGCTGAAATGGCTGCGGCTGTCTCCAACGCTGGCGGGCTTGGTATCATCACCGCTCTAACCCAGCCAACACCAGATGACTTGGCGAAAGAAATTGCCCGCTGCCATGAAATGACAGACAAGCCCTTTGGTGTAAATTTAACATTCTTGCCAAACTTTTCCGCCCCGCCATACAAAGAATATATTCAAGCTATCATTGATGGTGGCATCAAGGTTGTTGAAACAGCCGGTCGCAGCCCTGAAGCCCACATGGAGCAGCTCAAAGCAGCCGGCATCAAGGTTATTCACAAATGCACATCGGTGCGCCACGCGCTAAAGGCTGAAAAAATCGGCTGTGACGCTGTAAGCGTTGATGGTTTTGAATGCGGCGGGCACCCGGGGGAAGACGACATCCCCAACATGGTATTATTACCGCGCTCCTTGGAAGAGCTCAGCGTGCCCTTTGTCGCCTCTGGAGGCTTGGCAACAGCCGAGCAATTGGTGGCAGCACTGGCGCTTGGCGCAGAAGGCGTAAACATGGGCACACGCTTTATCGCGACACAAGACGCGCCTGTGCACCAAAATGTTAAAGACGCCATCGTGGCGGCCACCGAGCTGGATACCCGCATCATCCTGCGCCCCTTGCGCAATACAGAGCGGGTGATGAAAAATGATGCAGTGGACAAAATTGTCGCCATTGAAAAAGAAAAAGGCGCCGATACCAAAATTGAAGATATCCACCACCTGCTGGCGGGTGTTTACCCAAAGGTGATGCAAGAAGGCGATATGGATGCGGGCGCGTGGAGCTGCGGCATGGTCTGCGGCCTTATCCATGACATTCCAACCTGCAAAGACCTGATCGAAGGCTTAGTAGCCGACGCTGAGAGCATCATTAACGACAGGCTTAAGTCTTTGGTGGGGTAGGAGAAAACTGGCTATAATTTAGCCCTCCATCCTCATCACTAAATCCGTCACCCTGAATTTATTTCAGGGTCCCCTTAAGGCCTTATGATCAGGAAGGGGATGCTGAACCAAGTTCAGCATGACGTTTCTTATTTTTCATGAATCTTTGTTTTAAGTGGTGATCCCAGCAGGACTCGAACCTGCAACCCCCTGCTTAGAAGGCAGGTGCTCTATCCAGTTGAGCTATGGGACCTCACAAAAGTGAAAGGCAATGTAACCACTCTACTTTAGTATTTCCAGATAATTAAACAG
>CBFDBT010000154.1:0-6714 GCA_965603115.1 uncultured Alphaproteobacteria bacterium
ATAGTCAGGCAGCTAATAAGACTACACAAGCCAAGGCTAAGCTATCCATTATCGTGGTTGAAGATGATGTCCAACAACTAAGATTATACGAAAAACATATTTCTGCATGGGGTCTGGACGTTAAATTTATAACTGCCAAGGATGGCTATGAGGGTATGGTCAAAATTGGTAAAGTGTTACCTGATGTTATCATTACTGATTTGCTGATGCCAAATGTGGACGGATTCCAGATGGTTAAGGCATTAAAAGATGTACCTGAATTGTCTCATACCACAATTATTGCCGTTTCAGCCCTTGAAGCGGCTGACGTGAGGGCGAGGGGTGGGCTACCAGAAGGGATACATTTATTGACGAAACCGATTGATTTTAGTGAATTGGAAATTTTGTTGAAAAATAAACTGCAATAAAAATTACAGAGGACATGTAAGATAATGCGGACCATATGGAATAGAGAGAAGGACTTATGACGGGATCAAAGGAACTTGATGTTGCAGCAAAACTCGCTGAATTACAAGCAGCATTCCAGCAGCAACTTCCTGAAACAGTAGCCGCAATAGAAGCGATGCTACAGCCCGTACTCAGTGGCACAGCGTCAAATGATGACCTGCATGATTTACATCGCATGGCCCATAATTTGGCGGGGTCTGGCGGTACATTTGGGGCTCCGCAAGTTGGCAGCATAGCAAGAGAACTAGAACATGAACTGAAGGTACTAATATCAGAACCCGATAGCTTAGATGCTGTAAGGGATAAAGTTGAGGAGCATTTTGCTCGCCTAAAACAGTCTATTGTTGAATTTTCACCTTCTAATATCCCCTATATTCAGCCTTTAGAACAAGAAGAAAAGCGGGTAGGTAATCTTGTTTATTTAGCTGAGGACGATGAGCTTTTAGCTGCTGATGTCACAATAAACCTTGAAAGCTCCGGATATATCGTGCGTCACTTTACGAAGTTAAGTGAATTCGAAAAAGCAATGGAAAAAGAAGTCCCTGTTGCGATTGTAATGGACATTATTTTTAAAGATGGCGACTTTGCTGGTGCTGATATTATTAAAAAGCTCCGTGCAAATATAGCATCCTTCCCACCGGTGGTTTTTATATCTGTTAGAGACGATATTGAGGCGAGACTAGCGGCTGCATCTTCTGGGGCTCGGCGATATTTTTGCAAACCGTTTGATATGCGTAAATTTATTGATACTCTTGATGGTTTGACATCTCGCTTACAAAACAATCCTTTTCGTATTCTTCTCATTGATGATGATAAGATTTTACTGGAGTTTTATTCAACTGTGTTGCGAGATGCAGGCATGGAAGTTAGTGCCACAAATAACCCGTTAGAGGGTCTAAAAAAATTAAAAGAATTTAAGCCTGATGTTGTTGTTCTAGATGTTTATATGCCAGACTGCTCTGGTCCAGAACTCGCTCAGGTTATACGCCAAGATGATACTTGGGCAATGATGCCTATAATGTTTCTCTCAACAGAATCTGACCTTACTCTCCAATTAGAATCTATGAATCTTGGTGGGGATGATTTTTTAGTGAAACCTGTTGCGCCGCATCATTTAGTGGGCGCCGTTACCGCAAGAGCAAAACGGGCGCGGTGGACCCATCGTCTAAATTCAGATTTAAATTTGGCCTTACGGGAAAGCAAATTTCAACTGGCGACGATGGACGAACATGCGATTGTAAGTGTGAGCGATATTGATGGAAAAATTACAGAAGTTAATGATAAACTTTGTGAAATTAGTGGCTACAAACGTGAAGAATTGATCGGTCAAAATCACAGCATTCTTAAATCTGAAATGCATCCCGATGAATTTTATAAAGATCTATGGAAAACAATATCCTCAGGCAAGGTTTGGCACGGCAGTATATGCAATAAAACTAAAAATGGCGATGAATATTGGGTGGAGTCGACGATAGTTCCTTTCTTAAATGAAAAGGGAAGGCCCTACAAATATGTATCAGCGCGTACCGATATTACTGAGATGCGAGCAAGTCAGGACCGCTTGCAGCGCAGTCAGACCTTTGCGAATATTGCAAGTTGGGATTGGGACATTCAAAGAGACAAGCTCTACTGGACGGATAACATGTGGCCAATCTTCGGTTTAGGAGTTGAAACCGCAGATGATGCTGGTGATAAATTTGTAAACGCACTTCACCCTGATGATAAGCAGAGAGTGTTAGATGCTGTAGACGTTTGCGTTGAAAAGGGCAGCGATTATAGTGTTGAATATCGCGTGATTTGGCCAGATGGCAGCGAGCATTGGTTGCATGACAGCGGTAATATTGTGCGCAGCAAAGATGGCAAGCCTTTGCACATGCTAGGGGTGGTGCAAGATATTGATCAGCGAAAATTAGCCGAATTGGCATTGGTGGAACGCGAAAAACAGCTAAGAGATGCCCAAACCCTAGCTCGCTTCGGGAATTGGGAAGTTGATGTGACCACGGGTGAGATGAAATGGTCTGATGAAATATACAGCATTTTTGGTATTGAACCAGGTAGTTTTGAGCTCAATATTGCGGCCTTTAATAATGTAATACATCCTGATGATCTTGAACGTGTGGAGGCAAGCCAAAAAGCCACTAAACATGGGGGGTATCATGATGTGATGCACCGCATCGTTCGACCTGACGGCACTGTGCGTCATATCTATGAGCGTGCTCACTCCATGGCTGATAAGTCTGGCAAGGTGGTTAAGGTCGTGGGTACTGCGCAGGACATTACAGAAAGAGTTGAGGCTGAAGAGAGGTTCTCATTTGCTGTGGAAGGTGCTGGCGATGGCATTTGGAATTTGGATATGAGAACAGGAGAAATGGAAGTTTCTCCCTTATTTCTCAGTATGTTAGGTTATGGCGAAGATGAATTGCCAAATGATATTAGTACATGGATGAATTTTACCCATCCAGACGACATTGAACGCGCCAGAGACCATATGCGGAAATACCTTAGCGGGAATGCAGATAAATATTCGATAGATATTAGATTGCTTTGTAAGGATGGCAGCTATAAATGGGTGCACAGTCGTGGAACAGCGATGAACCGAACAAAAGGTGGTCGTGCCCTGCACATGGCAGGCATTCAAAGTGATATTTCTGAGCGTGTTGCCTTACAAGAGCGTGAAGAGGAAGCTCGCTTAGCTCTGATAGAAGCTAGGGATGAAGCGGAAAATGCAAACCGCGCAAAATCACAATTCCTGTCTAGTATGAGCCATGAACTGCGAACGCCGATGAATGCTATCATGGGCTTCAGTCAGCTTTTAAAAATGGAAAATGATCCACCACTGAGTGAATCTCAAAGTGAAAATGTTGAAGAGATAACTAAAGCTGGTAAACATCTACTTGGGCTTATAAATGAAGTCCTTGACCTTTCTAGAATTGAATCAGGGCGGATTGATCTTTCTATTGAGCCGGTTTCACTCAGTGAAGTTATTATTGAATCCTTGCAGTTGGTCGCACCGCTAGCCGCTAATCGGAATATTGATATTAGCATAACTCAAGATGGTGATCTGCTACCGGTAGAGGATTTCTCTAGCTGCGGTGAAACAATAAAGGCTGATCGTGTCAGGCTAAAACAAGCGCTGCTTAATCTATTAAGTAATGGTGTGAAATATAATCATAACAATGGCAAGCTCATTATTGGTTGTGACTTTGCTAAGGATGATGTCACGCGCATCACAATTACCGATACTGGTCTGGGGATCGATGCCGAGGCTCAAAAATTACTCTTTAAGTCCTTTAATCGCTTGGGCCAAGAAAACTCAGATATTGAGGGCACGGGTATTGGACTGGTAATCACGAAAAGTCTCATTGAACTTATGGGGGGAGCTATCGGTTTTGATAGCGTGAAAGGCAAAGGCTCAACTTTTTGGATATAGTTGCCACGTGATAGTCTGGCAATGAAAATACCAAATATTAAAACGGCCCTAAACTCTGACCCAAAGCCTGGGTCCAAAGATATGCATGATGTGCTCTATATAGAGGATAATCCTGCGAATTTACGCCTTGTGGCCCAATTGTTGGGGCGGCGACCTAACATCCACCTTTGGAGCGCTCATGAACCCTTTTTGGGGCTAGAACTAGCCGCGGAACATAATCCGGATTTGATTTTGTTGGATATAAATTTACCCGGCATGGATGGGTTTGAGGTTTTAAAAGAGCTACGGAAACGTGAGGCGACGGCCAATACCCCAGTTCTAGCCATTAGCGCAAATGCAATGCCTGATGATATTGAAAAAGGCATGGCGGCTGGGTTTGATGATTATATAACCAAACCGATAGACGTGAAACAGCTCTTGAGTGCTGTAGAAAATGTACTCATGTCAGTTGAGAATGTGTAAAATATATGATGAGTGAGCATTTTACATTTTTAGAAGCTGATAGAAATCTGGCAACAGCCCTTGCAGGCTCCTATGATCTCAGCCTCGTGTTGGTCTCTATTTTAATTGCAATTTTATCCGCTTATACGGCCTTTTTAATTTCCGAGCGCATGATGTCTACCCATAGGCGCTCATATTGTATTATCTGGCTAATTGTTGGTGCGCTCACTCTTGGAGGTGGTGTTTGGGCTATGCACTTCATTGGTATGGTTGCTTATAAACTTCCAGTTCCTAGCAATTATGATGTTCTTATAACGTCTATTTCTGTAATACCTTCTGTGCTTGCCAGTCTCGTGGTTCTAATCTCTTCTGGAAAGTCGGCTATCTCAAGTAGAAAATTACTTGGCTTGAGTATTGCGATGGGTGGTGGCATAGGCATGATGCATTATATCGGCATGTCGGCAATGCGCTTGGAAGGTGTGATGCGCTACGACCCAATATTGTTCACTCTATCTATTTTTGTTGCCGTTCTCTTGGCAGGAGTTGCCCTTAAATTAAAGTGGTGGGCTGATAAATATGTAGATGAAAATGTTATATTCTCAGGACATTTGTTGCTTGCTTCTATAGTGATGGGTGGCGCCATGTCTGCTATGCATTATACAGGCATGGCGGCTATGTATGTTTTCCCGGGTCCAGAATCTCAAGCCCATGTGAATGCCTTGTCAGCCGATGGCTTATTGCAAAGCACAGCCACTGTGGTGTTGTTGACGGTTATTGTGCTCATGATTGCTATAATCATTAGCCGCCGTTTAGACCTTTATCAGCGCTTGCAAGATAGTGAAACCCGTCAAACTACTATTTTCAAAAACATGATTGATGGTATTATTATCATTGATGTGAACGGCATTATAGAGACCATTAATCCTGCGGGTTTAGACCTTTTCGGTTATGATGAGGATGAAGTTATCGGTAAAAATATTAAGATGTTGATGCCTGATCCTTATCAAAGTGAGCATGATGAATATCTAGAACAATACAATCGCACAGGCATTAAAAAAATAATAGGTATTGGCAGAGATGTTAAGGGCTTGCGCAAAGATGGCATGACATTCCCCATGGAGTTGTCTGTTAGTGAAATGCTATTGAATGGTAAAGTTTTTTACGTTGGTACAGTGCGCGATATCAGTGATCGTAAACGTGCAGAAGTAGAGCTTAATAAATATAGTGTTGGTTTGGAAGCTATGGTTGCAGAGCGTACGGACGGAATGAAGGCCGCTGTAGAAGAAGCTGAAAAATCCAATCGTGCCAAGTCAGAATTTTTATCTCAAATGAGTCATGAGTTGCGCACGCCAATGAACGCAATTTTGGGTTTTGCTCAAATGCTTGAAATGGATTTTGATGGCTTTGATGAAACGCAGCGAGAAAATGTGAATGAAATTCTAACGGCGGGTCGTCATTTGTTGGGCTTAATTAATGAAGTTCTAGACCTCGCTCGCATTGAATCAGGTAAGCTTGAAATATCCATGGAAGAAGTTCTGCTTAGTGATGTGCTTGGGCAGAGTATGACGATGGTAACCTCTCAAGCAGACATGAGAAATATTACTTTGATCAATGTTCTCAGTGAAGAGGGCTATGCTGTTCACGCTGATTATACACGGCTTAAGCAGGTAATCATCAATCTTTTGACTAATGCTGTGAAATATAATCGTGATGATGGTGCTATTTTGCTTGATGGCGGGATAACAGACGCAGGGTATTTGCGTATTAATGTCAAGGATACGGGGTGTGGCTTGAAGGAAGAAGAAATGGATAAGTTATTCATACCTTTTGAGCGTCTTAACGCGGTGGATAATGTAGAAGGCACGGGTATCGGTCTTGCAATTACCAAACACTTGATGGAGCTCATGGGGGGGCGCATTGGTGTTGAGAGTGTTTTAGATCACGGAAGTAATTTCTGGATTGAAATTGCTCTATTTAATAAAAAAGAGGTGGAGTGAATGAGTAACATAAATACTGACCCTAAAATGGCTAATATTCTTGTTGTAGACGATGAAGCCGCCAATGTTAGGTTGTTGGAAAAAATGCTTAAAGCATCGGGTTATAGCAATGTGACCAGCACCATGGACTCTTTGCAAGCACTCCCCCTTTTTCAAGAGAAGAAGAGTGATCTCATTTTATTAGATATTAATATGCCAAAATTAGATGGCTATGGTGTGATGGAGCAAATCAAGGAAGCGACAGAGGGTAAAATGCCACCCATATTAATGCTTACTGCACAAAGTGCTCAGGAATTTGTCCAGCGAGCTTTAAAGGGTGGGGCACGAGACTATGTTACAAAGCCTTTTGATATAAATGAGCTGCTGGCACGAGTAGATAATATGCTGGAAGTTCAGATG
>CBFDBT010000155.1:0-6687 GCA_965603115.1 uncultured Alphaproteobacteria bacterium
ATGCTGACAACCTTGCTGGCAAAGAAGCTCAATTTGATTGTGATATCAAAGAAGTGCAAAAAGCTGCCGAATCAAAGGTTGATGACGAATTTGCAAAAAGCTTGGGTGTTGATGATCTGGCTGCTCTCAAAGAGCTTGGCAGAACAAACCTTGAAGGTGAAAGCGCACAGCTTTCTCGCTCTCAGGTAAAACGCTCTCTGCTTGATGCGCTTGCTGAGCAATATACATTCGAAGTGCCTAAAAGCATGGTTGATATGGAATTTGATTCTATTTGGAACCAGATTAAACAAGATATGGTCCAAAACGGTGAAGCCACAATGGAAGAGGTTGGCGACTTAAAAGAGCCTTCTGATGCCGCTGAGGCCGCTGAGTTCAAATCTATTGCTGAACGTCGTGTTCGCCTTGGTTTGCTTTTGAGTGAACTTGGAACTGTGAATAACATTCAGGTTACTGAACAGGAAGTTAACCAGCGTATAGTTGAAGAAGTGCGTCGCTATCCGGGTCAAGAGCAGCAAGTGTTCGAATTTTATCAAAAGAACGAACAGGCTCGTGCGCAAATGCGTGCGCCAATCTTTGAAGAAAAGGTTGTTGATTTCATTCTTGAAATGGCTGACATCACTGATAAGGCTGTTAGCAAGGAAGAGCTTGAGAAAATCGTTCGTGAGGGCGATGAAGAAGAGGCAAAGCCTGTTAAAAAATCAGCTAAGAAAAAAGCACCGGCTAAGAAGAAAGCTGCGCCTAAAAAGGCCGCAGCTGAAAAGCCTGCGAAAAAACCAGCTGCTAAAAAGGCTCCAGCAAAGAAAAAAGCTGCGCCGAAGAAAGCTGCTGCTAAAAAATAAGCTGACTTCATATAAAATTCAAAAGGGCTGGAACTTATCGTTCCGGCCCTTTTTGTTTTGTTTTTAGGAAATGGTAACACCTGAAAAGATATGCGAATATAAGTACAGATTATCATTTTTCATTTGTAAAAATGAATTTAATACTTGTTAAATTTTTCACAGTGCAGAATATGGCACTATGAAAAAACTAACTCAAAAACAAAAATGCCGTAATAATAAAAATGCTATCTTTTCTCAACAGCGAAGGGCTAGGTTTAAGTTTATTCAGAGAGAAAAAAATAGATATAAATCTGTCCTAGATTATTTACCTCAGAAATATAGAAAATGTGTCCTTAAATATCGTGGGAAAAAGCGTTTAACATTAGATTTACCAGAATATATGAGCTTAACTCACAATTATGAGGAAACACTAGATTTCATTAATCGGTATAGATATTTAGTTTTTAAAAAAAGGACAATGGTCAATCTAAATTTTAGAACTTTAAAGCATATCAGTGCTGGAGCGGCATTATTGTTTGTATCAGAATTAGACCGGTGGAGAGAGGCCTATAAAGTTAGGCCACGGGTAGTTGAAATAGATAAATGGAACCCTATTGCTCGTAAGTATTTATTTCAACTTGGCTTTTTTGACATCCTCAAAGTATTAAACCCGCCTACTGAAGAAGAAATTTTGTTAGATGGAGAAGGTGGTCAAACAGATTTTTTACAATTTCAGTCCAAAAGCGAGGTTCTTGGCGATGATGCTGTTCACCTTAAACTTGAGCTTGAAAAAATGTCTGGCAAAACGATAGAGGCCAAAAAGCAACTATTTAAGGCTATTACCGAAGCTATGACAAATGTTTCAAAACACGCATATCCTGTCCGATTGAAAAATGATCCTTCTATCTTATATAAAAGATGGTGGATGACAGGCTCTTTCAATGAGAAGAAAAATTCGATTTCAATAATTTTCTTTGATCAAGGCGTTGGAATTCCGAGTACATTGCCTGCGAAATATCCAAAAGAAATTCTTTTTAGCTTTCTAAATGGATTAGGACTGAATATAAATAATGATGGAGCCTTAATTATGGCAGCTATGGAACTTGGGCGTACTCAAACAGAGTTATCACATAGAGGTAAAGGTTTGCCGGATGTTAAAAAATATATTGAAGTACAGAAATCTGGTGATTTAAGGATAATAAGTAACAGGGGCGAGTATAAATTTAAAGCTGGAGAGAAACCTCAAATAATTGAACATAAAAATTCGATTGGGGGAACTTTAATTCAATGGGATGTTCCGCTATGACCGAAAAAAAATCAAACCTGATTATTGATGTTGGCACAGAATTCTCTGCTGCCCCTGCTGGCCGTGACTATGATGATGGTCCATATAATGGCCTGGCCTTTAGAGAAAGGTACCTTGAGCCTAATATTGAGGCCGAATATAAAACGAAAATCATATTGGATGGTGCAGAGGCATATGGTTCTTCATTTCTTGAGGAAGCTTTTGGGGGTTTAATTCGTAAAACTGGAATTACATGGGAAGATTTTAATAACAAAATTGAGTTGGTTACTGAGGATGATTTCCTTCTTGAAGAGATAAAATCCTATATTGAAGATGCAGGAAACGAATAGTATGAATCAGTCTTGCGACTTTACGGGTGAAATCATTGTTGTGATACTTGGAGCGATTATTGCCCTAATAGTACAAGGGTGGTTTAATAGAAGAAAAGAACTTAAGGACAGAATAAAAGACATAGTTTCCGATATTAAAGAATTGCAAACTTTTGCTATAGACTATTGGATGAATGAGTTATCAAATGACAAATGTTTAATTTTAGAAACTAAAATCAAAAGTAAATTAAGTACAATCCGTCTGCAAAGTTTACAGCTTGAGAAAAATTATTTTTCATATAGGCCCAGTATCAGCAGAGAATACAACAATCTAAAAAAATCTATTACTGGTGGTCAATTTGAAAGTAGACCAAAGCCCGTGATTGTTGGGAATATTGAAATTATTGAGTCTAATTCTCATGAGCTTGAGATTGGTATAAGAAATTCACAAAATTTTTTCTAGAAAGCTGGAGCATACTGATGCTGCGTAAGGCTTTGTCTTGCTGATTGTTCTCTGGAAATCTTATAACGCTCAGGCGCCGCTAAGGCTCCTCGCATAAGCTCGGCCTCCTACTTAGTCGGTACGCTCACTTGTCGTGAGCTAGATTTTTTTGATCACTTTTTTATTCTTTTTGGCATAAAGCACTTGCCCCGACTCAAATGTGTTTGCTAGAGCTTGTAATCAAGCTTAGTCCCCTTTATATGGGGGATGAACATAATTTCAGGAGCAAAACCCTAATGAACGATCCATATGAAACTTTTGCCAATACCCTAGTACCAATGGTTGTTGAGCAAACTGCACGCGGTGAGCGCTCCTACGATATCTTTTCCCGTCTCTTAAAAGAACGTATTATCTTTCTTACAGGGCAGGTGAATGATCAGGTAGCCAGCCTTATTGTAGCGCAAATGCTGTTTTTGGAAGCTGAAAATCCGAAAAAAGATATTTCTTTTTATATCAACTCGCCGGGCGGTGTAGTGACCAGTGGTCTCAGCATCTATGACACTATGCAGTATATTCGCCCCAAAATTGCAACTATATGCGTGGGGCAAGCTTGTTCCATGGGGTCTTTATTACTGGCCGCCGGCGAATCTGGCATGCGCTACGCCTTGCCAAACAGCCGTATAATGATTCACCAGCCATCTGGCGGTGCACAAGGTCAAGCTACAGATATTGAAATTCAGGCGCAGGAAATTTTAAAACTTCGTGAGCGTCTTAATCAAATTTATGTTGATCACACTGGGCAAAAAATAGCCAAGATAGCTCTTGCTGTCGAACGTGATAATTTTATGTCTCCTGAGGAAGCAAAGAAATTTGGCCTTATAGATCAAGTATATGTCAAGCGCGAGCCTGATAGTGAAGAGAAATAACTTAGTCTGGCACACTCTTTGTATTGTGGTGTGATATTGTCTTGTTTCGTAGTCTTTATAGGAAAATATGACCTGATAAGCCTTTGTTAATATAGTTGGGCTTATTATATGAAACAGGATAAATGTTATAAAGTTTAAAATTTTTGTTGTTAGGACCCTTTGGTCCCGTCTAAACTATCAAGACAAACAACAAACTAGGATATGGTGGATATTTTGAGCAACAGCGAAAATTCTAAAAATACGCTCTATTGCTCTTTTTGCGGCAAGAGCCAGCACGAAGTTCGCAAGCTGATCGCAGGACCAACGGTCTTTATCTGTGATGAATGCGTAGAACTGTGCAACGACATTATTAAAGAAGAAAACAAAACGCACGTCGCCGAAAAGGGTGAGGGCGTTCCAACACCACAAGAGATTATGGATGTTCTAACTGATTATGTGATCGGGCAGGAATTTGCCAAAAAGGTTCTCGCTGTGGCCGTGCACAATCACTATAAGCGTCTCAATCATGCTGAGATCAATGCTGAAGGTGTTGAGCTGGCGAAGTCTAATATTTTGCTTATTGGCCCAACGGGCTGTGGTAAAACGCTCCTTGCGCAAACCTTAGCGCGCATTCTTGATGTTCCTTTTACAATGGCGGACGCAACGACGCTTACAGAAGCGGGCTATGTGGGTGAAGATGTAGAAAATATTATTCTAAAACTCTTGCAAGCTGCTGATTATAATGTTGAGCGTGCTCAGCGCGGTATCGTCTATATTGATGAAGTTGATAAAATTAGCAGAAAGTCTGACAATCCTTCTATCACCCGTGATGTATCCGGTGAAGGTTATCAGCAAGCTCTATTGAAGATTATGGAAGGCACTGTTGCCTCTGTACCGCCTCAAGGTGGTCGCAAGCATCCCCAGCAAGAATTTTTGCAGGTGGACACAACCAACATCCTCTTTATCTGTGGTGGTGCTTTTGCAGGGCTTGATAAAATTATTGCTAACCGTCTTGAAGGTAAATCCATCGGCTTTGGTGCCAATGTGGCTGATCCTGACGAACGCGGTGTTGGTGCTCTCTTTATGGAAGCAGAACCTGAGGACCTTCTCAAATTTGGATTAATCCCTGAGTTTGTTGGTCGTGTGCCTGTTCTCGCTACATTAGAAGATTTGGACGAGGATGCACTTATTCAAATTTTGTCTACACCAAAGAATGCGCTCTTGAAGCAATATGGAACGCTTTTTGATATGGAAGATGTGAAATTAACATTCACTGACGATGCCTTGGTTGCTGTTGCTAAAAAAGCAATAGCTCGCAAAACAGGTGCACGTGGTCTTCGCTCCATTATGGAAGATACGCTACTCGATACCATGTATGATATCCCGGCTGTAGAAGGTGTCGATGAAGTAGTTATAAGTGGTGAGGTTGTTGACGGCGAAGCCAAGCCGCTTCTCATTTATTCTGAGAAAAAGTTAGAAGAAAAAGCAAAACCTGCTTAACTGCTCTTGAAAGTAGGGCTCAAGAGCCCTACTTCAATGACAGAAGTATATAGTGTCGAAGCAAAAGGCCTACGACTTCATTTCATTCATGAGTTCTATTGTCAAATGTAGAACGTGTTTATCAGTTGCAAGGTGTTTAGTATGACCGACAAAAAGACTCAAACCAAAAAAAAAGACAAAGCTAGCGTGAGTATATTTCCGGTATTGCCGCTACGCGATATTGTAGTTTTCCCTTATATGGTTGTTCCCCTGTTTGTGGGTCGGGATAAATCAGTACGCGCCCTTGAAGAAGTTATGGATACGGACAAGCAAATTTTGCTGGTTGCTCAAAAAGATGCGAGTGATGAAGACCCATCTCCAAAAGATGTTTATGATGTTGGTACTTTGGCGACTGTACTGCAATTGCTGAAATTGCCAGATGGCACGGTCAAAGTTCTTGTTGAAGGAAAGTCACGGGTTAACATTGAACGCTTTACGCGCGATGATGAATATTTTGAAGCTGAAGTGTCGGATGCAAAAGAAGAAGAAATTACCGATGAGACAATAGCTCTCTCTCGTAGCGTTACGAACCGGTTTGAAAATTACATGAAGCTCAACAAGAAAATTCCTGCTGAGATTTTGGTAACCATCAATCAAATCGATGACATCGCTAAACTTGTGGATACAATTTCATCACATTTGGCACTTAAAGTTTCTGATAAGCAGGCACTCCTGGAGACAAAAAGCTTGACCAAAAGGCTTGAAAGTATTTTCAACTTTATGGATGGGGAAATTTCAGTCCTACAGGTTGAGAAGAAAATTCGTGGTCGCGTCAAACGTCAAATGGAAAAGACCCAGCGGGAATATTACCTGAATGAGCAAATGAAAGCGATCCAGAAAGAGCTGGGTGAGGGTGATGATGCGCGTGATGAGGTTGCTGAGCTTGAAGAAAAAATTACTAAAACTAAATTCACCAAGGAAGCCCGCGAGAAATGTTTGGCCGAGTTGAAGAAACTCAAAAACATGTCTCCAATGTCAGCTGAAGCAACAGTGGTTCGTAATTATTTGGACTGGATGCTCGCTATTCCTTGGGGTACACGCAAGCGCGTGAAAAAAGATATTGTTGCCGCGCAAACTATTCTTGATCGAGACCATTACGGACTTGAAAAAGTTAAAGAGCGTATTGTTGAATATCTAGCTGTTCAACAGCGTGCGAAAAAGCTTAAAGGCCCTATTCTTTGTCTTGTTGGTCCTCCTGGAGTTGGTAAAACCTCACTTGGAAAATCAATCGCTTCTGCTACAGGGCGTGAGTTTTTGAGATTTTCTCTCGGTGGCGTTCGTGATGAAGCCGAGATTAGAGGCCATCGCCGTACCTATATCGGATCCATGCCGGGAAAAGTTGTTCAGTCGATGAAAAAGGCGGGCAGTA
>CBFDBT010000156.1:0-6673 GCA_965603115.1 uncultured Alphaproteobacteria bacterium
TATCAAGGGGTGACGCTTGAGGTCTTTGGTGAGGGATCTTCCATGGGGCCGGTCAATGACAAAATGATCGCAAATTTCGAAGCAAACAATCAGGAATATGGCCTGAAAAATAACTGGCGTACGCTCGGTGATTATCTGGAGTATATGGAGAAAAAGGGTATTTCTCCAAATATTGCCTCTTTCGTTGGCGCTTCACAAGTTAGGGTTCACGAATTGGGTAGAGAAGATCGTGCGCCAAATCCGCAAGAGCTTGAGGCAATGAAGGCGCTTGTGGAAACGGCTATGAAAGAAGGAGCGATGGGTGTTGGCAGTAGTCTGATTTATTCACCAGCCTTTTTTGCCAAAACCGATGAGTTGATTGCGCTGGCTAAAGTCGCAGCTAAATATGACGGCATGTATATCTCGCATATCCGTAACGAGGGTGCCGGCGTGATGGGCGCACTTGATGAATTCCTCGAAATTGTCCGTGAAGCCAACATTCGCGGTGAGGTCTATCACCTGAAAGCATCAGGCCAAAAAAACTGGGACAAACTGGATGACATCATCGGCAAGCTGGAAGCAGCCCGCGCTGAAGGCCATGCAGTAACGGCTGACATGTATACGTACCCAGCCAGTTCTACCGGACTTGATGCGTCCATGCCCAACTGGGTGCAAGAGGGTGGGTATGCGCAGTGGGCCAAGCGCTTGCAAGACCCCGATATTCGCGTAAAAGTCATTGCCGAGATGAAAAATGGAAATCCTGATTGGGATAGTGCCCTGCGCTCGGCCGGAGGCGGCAAGGGTGTGATGGTTGTTGGCTTTAAAAATCCTGAACTGCGTAAATATACTGGCATGCGACTGTCTGAGGTTGCAGCCGAGATGGGGCTAAGTGATGAAGAAGCCGCGATTGAGCTGGTGATCCGTGATGGCAGCCGTGTGCAATGTGTTTATTTCTCGATGACCGAAGACAATATCCGTAAAAAACTCCAGTGGCCCCATATGAGCTTTGGCTCCGACGGTGGCTCAATGGCGCCTGAAGGTTTGTTCCTCACGCGCTCGACCCACCCGCGGGCCTATGGTAATTTCGCACGGCTCCTCGGCGACTATGTGCGCGAAGCAAAGCTGCTTACCCTAGAAGAAGCGGTGAGAAAGCTGACCAGTCAGCCCGCCCATAACCTGCGTATCAGGGAGCGTGGTTCCTTAAAGATTGGCTACTACGGCGATGTAGTGGTCTTTGACCCAGCGACCATCGATGACAGGGCAACCTTTGAAGATCCGCACCAGTTGGCGGTTGGTGTAGAGCATGTTTTTGTCAACGGTGGCCATGTCATAAAAGACGGTGAGCATACGGGTGCACTCCCTGGTCGCGCTGTCCGTGGCCCCGGCTGGATCGGCTGGGAGAAATAAGACTCTCTCAACTCTTATGCGTCACACCCGACTTGATCGGGTGTCCATAGGATGGTTGGTATCAATAATTCTGCCAGAATTGAAAGTGTGGATAGGGTGTGATGGATCCCCGATCGGGGTCGGGGATGACGACTTGTTGTAGGTAAGTGTGTATCTAAATCCGTTCGTGCTGAGCAGAGGCTGAATAAGCGTAGCGCATTGAAGCCGACGTCGAAGTATGGGCGGACAACCTTTCTAGAAACCCTTCGATGGCGGCTTCAACTTCGTTCAGCCTTTACTCAGGGCGAACGGACTGGGGGTGGATCTGGGCGAACGGATCAGCCTTATTTACTCACCAAGAAAATACCTTGAGCAGCGAGCAGATTTGCCGTGTTTGGACTGAGCTTAAGCGGGTTGGCATCAATGTCGGTGGCGATAAACTGCTCGAGTGTTAAACCTTCTTCTGCAATCAGGTTCAGCATGTCTTTGATGGTACAAAAGTGGATATTGTCGGTCTCGTACCACTCGGTATTGATGTTTCGGTTAACCGGCATGCGGCCACCCAGCAACAGCGACAGACGAATGCGCCAGTGAGCAAAGTTGGGAATTGAGATAATCGCCCGCCTGCCGATCCGTAGCAGTTGGTGCAGCACATCCTTGGGCCTGTGGGTGGCTTGCAGGGTTTTAGACAGCACCACCATATCAAAGCTATCATCGGCGTAGTCGGCCAGATGTTTGTCCGCATCGCCTTGCACTACAAATAAGCCCTTGGCGACACATTCATTCACACCACTTTGGCTCAGCTCCATGCCGCGGCCATTAATGGCTTTATGTTCCGTCAGCCATGCCAGCAGGTCACCGTCCGCACAGCCAACTTCCAGCAAGCGACTGTTAGGCTCAATCAAATCAGCGATGATAGCGAGGTCAGGGCGTAAGAGTTTTTCAGTCATTTTATAGCCCCTTTGCTTTAGCAGCACTTGATAGGAAACCAGACAGGAGACGGTCCATCTCTGGCACATCGAGCAAAAAGGCATCGTGGCCAAAGTTTGACTCTATCTCTGAAAAACTCACAGGCGCGCCCACGGCATTGAGAGCGTGCACGATGGCCTTGTTTTCCGATGTTGGGTAAAGCCAGTCGGTGGTGAAAGAAAAAACACAGACACGCACATCACACGCAGCTCTGAAAGCTTCAGAAAGCCGGCCTTCATTGCGCTCAGCAAGGTCAAAATAATCCATCGCCTTGGTTATATAAAGATAACTGTTGGCGTCGAAGCGATCAACGAAGGTTGAGCCTTGGTGGCGTAGATAACTTTCGACCTGAAAGTCAGCGTCAAATCCAAAGCCTACATTGTCGCGGTCTTGCAACTCGCGACCAAACTTGTTGGTTAGGCCATCTTCAGAAAGATAAGTGATATGCGCTGCCATGCGGGCAACAGCCAGCCCCTTTTTGGGAAAAGTGTCTTCTTCAATATAAGCACCACCACGCCAGTTCGGGTCAGCCATCACGGCTTGCCTGCCAACTTCGTGAAAGGCAATATTTTGTGCTGTATGGCGCGCAGCAGTGGCAATAGGCACAGCCGCAAATAAACGCTCAGGGTATGTGGCAAGCCACTCTAGGACCTGCATACCGCCCATGGAGCCGCCAATGGCTGCAAACAATTGGTCGATGCCAAAATGGTCAAGCAGATGATTTTGGGCCCGCACCATGTCGCGGATGGTAATGACGGGAAAATTGGTACCCCACGGCTTGCCTGTATCGGGGTTAATGTCTTTTGGGCCGGTGGTGCCAAGGCAACTGCCGAGAACGTTGGTACAGATAACATAATATTTATTGGTATCAATAAGCTTGTCGGGACCGATAATGCGGCTCCACCAGCCATCTTTGCCCGTGAGAGGATGCTTGCTAGCGCAATATTGGTCTCCCGTAAGCGCGTGACAGATCAAAATCGCGTTAGACTTGTCAGCATTTAATGTGCCACTGGTCTCATAAGCAACGGTAAAAGGGCTAAGGGTTGCCCCGCAATCTAGCACTAAGGGTTTATCATCACCAAAAGTAATGTGATCGCATATGGTGGTATTTTCACTCATAAATCATTTTGTTCCGTCGTTTAGACTTGTTTAATTTGGCACAGAAAAGCCCCGCATGGTGCATTTGTCAATCAATTGTGTGTCTTTATTCATTATACACTTGCGACATATTGGCCTGTTCGCTATGCAAACGAGAGTGATTTTGCTATATGTCGTTTATAAAGATAGCACGCAAGGAGAGATTTATGCCAATGCCAAAAGCGCATGATTATATTATGGATATTACGGCCTATGTTCCTGGTCGCGCGACGGCTGACGGTGTGGCAAATCCGGTTAAACTTTCTGCTAACGAATCTGTCTTTGGCCCAAGCCCAAAAGCTGTGGCAGCTTATAAAGCCATAGCGGATGGTTTGGCCCTTTACCCAGATGGCGGGTCCCATGATTTGCGCGAAGCTGTGGCCGAGACCTTTAAGCTTGATCCATCAAAACTTGTTTTTGGTGCGGGATCGGAAGAATTGCTGTCGATGCTGGTTTCCTGTTATGCGGGGCCGGGCGATGAAGTAATTTTCCCAGAGATCAGTTTTATTATTTATCCGATACTAACCAGTGTGTCGGGCGCAACCTCTGTTATGGTGCCAAACAGTGATGCGATGGCCGCTGATGTTGACGGGATACTAGCTGCGGTCACAAGTGACACAAAAATAGTGATTATTGATAATCCCAATAACCCAACCGGAGCTTATAACAGTTGGGATGAGGTCAAGCGGCTACACGCTGGACTGCGCGATGATATATTGCTTATCCTTGATGGAGCTTACGCCGAATGCGCAACCGCGGTTGATTTTCAAGCGGGAGAGGCTTTGGTAGAAAGCACCAATAATGTGGTGATGACACGGACATTTTCGAAAATGTATGCCTTGGCGAGCTTACGCGCAGGTTGGTGTTATGCCCCTGATAATGTCTGTGATGTGCTCAATAGGGTGCGGTTGCCTTTTGCCTTAAACTTGGCGGCGCAAGCTGCCGCGCAAGCGGCCGTGCTGGACGTGGACCACGCCAAAGCGGCCGTAGAATTTAACAATGAAGGGCGCGCATATCTAACAGCGTCCCTCAGCGCTTTGGGCTTGAGAGTGGTTCCTAGTCAGGCCAATTTTGTTTTCATTGAATTTCCAAATGAAGAACCGGTGACGGCAAAAAATGCCAATGACTTTTTAACGCAAAATGGTTATTTACTGCGGCATATAAAAGGGCCGCTTACCAATAACTTCCTTCGTCTGACGATTGGAACTGAGCAACAGAACCGCTCTGTGGTCGAGCTGCTTAGAGAGTTTCTTGATGGTGGGCACAGTGATGAGTGACATTTGTTTTGATAGAATTTGTATTGTTGGCATCGGGCTTATCGGGTCATCGCTTGCCCGTGCTATTTCTGAGCAAGGGGTAGCGAAAACGCTAGTTATTGCCGATAGGGACAGTGACACACTCAAACGCGCCAAAGAGCTGTCGCTGGGCGACCATTATGAAGCTGATTTAAAGCGTGCTGTCAAAGATGCTGATCTTGTGATGCTCTGTGTGCCCGTTGGCGCTATGAGTGATGTAGCATCTGATATGAAAGACGTGCTTAAAGAGGGTGCAATCGTCTCAGATGTTGGCTCGGTTAAAGAAAGTGTGGTCAAGGCACTTTTACCGCACATCCCGAAAGGTGTTCATCTGATACCGGGGCACCCGGTTGCGGGCACAGAAAAATCTGGCCCTGATGCTGGACTAAAAGACCTGTTTGTTGATCGCTGGGCTATTCTTACGCCTCTGGATGGTACCGACCCTGATGCCATAGAAAAACTTGAAGCTTTTTGGCAGGCGCTTGGTAGTAAAGTTGAAATGATGGACGCTAAACACCATGATTTGGTGTTAGCCATTACCAGCCATGTACCGCATCTTATTGCCTATAACATCGTTGGCACGGCCTCAGACTTGGAAGAAGTGACCAAATCTGAAGTGATTAAATATTCTGCCGGTGGTTTTCGCGATTTTACACGCATAGCCGCGAGTGACCCCACTATGTGGCGGGATGTGTTTTTGAATAATAAGGAAGCTGTGCTTGAAATGCTTGGCCGCTTTAGTGAAGATCTAACAGCTTTGCAGCGCGCTATTCGCTGGGACGATGCTGATGGGCTTTATAATTTATTTAGCCGCACACGTGACATTAGAAGCCGCATTATTGACGCAGGCCAAGATAGCGACAGTGTCGATTTTGGCAGACCTCACGGCGAAGATTAAATTATCAAGGTGCGACGCTTTTTAATTTTGCGATAACTTGGCCATTGGCTGTTAATTTTCCTGATTGTGCCATCACTGAAATAATCCCGCTATCTTGATTGGGCCTGTTTGACAAAAGGCCTAGCTTTTTAAAGTTTTTTAGCATGGGCGCCGCATTTTTAAGCGTTACTGTTGCAGCGCCAAGTGGCCTTAAACTTTCGTCAAGTGACAGACTGGCATTCCCTTCGAGCTCAGAGTTTCCCCAGTGGATTGAGGCTGCTGTTATTTCTAGGGTGCCACCAGTGTCACGCCACTCAGCCAGCGCACGTTCTGACCAAGAGTTTAGCCCTGTTCCGTGTAGAGCAAAGAGAATTTCCCCTCTATTAAGAGCGGGGTAATCGGCGTTTTGTCCATGGGTTTTTGCAATCCGTAAAGCGCCTTTAAAAACAAGCGGAGAGAGCAGGCTCTTATTTACTTCGTGGTTAGTGGGCGGAATTATTAAATGTAACTCAGCTTTTTCAGCTTCAATACCTTGTGGGCTCAAAAAATCGCCAGCCGCTTTGCTGGAGGATAAATCAATACCAACATGCATGGTCCGATCGTCTCCCCAACGGATACTCGATAAAGTATCATCACTGCTAATAGAAACAGCATCGTCTAGTGCCTTAATTTCACTACGCTTAAGACGCAAGAACCAATGGTCAGGCGACCACACATGTCCTATGGCGGTGGCTGACGCTGCCTCGGCTTGCCAATTAAAATTATTAGCTTTTATGCTGAGATCTTTAAGAGTTATTTCTAAGCGGTAAGGAAAACCGGTGAGCTCTGGTGGGCTGTGGCGTATAGAAGCGCCATTTTCGCGCAGATGATTTAGACGCTCGACAATCTGGCGTTCGGCATTAAGGCCCATAGAATACCATAGACCGCTATAGATAATGATGCCGCCTGCGATAAGGCCAACGAGTGCTTTGGGTTTCATAATATAAGCCTTAAATTATCCCTTAAGTATGGCGATTAGATATTTTTGATG
>CBFDBT010000157.1:0-6639 GCA_965603115.1 uncultured Alphaproteobacteria bacterium
TCGGGTGTTTCACTCATGCGGATTCCTCTTTCTCAGAAAAGGACACGTCCACGGGCACACCAGGTTCCGGACGAATCCGGCACGTCACGTTCCGGGCTCGGACTATTTCTTCACCCAGGCTCCGACGACGGGATATTCGGCCCATTCGCCGTTATTGGCTTTGATGAGCAATATGATGTTGAAGACCAGTCCAACGACGGCGACGGCCATGCCGGGCACGGCAAAACAGCAAAGGATGTTGGAGAAAATGCCTCTGAGCGCGCGCAAGCATTTTTGAATGAGTATAAGGCCTTATATCAAAGCGATGGCTGGCAAAGACCTGACGTCGTGGGCATGATAAAAAAAGCGTGTCCAACTCTTAATTATGTTGATACGGGTAAATTTTTATCTGAGCGGATGTAGGGTTAGCTCGAAATCACGCATCAAAAGTCTTTTCGCCAGACAATGCCTGTATTGAAGCGTGGAAGAAGTCCTTGTGTTAATGTATTGGCTTTTGTTTGCACAGCTATTTTAGCTTCTACGTGACCAAAATCAAACTGGTTTGAGGCTGATAGCTCAATACTCTTGTAGTTTTGACGGGAGGAGCTGACAATATTTCTAAATGTATCATCCCAATTTATAGTGGCGGCTCTAAGGCTAAGGCGGTAACTGTCGCCGCCAGCCCGGGTATAGGTAGTGGTAAGCGAAATGAGCTTGCTATCATTATCAAAACTATGGCCTAAACTTCTACCTGAGTAACGATGCCCTGTTTTATAGATAGAGTGACCATATATGGTACCAGCTTGCCTTTTGCCAAAAAACCATGCGAGCACATTTCCGCTATCACTCCACTCACTATTCAAAGTGAGCATATCGCCTTTATCTCCAACAGGGCTAACAAGCGTTGCGCCGAGCAATCTTGCATATTGAAAGGGCATGACAACATTTTGATCTTCAGCAGTGCCAGAAATATAGAGCCGCAGGTTTTTATTACCAAACTGGTGGCTGTAAGCAAAATCAATACTAGCGAGCTGATTGCCAGGCTCGTTTTCTGTTCCTGTATTGTCAAGGTCACCGAATGAAATAAGCGCTCTTGTCCATGTATCAAACCCACATGGGCGATTGTCTCCGCAAAGCTGCATGCTGCGTGAAAGCCCTACTTCGAAGTTATTAAATGGTTCAAAGCCAAAACGCATGCCGGCCATTAAAGCATTTGGAATGTGGCGATCTTGGCCCATATGAGCAACAAACATGTCCCATGTCCACGGACCAAGCCAACTGAGCCATTTAGTTTTGAAAGCTTTTGGTTCGTTACGGCGCAGGCCAATCGACGCCATGGGGCGAGCGTTGCTGCTGAGCATTAGTGTATTATCTTGTCCCGGTCCCCACCAGCGATCAATAGCACCGCCGTAGAGAGACCAATTACCGAGACTGGTTGCAATGTAAGAGCCATCAAGCGTGACGTCACTGCCTATTTGACCGTCTTTGTAATTTACTGAGAGGTTGGCATCAATCTTCGCACTTTGATAAGCAGCTGATAGCGTAATATCTGCGTCAGAGCGCGCGGTATCGCCAAAGCCACGTACAAGCGAGGGTTCATTGCTCAAACGGAGATCAGATGAAAAGCGCCATTCTTTGTTAGGGCTTTTGGCTCTAGTCCGCTCTATAGCGCGCATCACATGGGCGGGGTAGGATGTGGCCTCATTTGCGCTAATGCCAGATGTTATCTGCTTCCAACTGAGCGGCCATGTATTAACCGGCCCATCTATAATGTCATAGGCTTTCAGTAGTTCCACATCACGTCGCAGATCACTATCGCCTGTACGGGTCCATTCTTGAGCGATAGCAGCCGAGGAGATGATGAGCGCTGTAGCGGCGGCGAGAAAATACTTCAAGTACATAAATAAATATCCCAAAACTTTATATGGTTAGACGGCTGTTATAACTTCAACTTATTGCTTCATGCGCATAGCATTGTTTCTTATATCACCAGCATTTGAAATAGATATCATTCTATAAGAAGAATTTCTGCAAGTTTAAAGTCTAAATTTATACCCTCACACTGCTTGGTAAATTCACCACTCTAGCTTCAAGCCATTCCGCATTGTCTAGCGGCCCTGATTGGCGGTTTTTAAACATAGGAAGTTTACTCATCAAAGTCCATATTGGGCGCACCCTTACACCTTCCGCATTTATTTGCTGCAGGAATTCATCTCTGTCCTGATCGTCAGCCAATGATATTGCATTTAACCAAAAATTTGAGTGTCCATTTTCAGGTTCGTCAATGAAACTTTCAGCGCGATCTGCAAAAAAATCTTTATACAAACGTGCTGTTTTGCGTTTGGAGATTAAATATTTGTCAATCTGCTCAAGTTGTGCGCAGCCAAGCGCGGCATTGAGATTTGGCATTCTGTAATTATAGCCGATCTCATCATGAGAGAATTCATATGGATGATGCCATTTTTGCACAGGTCAACACGGACGTTCTGGCTGGTAGCATTAAAACATGGCAGGTGATTATTCCGGCTTTCGGCACTTATGAGGGTGATTATCTTATCACCAGTGTCGAGTTTGCTGGTGAGCATAACGGGGAAGCCACCTATACTATCAATCTGGAAAGCTCGGGTGCAATCGTCTTTACAGCTGCCGTTTAAAGTCAGGGGGTTACCCTCCCGATAGACCTAAATGATAGTGGGGCGTGGCATGGTCGCGCCCCGACGATCTATGCGGATGAGTGCCGCCCGCAGAACACCCGTGTTCGAGGATATCAAACTATGGATGCCAGTGAGTTAATAATTCACTTCTCAATGGGGAAGTGGGAAAATGGAAAATATGACCTTAAAAGTGCAACAGCCATGCTCCGCTACAATGAGTTTGGGGCCTGAAGGGGTAGCCTTACTCAAGGGAATTGAGCAGCTGAGATTAAAGCCCTATGACGATCAGACAGGTAAGTCCATTTCTAAGTGGTCGTGGGGAGCAACTATTGGTTACGGCCACTTGATAACAAAAGAAAGCGAGTGGGTGCACTATAAAGAGGGCATTACAAAAGAAGAGGCCGATGCCCTATTCATGGAGCACAGTGTAAAGTTTATTGATCAAGTGAATGAAAGCCTAAAGGTTAAGGTTACCCAACACCAGTTTGATGCCCTTGTAATATTCTGCTTCAATATTGGAGAAACAGGCCTTGCCACGTCTTCTGTTATAAAACTGATTAATAACCCTGATGCAAAAACGCCCTATGCCTGTCTTGAAAACGCTTGGAAAGCTTGGAACAAATCTCAAGGAGCAGTGAATAGGGGTGTGGTTAATAGACGAAAATGTGAGTGGAATATCTATTCAAAAGGAATTTACGCAAGATGGTAAAGCTTTAGGAATTACACAATATGGATAAACTCATAATAGACTCAGGTGCTGCTATGTCTTTCCTCAGCTCTGCGACCTTGCGGACGGCCCTTAGCCTTGCCTTGGACATAAGTGTCCTGCGGATACCTCGATAGGATGAAATAGGAATTTTATCCACCCTGCTAATATCAGCACTTTATTCAATTATATCCGAAGTCATTGATGACTGAGGCAAGGGTAACGTCCGCCCGCAGAACACTCGTGTTCGAGGATACCAAACAAATAACGATAAAGAGTTAAAAATTCACTTCTCAATGGGGAAGTGGGAAAGAGGAAGATATGTCCAAAAATAGCAAGAGTGACGTTGCGCAGTTGCAGGCAGCATTGGGATATTTAAAAAATGAGGGGGCACCCTATTGGAGCGGCTCTATAGATGGTGTTTGGACAGAAGGTTTAGCTACAAGCCTGAGACAGTTTCAAAATGACAATGGCTTGCCTCCTACAGGCTATCTTAGTCCAAAAAATGAAGATAAAAGCCGACAGAAAATCATCCAGTTCGCAGCGGGCACGCCCTACGCAAATATGCGGGGCTTATGGGGTTCGGCTAACGTATTTTCCCTTGTTGATGTGCCCACAATTTATGTTCAAAAACAGATTGAAGGATTGGGTCTATGACAGGATGTGATCTATTGGGCCTACAGGAACTGCAAAACAGCAGCAGGACTATATTCACTGCCGCTTAATGTTGACCCAGAAAGTCTAGAGATTGTTATGGTTCAGGGGCGGGCGCATCTATCCTTTGCTGTTACATATGACAATGTTAAATGGCTATCAAGTGCCAGCCACATTTGGAGTGCTGATATGCCACGCGAAGCATTGGACCTTGTCAGTCGTGACATAAGTAACGACCAGATACTGATAGGCTCAGCAACCTCACTCAAATTTTACAGCAAGCAGAGCTTCGATTTTTTTAAGAAAACACCAGAGAAGGGTGCGATTACCTTTTATATTCTAAGCATTATCAAGGAGTATAAAGGTGACATGGATAAGAGGCCAAAATGGATTAAAACGGTTGAAGATGGTTCAAAAGAGTTAAAGAGACTAATTAAACTTTTCCAGAGTGAATTGAAAAAACGTCAGGCTAATTCAGAAGCTGCTACCGTTGCAATCGTGGGGGGTGCTGCGCTAAAGAAAGTAGAAAAAGCAAGCAAAATATTTGATGCGGTTTATAATGAGCTGGGTAAAAAGGTTGTTAAAAAGGATTACAAAAAAGCTTTTGTCGGAGGACCCTTGAAGTTACGGGAAATTCCAGGTTTGGTGAGCTGGGTTTATGGCGCTATAGCATATGGAAATCATGCAGGCACTCTAGGAGCATGGTGGTATGCTCATTATAAGCTGATACAGCCGCTTTTGAAAGAGGCCTTAGAGGCAGATGAGAAACTTATGAAGATACAAGTGAGAAATGAACCACTAGAAGGAATATTAATAAAGTATATCGATATCAAAAAGCTCCTAGAGCCTTCATACAGTGACTAATCTCTATTGGGTCAGAATCCAAATAATACGGTAAATACATTTGAGATTGTGTTTTGCGGAAAAACTCATCCTTCGCTTCCCTGTCTAGTGGAGGATTATATGGGAGAACAAACGGACTAGTGTTTTCGGGCGCTTTTGATTTATTGAGTAAGCCATGTTTTTTAACAAATGATCGCACATATTCATTCTCTGGAAAGACGCCTGATTCATAGCCATTTTCATTACCTTCTCGCACTAAGCAATAGATGGTAGGAATAGTCCAAAGGTGTCGCGCCCGCACGGCCCATACTAATTTGTCATTCGCGCTCCTGATTCTATCGTTCGCAGTCCCAATGTTAAATATGTTTTCAGTGTTGGTGCTGCCTAAAATGGGGGCATAGGCCCATGTTATCCATCTTGGTAGTAGGGTTGGGTCGTCATAGTCATTGAGGGTAACAAGCACATCAAGAATATTAAAGGCAGCTTGGGGTATTTTAGGGTGATCATTTGTACCTGACCAAAGGTCTTTAGCGAGTTGGTATAAAATTCTGGGTTTTGTTTTTATAAAGTTAAACCATTTAATTTCATCTTGCATAGGCTTAGGCCAGTCACGAAGCCCCAAGGTGACATCGCCAAACTGAGCATTGATATCCCAGAAAGTTAACCCCGTGGTATGTTGGTAACTATCAAGAGGCATAAAGCTTTCATGTAAGCGAAGCGTTTTTTGGCTTTCTACCTTTTTTGGTTTAGCTTTATGAAAAGGGATAGCGCGTGGGCCAGATAAAATAACCCCTGAGTGGCCCAAAATAGCAGTCCTGAAGTGTTCTTTTGCTCGTTGAATACTTTTGTCGACTCCAAGGCCTTTCTGGTGCATTTCGCCGAGTAAAGCTGTCGCAAAGTAGGAGTGTTTCCCTGAATGGTACACAGCTTGATAATGCGCATTTATAAGCATATTGGTGCGCTCATCCTCGGTCATTTGATAGCTATTGATGCTATGGTTATATCTTAAAGTATAATCATTTTCCTTGGCATCACTAATTGCCGTGAGAGCCTTATATATTGCCAGATAATCTTCTTTGGTAGGTTGCAGACAAAAGCCATCCAGGGTCGCTACAATTTGTGTTAGACGGGGTGAATTGTTTAAACGGTATCTTTGTAGTTTTTCATTGCCAAAGATAACCTCACAGTCGCTTTGCAACAGTAATTTATGTTCATAATTTATCAGGGCAACAGCTTTTAAGGGATGAGCTGCATAGTAAGACTTTGAACGCAAATCATAATTAATATCTAAGCGCCCTTTGACATTTACATATTCAATGATTGGTAAGCTATTAATAGCCATTCGTTCGTACTTTAAGACTTTCGCCTTGTGTAATCCATATGGAGAATAAGTAAAATACGCTCCAGCAACCACAATGATGATGAGGCTTAGTGGCGCCAGGATAACCCGATTTCGAGACATTTTGTTCCTTCCAGCACAAAGGCCAACACGCTTATTACGGAAACTTTTAGGAAAGGTTGCCGTAATCTCATGGTTTTTACAACTTTAAATTTTAAATACAGGAGTTAAAAATATGAAGACCACTTCTTTTAGGTCGCGCGCTTGACGGCGTAAGTCTTTGACTTCGTCAGTGGTCGCTGAGCGCGTCGTATCGCCAGCTAGGCGTTGCTTGCCGGCTTCCAAGAATTCCTTGGACCAACTATAATACATGCTTTGGGCGATGCCTTCGCTGCGGCAAAGCTCAGCGATGCTGTTCTCTCCGCGCAAGCCTTCAAGTACGATACGGATCTTCTCTTCAGCAC
>CBFDBT010000158.1:0-6609 GCA_965603115.1 uncultured Alphaproteobacteria bacterium
GTATCTGTCACGATATAATTTAGCTTAGATACTTGACAGTGCATGGATTTTTGGTTTGAGTACCACACGTCTTTTTGATTTTTTAGTTTAAAGACTGCTTGATAGCTTTCTTGGGGAAGAAAGTCGGTCGCGGTTCGAAAACATCAATCGTAGTAGATTGAGCAAATCTTGAGACTATCGTTCAGGACCAGGTGGGGGCACTCGGTTCAGGACATTGGCAGCGGACGCACCCTTGGGCAAAGGGATTGCCCCGCTGCCTTTTCATTTCATCATTGGGTATTAGGTAGATATTATAACTAAATGTGAATTTGGGATTATAGCAAAAAGGCTAGTCGATCATCTGTTTTAGATGGTGTGACTTCGAGAATTTCAGCGCTCACAATATTTTCTACAACGAAGGGGTCATGGTTTATTCTGGTTTCAAGTTCATCTTGAGATGTATTATGTGCAATGATACTGCCACCCAAGCTTGGCTGGAGGCTGCCTGCAACTAAAAATACGCCGTCGTCAAAACCACTTTTGATCCATTTTTTATGACCCTCAAGATACTGTCCAACCTGATCTTTATTACTCGAAAATTTTAACAGAATTATAAACATAAAGTATCCTTCCCTATAGCGAGTAGACTTGCATTCTAATCATTTTAATATTGGATTATACGGAACGTGCAAGTTTCTTGGCTTTTACCGGTAGGGAGCAGTTTTCAAAAGATACTGACTTAATGGCTGTAACGCTTGACGAAAGCCATTAATAACCAAGCTCCCTAAAACTAAGAAAAATAATATTGATATAATGTGCATTATTATGCCTTTCATTTTGTTCTTGTTATGTTCGTATAATTATGCGCAGCAGTTGTCAAGAACAAAATGAGAACATATATATATTTCCTATATTTCTATAAGAAATTACGAATCTACTTTGGGTAAACTGTTTTGAGTGTTACATAAGAGGGTAAGTGAGCTGACAAAGTCAGTGATTATAAAAACAAGTAGGTATAGTATGAGCTTGGATCATGAGGGGAATACCCCTAGGTCTAACAAGGTTGGCGACAAACTTGATGGTCCGATAAATAACGGTGATGATAATAACTCCGGCACAAATACAGTCGCTAAGCCTAATGGCCAGCGTAGACGAAGAGCACGTGCCAAGAAAAATCGTAAAAACCCTTCTTCTCAGCATAATGCTGCGTTCAGTGCAGGAACCTTCAGTGCTATTGATCTGGGAACGAATAATTGTCGATTGTTAATTGCTAAGCCTACGCAAAGCGGATTTCGAGTTGTTGATGCTTTTTCTCGCATAGTTCGCTTAGGTGAAGGTCTAACCCAGACCGGAGAGTTAAGCGACGAAGCGATGGATCGCACGATAGATGCCTTAAAGGTTTGTGCGGATAAAATCAAACGTCGCAATGTTGTTGGGATGCGTCATGTAGCAACACAAGCTTGTCGCGTTGCAGGAAACTGCGATGAATTTGTCGAGCGTGTATTCAAGGAAACTGGTCTTGTTCTCGATATCATCTCTTCTGCAGAGGAAGCTAAGCTAGCTGTAATGGGGTGCCAGTCACTTATCGCTTATCATAACCGTCATGCTATAGTGTTTGACATTGGTGGTGGCTCAACGGAGCTGATTTGGGTAAAGTCTATGGGTAGGGGCCGAACCGAAATAATGGGATGGACATCCATTCCATGGGGCGTTGTTAATTTGGCTGAATCCTTTAGTCACCCTGGTGATTCTGTTTGTGAAGACACCTACCAAAAAATGTTGGATAGTGTTTATGAGCATCTCATTCCTTTTGAAGAGAAATATCAGATTAGCACTGTTTGTAAGAGAAAAAATACACAATTTTTAGGCACATCGGGTACAGTAACCACCTTGGCGAGCTTGCACCTTGAATTGCCGCAATACGATCGCAATAAAGTTGACGGCCTTTGGATGAAGAGTGTGGAAGCGAAAGCTTTATCAAGAAAAGTTGCCGAAATGAGTTATGATGAACGGTGTGCTCTACCGTCTATTGGTGCAGAGAGGGCTGATCTTGTTGTTGCGGGCTGTGCTATCCTTGAAGCTATGCTCTCATCGTGGAATGTTAAAAGTCTACGCGTTGCAGACCGTGGAATAAGGGAAGGTATTTTGCGAGGTTTAATGAAAAAAGATAGAGTGCCCAAGACTGCAAGTGGCGTAAATCTAGAAGAGAGTTTGGGATAAGTTATGGCTGGAAGCTGGGATAACCGAGGCAATGTAAGAAGTCGAGCAGGGCGCGGCAAGGTGCGGGTGAAAACCGCGCGAGGCCGCACCAATTCGTCGTCCATATGGTTGCAGCGTCAGTTAAATGACCCTTATGTAGCTGAAGCCAAGCGTTTGGGCTACCGCGGTCGGGCAGCCTTTAAACTTAAAGAGATCAATGAGCGCTATAAACTTTTAAAAGGCGCTAAGCGTATAGTAGACCTTGGCTGTGCCCCCGGGGGATGGCTTCAAGTAATTACCGAAGAACTGGGCAGGAAGGTAGAGCTTGTGGGCATCGATCTTCAAGAAGTGGAACCCGTAGAGGGCGCCGAGCTGATGCAAATGGATTTTTTGTCAGAGGGCGCAGATGAACGTCTTATGGAAAAATTAGGTGGTCCTGTCGATATTGTTCTCTCCGATATGGCCAACTCGGCTACAGGACACAAGGCGACCGACCATATTAAAACCATGGCGCTGTGCGAAGCTGCTCTTGATTTTGCGATCAGGGTTTTGGCGCCTAACGGGAAATTTGTATCAAAGGTACTGCAAGGTGGCTCTGATGCAGAGCTTTTGACTAAAATGAAAAAACATTTCAAAACCGTTAAACATGCAAAGCCACCCACCAGCAGGCAAGGGTCGACAGAATGGTTTGTAGTAGCGCAAGGTTTTAAGGGTAGAGAGAAAGATGTGAAATAGGGCCCTGAGATAAGATTACAGTTGTAATGAGCGTCAAGACTCAGTAATAAGCTCAAATTCTATAGCACCCAATTATGTGCAATATACTAATATCTACAAGGATCAATCTATGGATATTCGCCTCGGTCTAACATTCGATGATGTACTTTTAGTTCCAGCTGCGTCTGAAATTATGCCAACAATGGCTGACACACGCACTTTGATTACCAAATCCATTGAATTAAAAATCCCTCTTTTATCCGCGGCGATGGATACTGTTACAGAAACCAATATGGCTATTTCTATGGCGCAGCTCGGTGGGGTAGGTGTATTGCACCGCAACATGACAATTGAAGAACAGGTTCAAATGGTCCGCCATGTAAAAAAGTATGAATCTGGTATGGTTGTTAATCCAGTCACCATCTATCCAGATCAATCACTTGCAGATGCCCGTGCCCTGATGGATCTCCATAAAATATCTGGTGTACCTGTTGTTGAGCGCGCTGATCATTCTGGGCCAAAGAAACTTGTTGGTATTCTCACACACCGCGACGTGCGCTTTGCTACGGTGGAGGAGCAGCCTGTTAACGAGCTTATGACCCGTGATGTTATTACCTGCAGGGAAGGTGTTGAATCAGAAGAAGCTCAGCGTCTCTTGCACCTGAATCGAATTGAAAAACTAATCGTCGTTGATGATGCGCATAATTGTGTTGGCCTTATCACCGTTAAAGATATGGATAAGGCCGTGACACACCCAAATGCATGCAAAGATGAGCAAGGGCGTTTGCGTGTTGCAGCTGCAACGACAGTTGGCCAAAATGGATTTGACCGCGCTGAGGCTCTCAGCGAAGCTGAATGTGATCTCATCATTGTGGATACGGCGCATGGTCATTCATCTTTGGTTATTGATAGTGTTCGTCGTATAAAAGAAGCCTTTCCTCATCAGCAGTTGATTGCAGGAAATGTAGCAACAGCCGAGGCTACTAAAGACCTTATTAAGGCTGGTGCAGATGGTATTAAAGTCGGTATAGGGCCGGGTTCAATTTGTACAACACGTATTGTGGCTGGAGTAGGAGTTCCTCAACTCACCGCCGTGAGTGATTGTGCTAAAGTTGCCCAGAAAATGGGTGTTCCTATCATTGCAGATGGTGGCATTAGAAGTTCAGGTGATATTGCAAAAGCTATCGCAGGCGGCGCATCGGCTTGTATGCTTGGTTCCTTACTTGCTGGTACTGAAGAAGCTCCTGGTGAGGATTTCCTTTATCAGGGTCGCTCTTATAAGTCATACCGTGGTATGGGCAGTGTAAGTGCTATGGCAAGTGGGTCTGCAGATCGTTATTTCCAAGCAGATGTTAAAGACAGCCTCAAACTCGTACCTGAAGGCGTTGAAGGACAAGTGCCGTATAAGGGCCCGTCTGAAACCGTTATTCATCAAATGGTAGGTGGTCTTCGTGCGTCAATGGGATATACAGGCAACAAAACAATGCAGGACATGCGTAAGAACGCTAGTTTCGTACGCATCACTAATTCTGGTTTAAAGGAAAGTCATGTGCACGATGTAACCATCACGCGCGAATCTCCAAATTATTCTCAGAAGTAAAAGTCTACTCAATATTTAATTTTAAAGGCCCTTGTCATGAAAGACGCAGCACGCTTAGCCGCTGTTATCGATATTTTAGATTTGATTGATGAGGCCCTTGAAGAGGGTGGCTTGCCAGCAGATGCAATTGTAACCTCGTATTTTCGTAATCGTCGTTACGCTGGGTCAAAAGATCGTCGGGCTGTAAGTAACCGTGTTTATGCGGTATTGCGTGAGCGCGAGCAGCTTGATTGGGCTTTGCGCCAATTTGATCAAGAGCCTACTGCAAGGCTAAGGCTTATTGCCAATTTCATTAAATATGGCTTGGGTACCTATTCTTTCCACGAACAAGATGATGATCCTCATGCCCCTGAGCCGCTCAACGAGAGTGAAGAAGCCCTGGTTGCCGAACTTGAAGAAGCGGACTGGTCTGCCGTTGATGAAAACTATATTACTAATGTTCCTCAGTGGCTTATACCATTATTTAAAAGTAGATTCTCAGATAATTGGTTGGATGAAAGTGAAGCACTGTGTCACCGTGCACCGTTAGATATTCGCATTAATCGCCTTAAGGGTTGGCGCAAAAAAGCGCAGGATGCGCTTGGTAAAGAAGGCTTTGCCAGTGATATAGCGCCCATGTCTCCAACGGGTCTGCGCATGCAGGAAAATAAAGCCCTTCAAAGCAGTCGTGCCTTTGTAGAGGGATTAATTGAAATTCAAGACGAGGCAGCGCAGTTAGCCAGTCATTTGGTGGCAGCAAAACCTGGCCAGCAGATTTTAGACCTTTGCGCTGGCGGTGGTGGCAAAAGCCTCGCAGTGGCAGGCCATATGGATAATAAAGGCCAAATCTTTGCCACAGATATCAATAAAAGACGTTTAGCATCCTTTAAAGACCGAGCAAAACGCGCGGATATGCACAATTTGCAAACCCAAGAGCTCGAAGAAACGGGTAAGGATCGCAAAAAGTGGCTGCGTCGCCGTGAAGGCAATATGGACCGCGTTATAGTTGATGTGCCTTGTAGTGGCACGGGTGTGTGGCGTAGAAGTCCAGATCTGCGTTGGCGTATATCACCAGAAAGCCTAGAGGGCATGGTCGCCACTCAAAAGAAGCTGATCAACGAAGCCGCAACATGTGTTAAAGTTGATGGACGTTTAATTTACATGACCTGCTCCTTGCTTGTTGAAGAAAATGAAGCTGTGGTAGATGAGTTTTTGGCGGCTAATCCTAATTTTAAAGCGCTGGACTGGGGGGCTGTATGGAGTGATGTTATGCCTGACGTATCCAAGCCTGACAGCGCGGCCTTGAATGAAAACTACCTTCAGCTCACACCGGCTCGTCATAAATGTGATGGCTTTTTTGTCGCAATATTAGAACGTCTCAGCTAAAATACTTTGCAAGATTGGGATAGGGCGCTATATTTCTAGTATATCTTAAATGGAGAGTTGAATGATCCGTACCGGTTTAATAGTTGTAGTGATGACATTGGGGCTGAGTGTTGCATCCAATGCGCAAACATCTGAGAAGTATCATAAAATTTCCAATAGCTACGTTGAGCAAGCGTCGCAGGCCTTAAATGCGGGCAACGCTGCTGATGCGCAAGCTTTATATGAAAAAGCTCTAGTTGCTAACCCTTCAAGTGTTGCCGCCCTTGTTGGTTTAGGCAAGGCTCACACGGCCCAAGGGCGTTCGGGGCGCGGGTTAAAATATTATCGTTTTGCCCTCGAGGTAACACCGAACAATAAACCCGCCCTTGTTGAGCAGTCGTTGGCTTTCCTGAAAAAAGGTAACATTGACCGCGCTACGTCTAATCAAATGGTATTAGAGCGTTTGTGTAGTGATGGCTGCGCCGAGCTTAGTGCCGTTAACGCCGCGATTGAGGAATTTCGTGCCCACCCACCAGAGGCTAAAATCCTTGAGGACAAACCAAAGGGTTAAAGTAAAATTATTTTATAACTAAAAAAGGGCTGCAACTTGCAGCCCTTTTTAATAATAGTGTCAAAATTTATTCCCCGTCAAAACGTCCGGGCCACTCGGCGGCAACATAGGTGAAGATCGACCATGCGGCCATATTCTGGCGCATTTCATCATGGGAAACCTTGTCGAGCGTATCGTCGGGGGTGTGGTGCAGATCAAAATA
>CBFDBT010000159.1:0-6606 GCA_965603115.1 uncultured Alphaproteobacteria bacterium
GTGGTGGTAACCTTGCTGTGCTACCTGAGACATCAGACAGTTGGACACTCGGAGTGATTTTCCAGCCTGCTGCAGTAGAAGGTCTAACTGTTACTCTTGATTATTATAACATCAAGATTGATGGTTCAATCAACTCACCATCTCCAAGTGATGCGATTGATGCTTGTTTTGATAACCCAAGCATAGGAAATCCTGCTTGTACTGGTATCGTCCGTTCACCTATCGATGGTGGTCTAAGCGGTGATAATACAGTTGTTAAAGGGTTGCCTTTATTCCAGTCTAACAGTGGTAACCTTGCAACAGATGGTATCGACCTTAGTATCGCTTACGGTCGTGAGTTTGGTAATGTTTACTGGCAGTCTAACTTCGTTGGTAACTGGACTAACAGTTCAACATTCCAAGCAACAACTGGTGTATCTTTAGACCGTGAATGTGTAGGCTTGTATAGTGCAGATTGTGAATCAATTCAGCCAGAATATACATTTAATTGGCGCAACACATTTTCATACGACAAATTTGATGCATCACTAATGTGGCGTCATATTAGCAGTAACACGTATGAATATACTGAGATTGATCCAGCTCTTGTTGGTGACACTGCAGATGACCTTGGTCCACAGGACTTTAACAAAACCAAAGCATACAATCTGTTTGATCTAACAGTTCGTTATAATGTGATGGAAAATGTTACACTTACAGGCGCTGTGTCCAACTTGATGGATAAGCAACCACCATTAACAGGCGCATTTATCGGTGCTACTGGTTATAATAGTGGTAATACTTACCCATCAACATTCGACACACTTGGACGTCGTTTCACTTTCTCTGCTAAAGTTAAATTCTAATCTTGAGCAAGGAATATAATATATTGGAAGGCGGGCCTCTTTGGCCCGCCTTTTTCTTTGGGAGATAAAGTCTTTGAGTTATATCTTTCGACTTCCACTATAAAATATTAAAAGTTTATAGTGGTCTCGAAATAAAAAAAAGCCCGCCGAAAATGGCAGACTTAATTCATTAAATGACAATAGAGAAAAATTATGATGAACGAGAGCCTTAATCGCCGTCCTTCATTTTAAATGGGTCCATACCATAATTTGCCAATTCATCAGCGCGGTTGTTGCCTTCGTTGTCGGCGTGGCCCTTGACCCATAACCATTTAATGTCATGGCGGGTGGCTGCTTCGTCGAGCCTTTGCCAGAGGTCAGCATTTTTTACAGGTTTTTTATTAGCAGTTTTCCAGCCTTTGTTTTTCCAGCCAGTAATCCACTCGGTCATTCCCTGCATGACATATTTACTGTCGGTATGAAGGGTGACTTTGCAGCCACGTTTTAAGCTTTCGAGTGCCATAATGGCAGCCATTAGTTCCATGCGGTTATTGGTGGTTTCAAACTCTCCGTCATAAAGCTCTTTTTCATGATCGCCTGAGCGCAGTACTACACCCCATCCACCGGGGCCAGGGTTACCAGAGCAAGCGCCATCGGTCCAAATTTCTATTTTTTCCATAGCTTTAGATGACATAATCAGCCGTGTCCTTTACCTGCTGGTGAAATTTTAGGCGCGCTACATAATCCATCGGGTCTTTAAGGTTGACCAGCGCATCACTTATAGGGTTTAGCCAATCGTAGACCCGTGTGATTAAAAAGCGCATGGCGGCGCCCCTGCAAAGCACAGGCAGAGCATTGACCTCAGCAGAATTTAAAGGACGTGCCATATCATACATTTCAGTCAAGCGTTTAGCGTGGCTGGTTTGGAACTTATGCTCGTCATCAAAACACCATGCATTGATGCAAATAGCAATGTCATAGGCATAGATGTCCGTGCAGGCAAAATAAAAATCAATAATACCCGTGAGCTTATCACCAGTGAAAAGGACATTATCGGGAAAAAGATCGGCATGCACCAAACCTGTAGGAAGGTCTTTAGGCCAGTGTGCCTTTAAATAGGCAATTTCATCATCAATCAGCTTGGCTAAGCCGGGCATAATAGTATCTGCATCTTCACGCACGCTTTCCGCCATGAGGCTCCAGCCATCGACCGATAATTCATTTTCGCGGTTTGAACTAAAATTGGCAGACTCCATGTGCATTTGGGCCATAACCTGACCGACACTTGCGCATTGGTCTGGTGTTGGGTGGCTGACAGATACGCCGTCAAGAAAGCTAATGATGCAAGCATCTTTTCCTGCAAGCTTTTGAAGGGCATTGCCTTTTTTGTCTTCTACGGGTAGTGGACAGGGTAGGCCTGCTTCTGCCAAATGATGCATGACATCAAGAAAATATGGTAGGTCTTTTGTATTGGCCCGCATTTCATAGAGGGTCAATATGTAGCGAGAAACATCAGTTTGCAGGAAGTAATTTGAGTTAGAAATACCTTCGGCGATGCCTTTGAAAACAAGCGGCGATCCGATGTCATAACCAAGGAGGAATTCTTCTAGCTTTTCAGCGTCAATATGTGTGTAAACAGCCATGATTATTGCGCTTTGCTTAAAATAGGAGGTAACTTAAATGTCACATTCTCCTCAGCGGTCGTGATAAAGTCGACCTCTGCTTCATAACGCGCTTTGATGGCTTCCACCACTTCTTCAACTAATATTTCAGGTGCAGAAGCCCCCGCAGAAATGCCGATTGTTTTAACACCTTCAAGCCAATGCCAATCAAGGTCATGAGCACGTTGAACCAGTTTAGAGGGTGTGCCCGCTTTTTCAGACACTTCAACCAATCGTCTTGAATTGGATGAGTTTGGTGCGCCGATGATGATGACCTTATCACAGTGCATGGCAATCTCTTTTACTGCGGCTTGACGATTGGTGGTCGCATAGCAAATGTCTTCTTTTTTAGGACTCCCAATAGTGGAATACTTTTGTTTTATATGTGAAACGATATCAGCCGTGTCATCAACAGATAGAGTTGTCTGAGTGACAAAAGCTAGCTTTTCAGGCTCATCAACCTTTAGTTTTTCGACATCTTTAACCGTTTCTACCAGTGTCATCGAGCCTTCTTCAATCTGCCCCATAGTACCTATGACTTCAGGGTGACCAGCGTGGCCGATCATTAAAATATGACGGTCAGCTTTATGGTGGCGTTCGACCTCACGGTGAACTTTGCTCACGAGGGGGCAGGTCGCATCGAGAAAGGTCATATTGCGTTCAACGGCTTCATTCGGAACCGATTTTGGCACCCCATGAGCTGAGAAAACAACAGGTTTGTCATCTGGGACTTCTGTGAGTTCATCGACAAAAATAGCACCGCTGCGCTCCAAACTTTCCACAACATACTTATTATGAACAATTTCATGACGAACATAAACAGGAGGACCAAATTTTTCGAGCGCAACCTCCACAATTTTAATGGCACGATCAACGCCCGCACAAAAGCCGCGCGGGTTGGCTATTAGTATTTTCATAATAGGTTTGGACATAGGGTGCCTTTAAAATATATACCTAACAAACTAACTACTACTCCCTTCCTGTGGCGTCAATCTGATCTATATCAATGTTGGAAAGATAGTTTCTTGTATTGTCATACTATAAGCGGCTATATGGGTCATATATATGCAACAAAACAGTGATGGTAATGAGACAAGAGCTTTTAAAAAAATATGATATGAGGGTCCCGCGCTATACGAGTTATCCCACAGCGCCGATGTTTCATGATGGAATCACAAGCGACGATTATGGGGCTTGGCTAAAAGAGATTCCGGAGGATATGCCACTTTCGCTTTATACCCATGTACCTTTTTGCGATACATTATGCTGGTTTTGCGGTTGTGCGACTAAAATTGTTAATCGTTATGACCCCGTGGCTAAATTCTTGCCGCATTTACTGAATGAAATTGACTTGGTGTCGAATGCACTTGGCCCGAAGCGATCTGTCAGCCATATGCACTGGGGGGGTGGATCCCCCACCATGCTAAGCGCTGCAGATGTACGCACTCTTGGTGCCAAGTTCCATGAAAAGTTCGATCTGCTTGCTGGCGCTGAATTCGCGGTAGAAATTGACCCGCGAGACCTACCCTTTGATACCATTCAAGCCCTAGCTGATATTGGTGTAAACCGCGCATCCATTGGATTGCAAGACGTAAACGAAAAAGTGCAAGAGGCTATCAATCGCGTGCAAACGATGCAGGAGACCAAAGCCTGTATTGATGGTTTGCGTAGCGTTGGGATTGATCAAATTAATATTGATCTGATTTATGGTCTGCCGTATCAAACGGTTGATAATGTGCTCACCAGTGTCGCGGCTGCGCTTAGCTTTAAGCCTGGACGTGTGGTGCTTTTTGGTTATGCCCATGTACCGGGCATGAAAAAACACCAAAGACTGATACCGGACGACGCTTTGCCTGACGCTGGCTTGCGCGCTGAGCAGGCTGCAAATGCTGCTGCAGCTTTGATTAATGCTGGCTATATTGAAATAGGTCTCGATCATTTTGCCCGCGAAGACGACCCGATGGCAATCGCTTTCAAGGCTGGTAAATTGCATAGAAACTTTCAGGGCTATACAGTTGATGAATCCTCGGCTCTGATTGGCTTTGGGCCTAGTGCTATCGGCACTTTGCCTAATGCATATATACAAAATACGCCAGCAATCCGTGACTATTCTCGGGCGATAAAAGCAGGTAAATTTGCTATCCATAAAGGCATTGCCATGTCAAATGATGATATCATTCACCGCGCTATTATTGAGCGCCTAATGTGTGACAATAGTGTGGATCTGGGTGCTATTGGAGCGCGCTTTAATAAAGACATGGACTATTTTTCTTCTGAAATAGTAGAACTGGCCCCTTTCATTGAAGATGGACTGGCTATTTATGAAAATAACACTATTGCCATGACGCGCGAAGGGGAGCCTTTAGTGCGCTGTGTGGCAGCTCTTTTCGATCAATATTTTCGTGCTGGTGAAGGAAAATACTCTAAAGCGATATAGCCGCCTTGCACTTGCCACATAGCTTACCTATGATGCCGAAAATTATAATGATTCGCTTTTGATATTTTAATTGATTAAGCGCTCGCATGAATAGGATGAATAAATGAAATTGCAGTTTGTATTGATTGCTGGCCTTTCGCTGATAACAGCGGCCTGCGGGAACCAAAACCCTTATGAAGTCACAGTCTCTAACTGTCCAGCTCTAGCTGTGCTTGGTGATGCTGGTACAGTTACACGGTTTGTGGGCAATGGGCGCGATATAGGTGATGTTGCTTATACAGCAACCATTTCATCAGCGGTTCAAAGTTGCATTGAGAGTGATGGCGGTATTGAGACCATTGTTGAATTTGATGTTGTTGCCACCAGCGGTGCGGCACTTACAAGTCGTGAGGTCACCTTGCAGTATTTTGTTGCTGAGATGAAAGACACCAGCCAACTTGTTAGCAAAAAAGTCTTTGATGTAACGCTTAATTTTAATGCATCTACTGGCACTGCCGTCTCTCATCAAGTTATAAAGACCCTTATCCCAACTTTAGAACAAGCCAAGCGCTATGATTATGAAACGCTTTTGGGCTTCCAGCTTACTAACGATGAAGCGGCCTATAACATCGCTCGATAATTTAATTGGATAGAGATATTTTAAAAGCCGTCTGTCAGGTGTTTACAGGCGGCTTTTCAATAGTGGGCGGACTTATTTTCACATATCAGTCTAAACCTGCTATTACAGGTTGTAATTATCAGCAAAAAATTGCGTTGCGTTTGTGGCAAGCTTTGTTCTGGGGTGTCCAAGGACAGTTTCTTAATCTTTTCTAAATCAATTTAGGATAAAAAAGTTCCTATTAATGATTCTTATATCGAATTTCGTACATATTTTAGGAGTAGCACTATGAAGATGTGGTCCCGTCTGGGTTTTCGGGGAAAAATGACCGTTTCTATGTTTGGTCTGAGTGCCTTATCGGCACTGATATTTGTAGTGATCATGACGATTACAGTGAGTAATATTACTAAAACTGCCCTTGAAGAGGAATTGGGAGTTCTCTATGAGGGTTTGAAAGGCAGCATTAACGCTGAAGCCAAACGTGCCCGCTCTATGGCAGAGGTTGTAGCAGCAAATACTGAGGTGAGATCCGCGTTTGCCTCGGATGACCGCGAGGCGCTGTCAAGCATGTATGCACAAGACTTTCCGGCCCTTAAAAAGACCACAGGCGTTCGCCAGTTTCAATTCCATACACCCCCTGCAATATCATTTCTTCGCGTTCACAAGCCAGAAAAATTTGGCGATGATCTTTCATCATTTCGCAAAACCGTATTGGAAACAAATCAGGATAAAAAGCCAAGGACTGGGCTTGAAAAAGGTGTCGCCGGAATTGGTATTCGCGGAGTAGTGCCGATATCCTCTAGCATGGGTCATGTGGGCTCGGTTGAATTTGGTCTTTCGCTGGGGACAGACTTTATTAAAAAAGTTGCGGCTAAAGAGGGGTATGATGTTCTCTTATATGTCTTCAATGAAGAGAGAAAGCTGGAGCCTTTCGCTGCTAGCATAGAAGGGGTATCGGTTAATGATGCCATACTCAAAAGTGGAGTAAAGGATGCTCATGTGGATCCTGAGTTTGCTTTTGGAGATACTTCAAAAGGCATGCTGGCTGGGCCTGTCACAGACTTTTCAGGCAAGACTATCGGCGTT
>CBFDBT010000160.1:0-6568 GCA_965603115.1 uncultured Alphaproteobacteria bacterium
ACCAACTCATATGCAGTAAGGGTTTGCGGGTATTTTTAAAAAAGTTTGTACACTTTTTTTTGACAAAGTTGTACAGTTTTCTAAATAGTATCCCCTCACAACAGCCTTTGCATGTAATCTTTATGCGCAAAATATTGAATTTATTTCCGCTAGAGGGCACCGTTTTATCAAAAAGGGGCTGTAGTCCCGACTCTTATCAGTTGAACTATCTTGTGTTCATATACATCACTGAAATATATTGTATTTCTAATGTGAATTCTGACTAAAAAATACCTGACATACGGTTTTCAAGTCTGAAAGACCGGTTCATGTGTACTTATATAAAAATCGACCAGCATCAGAAGTTAACTAAATTCAAAATTAGCATTGCTTGGTGTTATTGGAAGTGCCAAATCTAAATAATGCACCTCAATATTTTTTTGAGTTATTAGTTTTCTTAACGCAAGATCCGAATCCATTTTATCTTGTTTAGGTTTATTGAATAACTTGCATTTGTACCATAGAACCAAATAGATGCCAAAATCAGCGTCTTTTGCTCTCATATATTCAGGCAACTGATGCTGTAATCCATGTATTAAGTCGTTAGAGTAAGCATTTTTTGCTTCAATCGCAACTTTAACTTGATCGCCATTTGCTAGAGATGCAATTATTAATGCGTCTAGATTGCCTGAACCAGCATTTGGTTCTGAGACTATGGTGTAATCTTTGAGTAAAGAGTGCTCTTGCATCAGTCCTAAGACCCCTTGAAAGACAACGGGCTCATTCTTTGGCGTAAATTTTTTGTCACCATTCTCGTCTTTTATGGACTCCCAAAATAGTTTGTACATGTTATTATCACGAATTTGCTCATGTGTTTGATGAAATGATTCGTAGATTGAGGACATAACTTGTCCATAGTTTTCAAATTTTCTCTGATCAATTCTTTTGGTTTTTTTTGACCATCGTATTAATGAGTTTGGAACGAAAATTAATTCCGGAGTACTAACTGTAATACAAACGCAATCATCACCTATATTTTCAGAATCATATACAGCTAACTGAAATTTATCTGGACTCATTGAAACAAGAATTGTGGTGTGTAGTTGAGGATGACATATTGGCCTTTTTGCAACATGATTATTTCTTGCTAAAAATACATTTCCTTTTTCTATCCACATAGAAAAATGATAGTTATGGCCTGTTATTCTAAAAATTTCTCCAGTAAAATTTTGAGGTGTATCTAGAGATATACGCAGTGTTGCTACATTAGTGAACATCGCTGAAAAGGATGCTGCCCCAATGTATTTGTCAGAAACCCTCGCTATTATAGCTTCATCACTGAAATCAACCAAATCAAGTTCCCAAAATTATTTAATCCTCAATAAATATCTACGTGCTTAATATTACTAGAAAACCACATTGGCACAACTAGAAATATTTAAGTATAAATTATATGATAGAAGTGATTGTGACGATAACTGAAAAATTGTAAATTTGTTGTACACTTTGATTTATAAGCTATTGTAATCTATAGAGTATTATGAAAATTAGAAACTGTACAACGCCTTGTTTTTATTGCGAAAAACCTCTACATCCTGGAAAGAGGAGTTCGATTCTCCTAGGGATCACCACTCTAAACAAGTCGCCTTAAATGGGCGGCTTTTTTTGTGTCTGATACCTACCACATCATAATATTCATTTTGATGCTTGTAATTTTATTCATTCCCCCTCAAATAGAGAGAAGCAGCAGAGGAATGTTCATGCCGCAAAGGCTTAAGAAAAAAATACCTAAAACCCGCATTGGCCGCATTATCGTTGGTGTGCTCTTGTGCATTGGTGGGATTTTGGGCTTTTTACCCGTAGTAGGCTTTTGGATGTTTCCTTTGGGGCTTTTTGTCCTTAGTGTGGATTTCCCTGTCGTGCGGCGGTTTCGCCGTAGTATGGGTGTAAAAATTGGCCGGTGGTGGACTGGGTATAAGCATAAAAAAGCCGAGGATTACGCAAAACGTGGTCTGTATAAAAAAAGGGAAGAATAATTCGTGAAAAATGCGATTACTATTGAAGATGTGAGGGATGCAGCGCGCCAGCTTGAGGGCATTGCTGTTCATACCAAACTTATTGAAAATGATATCCTTAATGAACGCACGGGTGGCCGTATATTCGTTAAACCTGAATGTTTGCAGCGTACAGGGTCGTTTAAAATTCGCGGAGCTTATAATTGCATATCACGCTTGAGCGATGAGGACAAAAAGCGCGGTGTTGTGGCTTTTTCTTCCGGCAATCACGCGCAAGGTGTTGCCTGTGCATCTAAAATGCTAGGCGTGCCTGCAACAATTGTTATGCCAACCGACGCGCCGGCAATTAAGGTTGCCAACACCAAAGGGTTTGGTGCCGAGGTGGTCTTTTACGACCGCTATAGCCAGTCGCGGGAAGAAATAGCAGCAGACATAGCCGAAAAGCAGGGTTTGACCGTGGTGCCAAGCTATGATCATGCCCATATTATTGCAGGGCAGGGTACGGCTGGGCTTGAGATTATTGAAGATATTCAGGCCATGGGGTTAGAGCTTGATGCAGCACTGTTTAACTGTGGTGGTGGCGGGCTAACGTCAGGCTCGACACTCGCTATTAAGGCTTTGTCGCCTGCAACTCAGGTGCATACGGTTGAGCCAGCTGATTTTGACGATACCTTGCGTTCTTTTGAAAGTGGCAAGATTGAACACGTGAGCGCAGATGCGCGCTCGATTTGTGATGCGCTTTTGTCACCATCACCTGGGGCGCTTACTTTTCCGATACTGATGGAAAACGGGGTAACAGGCTTTACCGTCACTGACGATGAAGTGCGCGAGGCCATGCGGTTTGCTATGACGGAATTGAAAGTCATTGCAGAGCCGGGCGGGGCAGCCTCTTTAGCGGCACTACTTAATGGTAAAGTGCCAACACAGGGTAAAAATATCAGTGTTATTATCTCTGGCGGCAATGTTGACCCGGATGTTTATGCAGAAATTTGTGCTTCTGCGAGATAGAGGCTTGGCTAAAGCTATTTAATTGGTTTATAGTGCGTTTAGAATTTTATGGTAGCGATAGCAGCCAAGTTTAAATTACAGGGGATATGATATGGAAATCAAAGAACAAGAGAAAACATTCGCGGGCTTTGTCAAGCTAACAAAATATAGCGTTCTAGCAGGCGTGGCTGTGTTGATTGTTTTGGCGGTCGTTTACAAAATATAAGCTGAATATTGTCTATTTAAGGAGGCGGGCCGACTGATGTTGGTATCCGCCTTTTTTATTGTCAGTGAGAGAGTATACGAGTCTTTTTATAGCGGTCACCATCAAGGTCATCAAAAAACTGGTCAACGTCTGGATGACGCACCGGCTCACCGCTCACATCAGGTAATAAGTTCTGCTGGCTGACATAGGCTTCATAGCTATCCTCGGTATTTTCAGCGAGGAGATGATAATAAGGTTGCTCTTTTGCAGGGCGATATTCTTCGGGAATTGCGAGCCACCACTCTTCAGTGTTAGCAAACTCCACATCAACATCAATTATAACACCGCGGAATGGAAAGAGTTTATGGCGAACAACTTGACCTATGCTGAACTTGGCTTCTTTTGTTACATTAACTGTATCGGTCATTATGCAAAACTCCTTCCTACCTTAAATGGTGCTTTTGGTAGGTATATCAAGTCTATCATATTCAAACTACAGCTGGAAATACTTTAAATATTATTTTAAGGGCTGTAGTTTCATGTCTGTATACTATTGGTGCGACTGGCGCTTTAAGTGCCTGGCTCCATCATACGATGCAGGTGAACAACAACATATTTTGTCATAGCATCATCCACATTTGCTTGACTGACACGGCGCCATGCGCCCTCAGCTTCAGCGTAAGATGGGTAAATTCCTACAATATCGATTTTTGAATAATCAAAATCGAGAGTTTGCGGGTTGCTCACCTTGCCACCAAAGACTAGGTGTGGGAGTTGTTTATCTGACATAATAAATTCCTACTTGTTCTATCTGAAAAGATGGCGCACGTTTAACATATATTCTATTCTGGTAAAGCTTTTTTGGAGGAAAACTGATGGAACGCGCATTATTACTATCAATAAAGGGACCCGATAGGGTTGGGGTTGTCTCACATGTGACGTCCACATTATTTGATTCTGGCTGTAACTTGGCCGATACTAGTTACGCTGTGCTTGGTCAGGCTTTTGAATTTACATGTATTATGGAAGTGTCAAGTTCAGTATCTGATGAAGAATTAACCAGCAGAATTAATGAGTTAGACGTTTTAGAAGGTTCTGATATATCCCTAACGCCCTTTTCTTTCTCGCTAGAGCACGCGGCAAATTCTGATATTAGCCATGTGATTGAATTGCGAGGTGGCGATAGGCCAGGCCTGATAGCGCGTGTGAGCGAGGCTCTGTCTGATTTTGATGCAAACATAGTGAATATGAGTTCCCGTAGAGTCGTTGCCAATAACGGTCAGTACCACTATGAAACTCGATTTGATATCAATGTGGACGATTCTCGGAAAAAGCTGTGTGAAAATGCGATCTATAATACAGCAGGAAGTTTACATTTAGACTGTCAATTCAAGCCGAAAGAATAACTGGCAGGGTTCAATCAATTTCCTAAGGATTTATTTTCACTAGTCGAGCGAGCATATTCTTTTTCAAGCTCCGCAATATGTCCGGGAATGCCTAATTCCTTGATGCGGCTTTGGAAAAGCTGGCGGCCAGAGACTGCAAAGTTATAGCCCAAAACCGTTACATTGATTATTGAAAATTTGCCTTTTTTCTTTTGCACGCGCCAGTCGGCTTGAAAGTCATCACCCTCAATGACTTTTATATCTGTTCGAACAATCAATTCACCACGTTTTCCCTTGGCAGGCCGTGTGCCAATAACTTCGACAGAATCAAAGCCAATCAATTGGATTTGTTCTTCAAATTCGGAGATAATATAGTCTTCTACTGATTTCTTATAGGCTTCGAGATGCCCTTGCTTGACAACAGTTCTATAATGCCTGCCGAGCAGCATACGCGTGAGGGTATTAATATCAGTAGCTTCGGCAAATAGAGTGCGGAAACTAGAATAGCGATCATCAGAATTTAACGTTGTATCTCCAAGAATTCCAATGGTTTGGTTGCCTAGAGTTTGAATAAATTGAGAAGACCCATCAATATCGTCAACAGCTCTATCCTGTGCTATCACTGGGTTAGTGATAAACATTAAGCTTATAATTAAATACTTTAGACTTGCTCTCATCAAAAGTTCTCCACTCTATTTATTCTTTGCTCGTTGTTACCTGTTTGAGGTAGGCGAGCAAATCTTTGCGTTCTTGTTCTTTGGCAAGCCCCATGAAGGTCATGCGGTTACCAGGTAGGAAAGTCCTAGGCTCTTTTAGCCATTGATCCAATTTTTCTTCACTCCAGATAAAGTCAGCTGACTTTAAGGCGGAAGAATATCTATAGCCTTCAAGTGTTCCTGCCGTTCGCCCCAATATTTCACTTAAATAGGGACCAACATGGGCGGCAGCATCTTCTTCAATGGCATGGCAGCTCAGGCAACTATTGAATATTCTTTTGCCTTTAACAGCATCACCACTGTCAGATAGAAGAACTTTGGTTTCGCTTTCATTTTTGCTTTCTGCATGAATAGCAGAACTCGTTAAATAAAGCGCCACCAAAGGCCAGGCGATATACTTGATATTACGTACCATAAACAAAATCCGTTATCGTTACCGTCTATAAATGGCGAGAATGCCCCGCCACTCTTATTACTTTTCAATCTAGGCCAAAATAGGGCCTGCTTGATATAGTATTAGTTAACTTCCTTGATTTCCCCTGAGCGAATACGCTCAAAGTATGAAACCAGCATATCTCTTACTTCATGCCGCATGATAAACAGCCCGACTACATTCGGGAAGCCCATGGCAAACAAGAGTGCATCGGCGATATCCATAACAGGCGCTAATGCCATGGCCGAACCAATGAGTAGGACCAGTAAATAAGAAATTTTAAAAGCGAGATCAGCTTTTGGTTTATTCCCGAAAAGATACAAGAAGGATCTTTGACCATAATAAAACCAGGTTATAGATGTTGAGAAAGCAAACAATATAACAGCTACGGTCAAGATGTATGGGAACCAGTCAGCAAAACTAGCAAAGGCGTGAGAGGTAATCTCGATACCTGATGCGCCCGCTGCTGATGTATGGGACCCGGTTATGATAATGACCAATGCCGTGATGGTGCATATAACAACAGTGTCGATAAAGGGCTCTAAAAGAGCAACAAGGCCTTCGGCAACTGGCTCTCTGGTTTTGGCTGCAGCGTGAGCGATTGATGCTGAGCCGAGGCCTGCTTCATTAGAAAAGCTTGCTCTGCGCAAGCCTTGGATTAAAGCACCAATAATACCACCAATTCCAGCTTCAGAAGAAAAAGCGCCCTGAATGATTTGGCCAAAGGCTGCAGGTACTTCTGTGAAATGACTAAATATTATGAAGAGAGACGCTGTAACATACAGGATCGCCATGATGGGCACCAAAAACTCTGTAACATGAGTGATTTTCTTAATGCCGCCAATAAT
>CBFDBT010000161.1:0-6411 GCA_965603115.1 uncultured Alphaproteobacteria bacterium
CAATGATGGCAGCTATGGGTAAAAAGCCTAAGCCCATGCACAACATTTTCTCGTCGCTATCGGCGTCGGTAATTATCGTCACACGCGTAGCCTCTGACCCTGTGCCAGCCGTTGTTGGTATAGCAATGATGGGCAAACCTGCTTCATCTACTATGCGTGGAACTTTATAGTCAGCCATGTCGCCACCAAGCGGCGCCAAGATTGCGATAGCCTTAGCGCTGTCGATTGCACTACCGCCGCCTAAGGCTATTACGCTATCATAGCCACCCTTTCGTGCAATTTTCACAGCGGGTATTATGGAAGCTTCTGTCGGCTCGGGCATGGTCTCGGTGAAAATATCGGAGTTAATGTCCGCACGGCTTAAAAGGTCTGTTAGCTGATTGACATAACCCAGGCTTTCCATAACTTTATCTGTAATAATATAGGGTCTAGAACTACCAATAGCCTTTAGGATATGTGGCAATTTAGCGAGGGACCCGCCGCCGATTTCCATTAGTTTTGGCAGTGCAATAGTATGGGACATTTTATACCTAAGGGTTGTTAGCAGAGGTTATAAAAACTAGCAGGCCTTATTCGACAACTTTGTCACATTTTGATTTCATACCAAATTTTTTCATTACTATTGTTGGTATGCAAAAGTTTGTGAAAGAGCTTTGCATCATATTAGCACCAATAAAAACTGTGAACCATACCCAGTTTGGATGCACATAGTGTGTTAGTGCCAAGGATACTAAAATCATTGTTCCTGCAAATAAGAATAATGCACTTTCTCTGGTCATTATAAATCCCCTCAAATGTTAGATAGTAAAGTTAAAAGTTTAAAAGCCATACCGCAAACGGATATAAGCATTGTTCGATTTTTTAAATTGGCCAAAAAAGCTGTTATTCTTTTTTCCAAAAAAGAAATTGGCCCCCATAGTGTACGTCCAGGCATCGTTCAGTCGATGAGATACTGTAGGTCGTAGGTAGATATCATTATCACTCGGGCTATAAAAGGTAAAGAGCGACCAATTGGTGTTATCTTGATTTGTCCTATAGGTAGAGCGCAAGGTCAAGAGGTGCCGTTCTTTATTTGGAACAAGATCTCTTGCTATGCCGCTGCTTAGCATAGCCGAAACAACAGTGTTATAGTTGGCGATATGCTCAAGGTAATATTGGCCAGATAGTGTAAGGTTTTTCACTAATTCCTGCTCATAGCCTATTAAAAACTTGAGCTGCCCATTGATGAAAGCGGTGTTTTGATCGGGTAAACTATCTTGGTAGCCTACTTCAGCATTAAAAAGCCCTTTACCAAGAGGGCGCATAATACTGGCGCCGTAAGTTTGGGTTCTAGAAAAAGTGGGAGCCCCAAGGGGGCTGATAGCTATAGGGGTTCCTGAGTAGCCGCGGTAGCCATAAAGGGCATATTCAGTGCCGCTCTTTTGTACTTTAAATCGGGCAGCGAGCTCACCGCGCAGTAGGCCTTTGTCAGGTTCGGTTGCTGTAAAGGCAGGGGCGATGTTTTGGCCTAGCTGCGGAGAAAAGAATGAAAACCGCTCACCATTTATGTAAGTATCTGGTGCAAATATTGGTGTCCAAACCAAATTCAAGCTCATGTCATTTTTGTACCAAGAGGTTTTAATGCTGTTAGAGGCCCCCTTGAGATATTCATCTGTCTGCCCAGAAAAGAAGGCCTGCCAGTTTTTACTGAATTGGTCATTAATGAATAGAAAGTCGCCTGTGCCCCACGTCAGAACTTGGCGTCCAACTTTGAGGTCGATGGCATTGGTGATGGGTAGGCTTAGGGTCAAGTCGCGAACATTGGCCCTTAAATTACTTGTAACACCATCATACCATCCGTCAGCTTTCAAGCTAACAGCGGCACTGCCAAGATCATGAGAGGTTTCTATGCGAAAACGTAGATCACCGAGTGTAGTGTTGGTGCCATCGAGGGCTGGATCATTTTGTAGCCGAAAGCCATAAGCCCCTTCGACAAAACCATGCCACTCTAAGCCAGATTTTTCACCATCACCCCAATCATCACCCCAATCATCATCTTGAGCCAGAACTGGGCTTGAGATGGCTAATGCAACAGCAAAGACTAGCTGATTAATATGGGATGGTTTTTTCATGCCTATTTTCTTTTCAACCATTCACGTGGCGGTGTGCGCAAGCTGCGCTCACTAAATACGCTTGTTGGTAGGCCGAGGTCATATTTAATGAAGCGAAATTCCAGTGTGGTTTTACCGCCTGATTTCAGGTCTTCCACTTGTGATTTTATCACGGTGGGATATCCCTGAATAACTTTGGTCTCTAAGCTTTGAATGCGGCGATAAATAGCGCCTTGATCATCAGTATATTCCACTTTGGATGGCAACATTGTTGCTTTGTCTATCCACACCTGAAAGCTTTTAAATTCGACAGTTTCTGGTTTTTTTGGTGTAGCTTCAATGAGGTAGTGTGTGTCAGTTGTTTCTAGGAGCTTGAAAGTATCTTCCTTTAAATTGCGTCCTGAAATATCTTCATACATAAAGTGAGAGCCAACAAAAGATGTGCGCTTGTCACCTGCTGAAATGCGCTTTACGAGGTCAAGACCCGGAAGGTAAAGCCAACGGTCATCATCACTTTCTATATGTTTTGCCACACGAAATACAGTGCCTCTCACATCCGATGGGCGAGAGAAAAACACCAAATAATCTTGGTCTCCGCCGGGCGTGACATGTTTGCGCAGAACTGTAAATTGGCGAATTTGTTGCCGGCCTTGGTCGTCAACAATGGTCATACGTGCAGTGGTTCTGCCATCTACTCCAGGGTACATCGCTGCGATATTAGCTTTGCCAACGATGATGTCAGCATCTGTGTCATCGACAGATTGTGCGGTAACGCTAGGTGCTATGAAAAATAGGGATGTAAGTATCAAGCTAAGATATTTACGCATGAGGTTACCCTTTCTCGGTTTGTGAGGTTGGTTTGGCAGAGGGAAATAGGCGTTCGCGCAGTAAATACATGAGTACTGGCAATAATAGCAAAGTAACGAGGCCAGAGAGGGCCATAATACTGGCTAGAAATACACCTACAGTGATGTATGGAACAAGTGGAGCAAAAAGAAGTGGTGTAAAGCCAAGTGCTATTACAAGGGTATTGCGACTGATGGCCCGTGACGGCTCTTGAAACATATGGCGCATAGTTGCCATAAAATCACCTGTTTTTCTATAGATGGAGCGTGTATGGTCAACAAAATGAATAGCAAAGTCAACCGATAGGCCAAGGGTTAATGAAGAGAGTACAGCTATTGGCATATCGTAATCCTTACCTACCCAGCCGATCAGGCCATAGATGAGTGTAATGGTAAAGACCAGCGGTACCATTGCAAGCAGCCCAAAAACCACTGACCTGAATAAAAACACCATCATAATTAAAACAATTACAAAGGCTGAGGCAAGGCTGTCGAGCATGCCGTCTACCATTGTATTTTGCCAGATAACATTGAGATAGGCTTTGCCGCCCCAGTCCATCGTGATACCTGCAGGCAAGGGGTTATCGGCAACATAAGCTGTGATAAAGTCCATGGCCCTGCTCATGTTTTTATTGTCACCACTGGTCAACTGCAGCCAAAATATTGTATTGCGGTAATCTGGCGTAACAAAATGCCATAAATCATTGGGTCGGTGCGAACTTTGGTATTGTAGCAAGACTTGCGATACCCCACTGGCACTGGTTGGAGAGAGATAGTCTTTATCGTCTCCTCCACGCAACTCTCTGTTCACAGTTTTGACAATTTGGGACAAGCTATTGCTTTTGCCAACAGTTCCGCTGCGCCCAAGTGCGTCTTCCATAGCATCTAAATATGAAAGAATTTCGGGCTTTAGGAAAATCCGACTTTCTTCTTGTATTGTTTCAAGGCCATTTAGTATTGCCTCTAATGCATCAATGTTGGCAACATCCGCATCAAACAGCGCATCATCAATGGTAGTGATGCGGTTCGATAGACTTTGGGCTAACGGGTCATCCATTTGGATGTTAACCCAGTGAGCGCTTATGTCACGGCCTTCAGCGGCTTCAGTTCGGATGATATCTGAAGCAAAGCTATTGATTTTATTTATGTAAGCCTGATCATTATCTGAATGAAAGGCCAGATAGGCGTAATAGGTGCCAGCAAAGTGCCTATTCAGGGCTTTATCTGCAATACGTATTTCGTGGTCCTTTTTAAACCAGTTAATCGGATTGTCGTTAATTTCGATTTTAGTAATGCCAACCATAGAAAAGGCGAATAAAGTAATAAAGACTGTAAGGACTGTTCGTGGCCTACCAAAAGCTAAGGTTTTAATGCGAGCAAGACCCTTATCAATCATGCCTGCACCCTCGCTGTCATGGTGATCCTTTTGCAGTGAATCTAGAGCCTTAGGGGACATGCGCACGACATAAGCTGGAATAAGCACCATAGTGAGCGCAAAGGCGAGCATGATACCAAAGCTTACAAAAGCACCAAAGACCTGTACGGGAGGAATGGGTGTGAGCGTAAGGGAGAGAAAACCAGCGGTCGAGGTGACAGACGTGAATAACATTGGCCTATAGAGGTTAGTCATAACCCCATGAATGACAGTTTTTACATCTTCACCAGGTTTGTAACGATCAGAAAATTCTGACATGATATGAACGCTATCTACCACGGCAATCGGCATTAAGAAGATAGCTATCATTGATGATAATATGTGAACCGAAAAGCCTAAGCCTATCAAAAGTCCCATGGTTGATATTACGGTTGCCAAAGCCAGCAACATTGGTGCTATTATAAAGGGAATGTTACGGAAAAAGACCCATAGAAGGATGAAAATCATCAAGCCCGCTAGAGGCGCGGATATACCCATTTGGACAAACATTTCGTAACCAAACTGATCTTCAGCGATGGGCAGACCAGTTAGAAAATACTTATCGCCATTGGTGCTTTGCGGAAAATATGTCCTGATTTGTTCAGCAATGATATAGCTCTGCTTTTTGTCGACAACAGGGATATAAATGGCCGCAGCTTTGCCGTCCTCTGCGACAAGCGAATTTTCCAGCATAGGCAGGCGGTGGACGGCTACCTTGATGGCCTCGGCTTCGGCTGCATTGGTAGGGGGCGTAGACATAAGCCACTCAAAGCGTATCGTGCCGATGCCTTCTTGCGATATATTATCAACCTCGCTTAAACTCATAACATCTTGTGATAATACGCCATCGATTTTAAGGATGTTCCGCGTTAGTTCGTGTATCGCTTTTAGGGAAGTGACATTATAAATGCCATCTTTGTGTGTTTCATTGGTTACGCCAACGACAATAGAATCTCTAAGATTAAATTCGTTTTTGACGGTGTTGTGAAACATTCGCGAGGGATTATCAGCCGGCAGCATGCTCTCTGGGTCTGTATCAATATTTATATTTGGAATCATGGCGCCAAGGGCCACCACCATTATGAGGGTGCCTAGATATATAGTTTTTGGGTGTTTAATCACCCAATGGAAAAAGCGGTGTATCATGTAGAAACCCTTAAAGTGAATAGTGCTTGTTAATATATTCATAAATCTGAATATATGATTATTCTAATTTATGACCTTTGTCAACATTGTTTTTACCATTAGGTTAAATTCAGAGATATATACTCATATTTATTAGAGTCTAGAAAGTTGTCTAAAAGGGATTTTTATATATATTACTTAGGACAGCCTTAAAAAGATTGGTTGTCGTTCGTTTTAACTAAGGACTTATCTACTATGTATGCCTCTATGATAACATTTTTGGTATTATTATTCAGCTTTTCTTTTGATAGCCATGCTGGTGACGACACGACCCAATCTGCATCACCAGTAAAGTTAGTTGGTGATGAATGGTGCCCCTATACATGCAAAACCCCTGATAAAGATAAAGGTCTAATAGTAGATGTGGCTACCGCGGCATTCAAAGAAGTTGGCATGGAAGTTACCTATGAATCTACATCGTGGGCTAGGGCCCTCAGGGAAGTTGAAGAGGGTAGGTCCGATGCCCTGCTTGGTGCAGATGGCACACGCAGGCAATATTTAAATATTGCCAAAGAATTTTTAATTCAAACTGAAGCTGCCTTTGTTGTTTTAAAGGATAGTGCCGTCACGCTTGATAAACCAAGTGATTTACTAAATTATAAACTCGGGTTTATGAAGGATTATTCGTATTCAAACAATAGTGATTGGCAAGTTGTCATTGATCAACATACTAATACTATGGAACTGTCCGGTGCTTATGGTGAGGCGCGCCTATTAGATTTACTAGCAACAAAGCGCATTGAAGTTGCTGTTATTTATATTGGTGTGGCCAAATACTATTTAAAGAAAAACCCCAATTTGCCGCCTGTAAAATATAATAGAAAAGACTTGGAAGCAGATATACACATCGCTTTTTCTCAAACTGATCGCGGCAAAT
>CBFDBT010000162.1:0-6362 GCA_965603115.1 uncultured Alphaproteobacteria bacterium
ACACATATAAATCCCAATATCATTTGAATTAGTCCATAAGAATACTTAACACCACCATGTCATGATTCGTCAAGCAGAGGCTTTGAATTTCACATATTTATAGTAATAAAAGAGAGGGAGGTTATTCTGCTGGTGATTTTTTAATGGAAGCCAAATTATTAAAGCTTACATAAAGCAGCATATATACGCCGACCATGCCCAAGGTTAAAAGAGCTGTATAGGCGGGAAAATACGATGCAATCACTATGGGCAGAGCCACCACCGACAAGTAAAGTATCAAGCCGTATTTCCAGCTCGACACCACTTCAAATATCAGATGATGCAAATGGTTTCTATCGCCTTTAAAAGGAGACTGACCATTTATAACCCTGCTGACAATTAGACGAATACAGTCCAGTACCGGAATGACAAACCACAGAACAACCAAGTCTCCCGGAATATCCTGTGGCACCGTCTGATGAAGATAAATAGCGAGCATACCCCATAAAACACTTAAACCGTAGGTGCCACCATCGCCCAAAAACAAACGCCCTCTTAGGTTAAAGACCATGACGATTGCCATTGCCAATATTGCTATCCATAAAATATTGGCAATATCTGCAGGGGCATTAACCGCCATTGATAAAGCCCAGATGATACTCAAGCCAAGAACAAGACCATTTTTCCCATCAGCCATATTAATAGCATTCTGTAAGCCTACCAGACATATGAGCGCAAAAGGAATACTCATACTTTCTAAATTCATAAAACCACTCGTAAACGAGAGGCTAAGGGTCTCCAAACTCAGTTCAGGGACCAGCCAAATTGCTATGGTCATAACAACGAAAGAATATGATAATCTAAAGGATGGCCTTAAATGTTCATAATCATCCCTAACCCCAAGAATGAGGAGCAATAATGTAGTGATAGAAACTGTAGAGCCCACCAAAAAACTATCAAAGAAAAAGGGTAAAACTGGCAAGATAGCTACACAAACTGCAATTCCGCCAACAAGGGGGGTTTCGTTGCTGTGTATCTTGCGACCACCAGGAACATCCATAACACCTAATAAACGAGCAAGAGGAGAAGCGTATAGTCCCACTAAAACGGTGGTCGTAATAACCCAAATTATAGATAGGCTAATAAGCACAAATACTCCCCTCAATACGATGATAAACCTGAACGAAGGTAACGATAATAATCATTTAGACCCCACAACCTCACTCATCCTAATGAGCACAAATCCACAAACTTGATACGCTTATATCACCGCAATAGCAAGAAAAGATTACAATTTTACGCTTAATAGATGATGTTACACAACTGAACAAATGCTCTATAAAATTAAACTTTAGTTATTTAAGCTGACAATTAAGGCAATATTGTGATAATCTCCATTGTAAATAAGGAGTTAACCCATGAAAAAATTTATTATTGCAATCAGCTTAATTCTAGCTCTCATCATTGGCGCTGGTGTGTTTATAAAGGTCAAAGGGACCGATATAGTGAGAAGTGCAGCCGAAACGAATGGCAGTGCTCTTCTTGGTGCTAAAATTTCCCTAGGTGACGTTACACTTGATATTTTAAACGGTCATGTTGGTTTGACTGATTTGTCCATCGGACAACCTGATGGGTTTGGCGATGACAAAAGCTTTCAAGTTACAAAATTTGGAATAGACTTGGAACCCCTCTCCCTTTTTAAAGGCCACGCCAAAATTGATGCGATACTCATAGATAAACCTGTATTAAACCTTGTGATGATTGGCCAAGAGAGTAATTTTTCTGCATTACAAAGTAATATAGCAGCATTAACCGCTGAGGATACTAGCTCAAGTGAAATGAAACTTTCCATCAAAAAGCTCGACCTCAACGCTACCAATTTGCGGATCAAGAGCGATAAATATGGCGAAAAAGACGTCACTCTGGCAGATATCCACCTTGAAAATATTGGGATGGATCAGGATGGCGTTACCCCGAGCGAGGCGGTAAGATTAACCTTGGACGCAATGAAACCTCAAATTGCCAAAGCCCTTGTTGAGTTGGGCATTAAAGACAAACTTGGTTCTGTTGTTGATGATCAAATTGGTGATAAACTCAAAGATTTGCCGGCGCCTATAGCGGACAAATTAAAATCCGGTCTCGGTGGTTTATTTAAGAAAAAGAAGAAGGACGAATAAGCATCACACTAAAGCTTTGAACTAAGAAATTCCTTTAGCTTAACACCAGCGTCCGTGACAGCCAACTTATCTGGGGAAATTCCCTCAGTGAGCAATCTGCGCCCAGCCATATGGTCAGCGGCATTATTAATGCTATCTATCGCAATCAGTTGTGCCTGCTTATAATATAGCAGAGAAAACTTTCCTTCCGCCATGTCACCGCGCATAACAATGTCATCATATCCGCCCGACATGCCAACCATTTGCAGTTTCAGGTCATATTGCTCAGACCAAAACCAAGGCACCACATCATAAGCTATAGGGTTACTACAAATGGCAGCAGCAGCAGCCTTGGCTTGGTCCTGAGCATTTTGAACAGATTCTAGTCGTAATCTCCCATAGCGGCGGTCTAAATGGTTAGCGCATTCGCCAATCGCATAAATGTCTTCATTGCTTGTACGACATGTGTCATCGACCACAATACCGTTGCCAACCTTAAGCCCTGCCGCCTCTCCAAGCTCAACATTGGCTATTACACCAATACCAATAACCACTATGTCCGCCTGATGACGACTACCATCAGCGCAAACCACTGCTTCAGCCCGATCCGTTCCTGATATTTCCACAACGCTCGCACTTGTGATGATATTCACACCATTTTGACGGTGATAATCCTCATAAAACTCAGATAATACTGGGGCCACCACACGCGGCATCACCCTGCCCTGCCCCTCTAGGACCGTAACCTTTTTACCAGCCTTCGCAGCTACCGCAGCCACTTCTAAGCCAATAAATCCAGCCCCAACGATGACTATATCTTTAGCGTCTTGCCATTTGGCGTGCACTGCAGTTACATCATCAATAGTACGGATATAATGAACGCCCTCTAGATCAGCACCCGGCACTGGTAATTTTCGCACACGTGTCCCCGTTGCGATAACAAGTTTAGAATAAGAAAGTGTCTCGCCTCGTGATGTCGAGATTGATTTTGCGGATGCGTCGATACTGCTCACTTTGGTAGAGAGCATCATCTTTATATTTTTCTTTTCATAAAAACTATCAGGGCGTAGGGCTAAGCGCTGGGCATCCATATCACCCGCTAGATAAGCCTTCGATAATGGCGGCCTTTGATAAGGGCTATGCGCCTCCTCACCAACGAGAATGACCTCACCCTCATAGCCATTCTTACGCACCGCGTCCGCAAAGGCTCCAGCTGCATGCCCTGCTCCAATTACAATTATTCTCTCTTGCTCCATGGGGGTATGTTCCTTAAAAGCCAATCACACCATAAGATTGAAAACGCATATAATAAATTGCCACAACATTTCACCCATTAGAAAATAAAATCATCCACGGTAATGTTTGTTGATGAGAAGCCCTCTAATATAATGCTATTGCCACTTGCATCAGAGATGACCGTATCAAGACCTGACTGAATGATAGTAAGATCACCAAAAACCAAGCCTGTATCTGACAGGTCCAACAAATCAATCCCGTCTTGAAATCCCGAGACTGTATCATCGCCCCAAGTACCATTAAAATCAAAAACATCTGAACTATCAGTGGCAACCAAAGTATCATTTCCCGAAGTGCTAGAAAATATTGTCTTACCTATCCATGAAAGGTCATAAACAGCTTGCCAACTGCTATCACTGCCAAAAACAATATAGCTTTCACCCGCAGCATTAATGCCACCAGGGTCCCCGACAGGTGCACCAATAATAAGGTCATCAAAACCATCATTGTTTACATCACCTGCGGCCGATACAGTAACACCACTACTATCACCTGTTAGCTTGCCCCGAAGAACAAATCCGTTAGTGCCATCAAGAGAAGACATAGTAAAACTAGCAGCAAATCCTTGGTCAGTTCCAAATATCACATAGCTTTCACCCGTATCAGTGTCGGTTGCAGGCGCACCGATGATAATGTCAGCAAAACCATCTCCGTTAACATCGCCTGCTCCTGATACTTGATATCCACTGCGATCACCCACAGTAATACCGTGCATGACAAATCCATTACTACCATTAAGGCTGCTTAAATCTAAGGTAGCGCCAAAACCAGCATCAGAGCCAAAGACCACATAGCTTTCATTAGAAGTCGCCGAGCCCCCAGGCTCACCAATTATGAGGTCATCAATACCATCGCCGTTGACATCCCCTGCGGCCGAGACAGAAAACCCAGTACCATCATCAGCCTCTACACCGTTAATGGTAAACCCATTTGTACCATCCAGAGAAGCCAAATCAAAATTTGCAGCGAATCCTGTGGTTGACCCAAAGATAACATAACTTTCACCCGCAAATGCATTACCATTTGGATCACCATTTGGCGCCCCTATGATGATATCATCAATACCATCACCGTTCACATCGCCAGCACCTGAAACCGAGTATCCGCTAATATCAGAAATATCTATACCGCTTATGACAAATCCATTACCGCCATCAAGGGTAGAAGGGTCAAAATAGGTACCAAATGCGGTATCAGTACCAAAGATAACATAACTCTCACCCGCTGCATCCTTAGCAGCAGGATCGGCAGTATAAGCGCCAATGATAATATCAGAAAAACCATCACCGTTAATATCACCAGCAGACGAGACAGCAGCGCCAAAAGAGTCGTTATCTAAAAGGCCGCCAATTATGAAACCGTTCGTTCCATCAAGGCTTGATAAATCAAAAGAAGCTGCAAAACCCGCATTAGAGCCAAAAACTACATAGCTTTCACCAGCGGAAACTGCAAATCCATACCCAATAGCCGCAGGGGCACCGATAAGAATATCATCAACACCATCACCGTTGACATCCCCAGCGGATGAAACTGACCAGCCACTTTTATCATTGGCAGCAATACCATTGAGCACAAAGCCATTTGTACCATTAAGAGTAGAAAGATTAAAAGATGTTGGGAAACCTGCACTTGATCCAAATATTACATAGCTTTCACCAGAAAGATTATTTGCGTTGGGATCAGCCCATCTAGCGCCAATTATAATATCATCAATACCATCACCGTTCACGTCGCCGACACCAGAGACAGAAAAACCACTTTGGTCGATTTCATCAATGCCCGTAACTGTAAAACCTGCCAACTCCGTGACATCTTCAATAGTAATCGTAAGCTGCTCGGTTGTGGTCAATCCCGCCGAATCCGTGACGGTTACATCAACTACAACAGTAGAACCATCCACTTCATAATCTAAGGAAACTCCAGCTTTGAGCTTTAGTTGATCGCCCACCACCTCAAATCTAGAATCTGAAACGCTATAGGTTACCGCATTGGCTACATCATCCTCATCAACTGAAGATAATGTGCCTATAACAGCACCCTCATCATTTTCTCGTACAGTAGAAACATCAAGACTAATTGTAGTTGGGGCATCATTCACATCAGTTACCGTAAGGGTAAAGGCTTTGGTATATTCATTACCACTACTGTCACGAGCAGTGATGTCAATCACTATAGTTGCAGTAAGCTCCACTCCCCTTATTACTTCAAAATTAAGACTATTTCCTGCCTTAAGTTGAAGCTCACCACCCACTACTTCAAATCGGGCGTCTGAAACAGTATAGGTGTGACTAGTACTGTCCGCATCTGTGGTTGTCACGGTACCTATCACAGTGGCACCGCTTGTATTTTCAGCGATAGTTAAAGCACTTACTGCAATATCTGTTGGTGCCTCATTTGACGGTGGTGGCGGCGGTGGCGGTGGCACAGTGGGTGCTGGAGCGGCAGAACCCCCGCCACAAGCAGACAGAGGAATGAGCGAGGCCATAGAAAGTAGCTGACCCTTTTTATTTTTTTTGCGAAAAAGCTCTTCTTGAGCAGTCCTTACAAATGTATTCCTTTGCAGCTTTATCACAACCCAAAACTCCCTTTAAAAATACCTGTTGCCCCATATCTCATAACTTTAAATGGAAAAAGATTATATTCAAACTCAGACTAACAGTTTTAAATTTACTAACAATAAAGAAAACAAGAAAGTCCAATAAAAAACCCTGAGGACCAATTCATGACCCTCAGGGATATAATCAGGGGCTAGCCCCTAAAATTTAAAAGTTCCAATTAGTCTAGAACTTCATTGACGCCTGCAGGGTAACAGTGCGACCCCGGCTCATGAAGTTATAGTTGGTAACAGCACCAAATGTTGAACCAGATAGTGGTGCATCGCCAGCAAACAATTTAACTTGCTTGTCTGTAAGGTTTTCACCAAGGACTGCA
>CBFDBT010000163.1:0-6278 GCA_965603115.1 uncultured Alphaproteobacteria bacterium
CACTATCCCAAATAAAAACAAATGCACTATTGGACGCTGCAATATTTAAAATGAAAGGCCGCTCAAAAAGTTGAGTGATTTGATTATTGGTTGTCGCCCCCAACACAGTGCCGGGTCTGAGCACCAGTTGCTTAAGCTCGGGGTGATCTGTTCTATATTTTGCCAGTAGCTCTTCGACCATACGCTTATGCTTGGAATAAGCAAAATCATCATTGCCGCGCAGGGCATCGCCTTCTCTTAACCACTCAGGGTTATCCGCATAATAACCATATGCCGCACCACTACTAGTGACAATCAACTGCTCTACGCCAGATGCAATGCAGGATTTCAGAACATTTTCAGTGCCCAACACATCAATGCTATAGTCAATATCAGGGTCACCACCAGCGCTAACAACGGAAGCTAAATGTACAATTGTTTGCGGCCTATAGCGCTCGACAATATCTTGAAAGGATGTTTCACGAATATCAGATTGCTCATAAGCAACTTCAGCATATCTATCGGCTCGTGCGATGTCGCGAATATCCACCGCAATTATGCTGTATCCAGCCACGCCAGACTTTTCACCAGCAATCAATCTCTTGATCAACTCGCTACCAATATACCCACCAGCGCCTGTGATTAAGACCTTAGACATTCCCGCTCCCCACCGTCCGTCTATATATTCTACTCTCACTTATCTGCGATACGCGCTACACTTCACCTTAAAAAGAAAACCACAAAAAAAAGGCCAGCACAAGGCCAGCCTTTTTAAAATCTTCATCGCAGACTATATTAGTCAAGCAACTCTAGTTCGCCAGCTGAGCTGCGACCACGACGATCTTCTACGAGTTCGTAAGAAATCTTCTGGTTGTCTTGCAGACCGTTAAGACCTGCTGCTTCTACTGCTGAAATGTGTACGAAAACATCGTTTCCGCCATCTTCAGGTTGAATGAAGCCAAAACCTTTAGTGGCGTTAAACCATTTAACTGTACCGTTAGCCATATTATATATCCCCTTACGCATGTTAAAAAAGCCAGAAAAGTAGCGTAAGTGATATCTAGTCAGGCATAGTTAAGTCAGTAGGTATACCACCGAACAAATCCTCTCTACACCGTAGAGTTCCATAAGTCAAAGACTTTAGACACCTAATAAAATCATAAATTGTCCCTGCAAAACAGCCACATACCGCCGATTACACCATGGGGTAATATCAAAATATAGCATGATATGACAACTTAGCGCATATTAGCCACTACATATAGTAGTAGCCTGTTCAAAATAGACCTTGCGCATAACCCCTTATCCTCATATACAAGCCCTGTTGGTGCCTCGCGTCAAGGTGAGGTGAAAAGGGAATGCGGTGAGAGTTAGTAAACTCAACCCCGCAACTGTGTCCGCAACTGTGAACGGATGGCATGCCTCTTATACCACTGGAAATTTTCCGGGAAGGTGAGGTCAATTAGCCAATATCCGTAAGTCAGGAGACCTGCCAGCAAGTCGCCCATTCTGACGACCGGAACAGTCGAACAGAGCGGAACTTCCGTACAGGCGATATCTTTCTGTGCGGAGGGTATCGATTTTTATATCAAATCTCCCCCCGTATGTATTTTTTACACCGCTACCGCGGTACACAGGAGTTTGATATGAATAGACTATCTACTAAAATTCTCGGCGGGTTCGCAGCCCTTCTCTCATCAACATCAGCAATTGCACTTGATAGTGCAGGCAAAATTAACGACGCTGTCGAAATTGACGAGATTACTATCACGGCCACGCGCACCCCTATCAGTGCCGATAGCGCCACAACTGTCGTGACTGTCATTGACAAAGAAGAGCTTGCAAAACAGCAGATATTTCAGGTTGCTGACTACTTAAAAACTGTAGCGGGCGTTTCAATTGCCTCATCAGGCTCGCTTGGTGGCACGGCGCAACTTCGCATGCGCGGCGCAGAAGCCAACCAGACGCTTGTTATGATTGACGGTGTCGAAATGAATGATCCGGCGGCGGGCGACGAGTTTCAGTTTGAGCATCTCACCAGCAACGAAATTGAACGCATCGAAATTATTCGCTCGCCTATGTCTGCTGCTTGGGGTAGCGATGCACTGGCAGGCGTGATCAACATCATTACACGCGAAGCTGATGCTCCTCTATCTCTCTCAGCCTTCGGGGAATATGGTTCATTCGATACGTTGCGCACAGGTGCTCGCATCGCAGCTTCCGGCGACAAATGGAAGTTAGCCCTTGGCGCAGGTCACATGAAAAGTGATGGCAGCAATGTCTCTCGCACTGGCATTGAGGCTGATGGTTATGAAAACACCAGCGTTAACATGCGTGCAAGCGTCGAGATCACAGAGAATTTAAATCTGGCCGTTACAGCACGTCACAGTGATACTACGAGCGAATTTGACGGTACCGATTGGGCAACAGGCTTACCATCTGATAGCGATAATAGCAGCGACACAAAAAAAACTGCTCTTTCTGCCGCTGTAGAAAATAATGCCTTTGATGATCGCCTCAATCAAAGCCTTCGCCTGACGTGGCTCGATACCGAAATCGTCAATATGGCTTTTGGTGCTATATCGGGCGAAACGGGCGCTCAAAAGCTGGGGCTTTATTTCAACAATCGAATAGCGTTGAGTGACGGTCATACTGTCACTTTAGCAATAGACCATGAAGATACTGATTTTACGCAAAGCGGCGACGCTAGCTTTTGGGGTGACCCGAACCAGCAACAAAATCATAAAAATACTGGCTATTTAGCGGACTATGTTGGCGATATCACAGACGAGCTAACGCTGGCTGCCAGTCTTCGTTATGATGATAATAGCGACTTTGAAAACATCACAAGCTGGCGTGCAGGAGCGTCGTATAAACTTTCAGACAGCGCACGCGTGTTCATGAGTGGCTCCAAAGGGCAAAAAGCACCAACTTTCCTTGAGCGCTTTGGCTATTTTGCTGGGTCTTTCCAGGGCAATCCTGACCTCAAGCCTGAGCAAAGCACAGGTTATGAAATTGGTATTGAACAAACTGTTGGCACTCTGGTGATGAGTGCAGCCTATTTCAACACGGACCTTACCAATGAAATTGACGGCTTTTATTTCGATCCTGCTACTTTTAATTTTACAGCTATAAATAAAGAAGGTGACAGCAAGCGACAAGGTGTTGAATTATCCCTTGAAGGCGAGATTAATGATACTCTCTCCTTTTCAAGCAATTACACCTATATTGATTCCACTGAAGACGATGGTACGGGCGTACAAATTCAAGAAGTACGCCGACCAAAACACATGGCGTCTCTTAGCTTATACGCTGAACTCAGTGAAAGGTTAAACATTAGCGCAAGCCTGAGCCATACAAGCAAAGCTATTGATCTGTTTTGGCCGCCACTAGCTTGGGAATCAGAACGTGTTGAGCTGAAAGCCTATACCCTCATGCGCATCGCGGGGGACTTTAGGATTAACGACACTGTTAGTCTTTATGGCCGTGTGGAGAATGCATTCAATCAAAATTATGAGAATGTTTTTGGCTTTGCAACACCGGGCCGCAGTGCATACTTTGGCCTAAGACTGGCACTTTAAATACTACATGGGCCATAGCCTTATTGGCTATGGCCCCACTACAGCCTTTTAACAAAGGACCGACAATGAAGATTGTATCACTTTTGCCAAGTGCAACTGAGATGATTGTAGACCTTGGGCTGGCAGATGATCTTGTTGGCATCAGTCATGCCTGTGACTGGCCGAGTGATGTTATGCATCTGCCGCGCGTAACCAGCTGCATTGTGCCCAAAGATGCATCTTCGCTAGAAATTGATACCGTAGTGAGAACCGAGCTTGAGCAAAGCAGCGCGCTTTATGCCATTGACACAGAACAGTTAAAAACAATCGCCCCCGATGTGGTTATGACGCAAGCTTTATGTGATGTCTGCGCAGTAAACGGCTCTGATGTGGAACAAGCCATATGCAGTCTGCCCACTCCTTCCCGCATAGTGAACCTAGAGCCTTTCACGTTAATGGAAGTGCTTGATACTCTGACAGCACTGGGGGAAGCCACCAACACCGCTGCAAAGGCAAAAACCATCCGCCAAGACTGTGAAAGTCGCATCAGTGCCGTTCATTCACGAACCCAGGCGGCCGCTATAGAAAAACCAAAAACCATTGTGCTCGACTGGGTCGACCCGCCCTTTGTTTCTGGCCACTGGATGCACGACCTCATCACTCTAGCGGGCGGTGAAGATAGTATGGGGACACCGAAAACACCTTCATGGACCGCTAAATGGGACAATATTCGTGCTCTAGCCCCCGATGTTTTATTCATTGCCTGCTGTGGCTTTGACGTGGACAGAAGCCTTGTGGAAATTGAACAGTCGGGTGCAAAATCTGAACTGGATATACTCAAAAAAACAGGCTGCAAAATCCACATTGTTGACGGCAATGCTCTCTTTAGCCGCCCTAGTTTACGCCTCGTTGATAGTTTAGAGTTGATGGCGCATCTACTGCACCCAACGATACACACAAACTATCAGGTTCGCGGCGTTGAAAAGCCAGTATTGAAGGAGCATCCTTGGTCATGAAAATCCTCGCGACATATTTTTTAATCGCGCTGGGCATAGCAGCACCCGCAGTGGCTGAGGACCGGATAATGTCTCTCGACTATTGTGCAGACCAGTTTGTTTTAGCCCTTGCCGATGAAAGTCAAATCATTGGTGTTTCAAGTGAAGCCCGCGACGCACATTCATTTTACCGCGAGCGCGCAAAAAACATTCCCCGTTTTAGGGCGGATGCTGACCAAATATTAACCCAAAGACCATCCGTTGTTGTACGCAGCTGGGCTGGGGACAAACGCTTATTGGACCTATTGGAACGTCTAGATATTCAGGTCATTTCCATTAAACACGCCCAAGACCCAAAAGATATTCAAAGCAATGTGCTGCACATTGCTAAAGCCATAGGACAAGTGAGCCGCGGCAAGACAATCATAGCAGACGCAGAAATGCGCATGGCTAAATTAAAGACACTCCCGGCTTTCGGGGAAAGTGCTATTTACTTAACACCCGGAGCTTTCACCACTGGGGCCGGCACTTTTGTTAGCAAAGTGATGGCGCTGGCAGGCATTGGTAATAGCTTTGCCGACAGAGGCTATAAAGGCTGGTTTCCTATTCCAATGGAGCGGCTTGTGCAAAGCCCCCCAACCCTAATTGTTACCAGCTTTTACGATTCACACGCATCTGTGCAAAACCACTGGGGCATAGCCCGCCATGGCTATATTCGAAAAATGCTCGACGGAACTCCAACGGTGGATGTGCCGGGCAGCATGATGGCCTGTAGTGGCTTGTTCATCGTGAATGCCGCAGAACATTTACGCGAGCAAATGGATAAGCTAACATCGGCTAAGGAGACTGAGCAATGAGACGGATTTATTTCTATACGGGGTTAGTTGCTTTTTTTCTCATGCTAACGTTATTTTCCTTAAAAAGTGGTGCTGTAAACCTCTCGTGGTCTGACGTGTTTTATGGTCTTTTGGGCCAAGCGGATGAAAATGCTAATATTATCATCCAAGAGCTTCGCGTACCCCGCCTAATCCTCGCTTTCATCATTGGCGCTGGTCTTGGCATCTCGGGCGCTGCCCTGCAAGGTTTGTTGCGTAACCCGCTTGCTGACCCCGGTATCCTTGGCATATCGTCCGCAAGTGGTCTTGGCGGGGTCATCGCTGTTTATTATGGTCTGTCCGCATCCTTTTCTTTTGCTCTGCCTATCATGGCGATAGCCTTTGGCGGGCTTGCTACCATCGTTCTAGTTATTATGGCCTCGCGAGATGCCAGTGTCCTCACCCTCATTTTGGCGGGTGTCGCTATATCTTCCATCGCAGGCGCTATGACAAGCCTTGCCATGAGCATGGCACCAACTCCACTAAGCCTGCAAGAAATGATCATGTGGATGCTAGGGTCATTAGAGAACCGCAGCATGACAGATGTCCAGCTCGCCGCGCCTTTCATTTTACTCGGTATTGCCATGATCCTTCCCACAGCCAAACCTCTTAGCACACTGGTGCTGGGTGAAGATGTTGCTAAGTCACTTGGCATTAATTTACCAAAGACCAGAAATTTAATTGTATTTGGATCTGCTGCCTGTGTGGGCGCAGGAGTTGCTGTTGCAGGCATGATTGGTTTTATCGGCTTGATAGTGCCCCATCTTGTCCGCCCCTATGTTGGGCATGATCCGGGGCGAAGCCTTATCCCAAGTGCTCTCTTAGGGGGACTATTTTTATTGCTGGCCGATATGATCGCCCGCCAACCA
>CBFDBT010000164.1:0-6173 GCA_965603115.1 uncultured Alphaproteobacteria bacterium
AATAGTCTTTTTACCTACTGGAATAATTCAATGATAGGGAATTATTGGAGTGATAATGATGCTTTTGATCTCAATGGTGATGGAATTTCTGAAAATTCCTATAAACCCAATGATATGGTAGATCAGATCATATGGCGACACCCAACGGCTAAAACACTCCTTTCCAGCCCTGCGGTAAAATTACTACGCTGGGCACAAAATCAGTTTCCAGCTTTTTATCCGGGAGGGGTGATAGACCGAAGCCCTTTAATGCAGCCTATGCACCCTAACTTACCAAATAAGTGGCATGACCAAGATAATAAACGAGTAAATACGCATAGAGCGGCTGGAATGAAATGATGACATCTGTGTTAAGTCTACAAAATATTTCCAAGGCTTTTAAAGGTCATATGGTTGTCTCAGATGTCACTCTTGATTTGCAAGCTGGGGAATGTCTTGCACTTGTTGGGCACAACGGTGCAGGTAAGACTACGATATTTAAGATGGTACTTGGCCTGCTAAAGCCAACGGCAGGGGACATATCAGTGCTAGGCAGCGCTCCAGGTGAATGTGATGCCATCGGGTTTTTGCCTGAATCTGTTTCTTTTTATGCCTCGCTTACAGGCCGCGAGCATCTTCGGTTTTTCACCAAGCTCCGCAAGGTCGAAGCTTCAGGCATTGATCAGTTGCTCGACAAAGTAGGACTGGAAGACGCGGGTGATAGAGCCGTTGGCGGATATTCTAAGGGTATGCGGCAACGACTGGGACTAGCTCAGGCTCTTATTGGCAAGCCAAAACTGTTGATTTTAGATGAGCCAACATCTGGGCTAGATCCGTCTTCAAGACGACGCTTTTATCGTATGCTGGATCATTTGCGAGAAGAGGGTACTACTATCATATTATCTTCCCACGCCCTGAGTGAAGTTGGAGCTTATACAAGCGACGTTGCCATTTTGAGAGATGGCGAGCTGTTGGCGCATGGCCCACTGGCTCGGTTGGCACGGCAGGCAAGCTTGCCGGTGACGGTAGATGTTGTAATGTTGAATGGCACACCTTTGCCCAAGCTTGATAAATTCCCTGAATTGAAGTCGGCGATAAATAGTGGAGCGATGGGCTGCTTTACCATTGAAGTGAAGGAAGAAAGGAAACTTGCTTTGTTGCATGCTCTAAGTGGTATGCGTGATGTTGTAGTTGATATTCATATTCACCCACCGACACTCGACGATGTTTATTCGCACTTTCAGGGAGGTAGCTCGTGAGTTCTATTTTAACCATAGCCGCCCAAGAAATCCGCATGGGTGTACGAAATCGCTGGGTGCTAGCTATATCAAGTTTGATGGCTGTGCTTGCCCTTGCCATTAGTTTGCTTGGCAGCGCGCCAACGGGACTCCTTGATGTTGATGCACTTTCGCTTTCAACGGTTTCACTTTCAAGTCTATCTGTTTTTTTAATACCTCTTATAGCCTTGCTGTTATCCTATGATGCGCTTGTTGGGGAGATTGATCAGGGCACTATGTTGTTACTTTTGTCTTATCCCATTTCTCGAAGTGATGTGGTGATAGGAAAATTTGTTGGCCAAGTTAGTATTATCTCCTTTGCAACAATTTTCGGCTATGGCCTGTCTGGCGTGCTGACTGCAATGTCATCGGATGTAATGCCGCCAGATCATGCATGGTGGGCACTTATGGTGCTGGTCTTATCATCAATTGTACTTGGTGCTATTTTTATAGCCCTTGGCTTGATGTGCAGTGCGATGGCTCGCAATAGAGGGATTGCCGCTGGCGGGGTAGTGGCTTTATGGTTATTTTTTGTTATTATTTTTGATTTATTGCTACTTGGCTCGCTTGTCTCAGGAGCAGACGAGATTCTGAGTGCTGAGGCCTTTTCTGGATTTTTACTGGCCAACCCGACTGATATATTTCGCATGATTAATATGGGCGGTATCTCCGGGAGTGGCTTGGTAGGAGGAATGGCTGAGGTTTCAGCCAGCGTAGGTTTGCCGAGTACACTGCTATGGAGCAGTATGTTGATCTGGTGTGCAGCACCTTTAGCAGTTGGCGCTTTCATGTTTAACCGGAGAGACATATGAACAACCTTACGCGATTACCAATACTCATGTGTCTAGCATTTAGTTTAAATGCCTGTGGAGAAGAAGATGCCTTGCAGCCTGAAAAGTCGCCGATGGCGCTCACTGATGATGCCATTGGTCACTTTTGCGGCATGCAGGTTTCAGCGCATAACGGCCCCAAAGGGCAGGTATTTTTAAAAGGCCAAGAGAACCCTATTTGGTTCGTCTCTGTGCGTGATAGTCTTGCCTATAGTCGAATGCCGGATGAAAAATTTAAAATTAGCGCTATTTATGTCAGTGACATGGGCAAGGCTGCTAGTTGGGATCAGCCGGGCGATGATGCTTGGATACGGGCAGAAAGGGCTTGGTATGTGGTGGGTTCATCGCGTACTGGCGGCATGGGTATGGCGGAGCTTGTTCCCTTTTCTGATAAAATTAAAGCCGAGGAGTTTATCTCTAGCTATGGCGGCAAATTAAGCGAACTAAGTAATATTGCTACGGAGGCACTCTTGGGATCAAGTGATGGTGGAATGCATATGGGGGGTATGGAAAGGGACGAAGTAACCAATGATAAATCGTAGAAAATTACTTCAAATTTCTGCCGCTACCGCTGGTATAGGCCTGATAGGTTCAGGATTATCAGTGCTGGCAGATGATAAAAAAATTGCCCGCTGGCGGGGCTTGGCACTTGGCGGCGAGGCCTCAATAACTGTTGCCCACACTGACCCTTTAAGGGCAAAAGAGGTGATAGCAATGGCAGTGGAAGAATTGCAGCGCTTAGAAGAAATATTCTCACTCTATTCGTCGACGTCTGCGCTTTATGAATTTAATTCACATGCTACTTTGCGTAACCCTCCAGCCGAGCTTGTTATGTTACTCACAACGGCACGACAAATATCAGAGGCGTCTCAAGGATCTTTTGATGTTACGGTTCAACCACTTTGGGACCATTATAATCGCGTACCGGAGACGGACAGCATAGGTCTCGCCGCCGCGCTCTCACGGGTAGGACAACAAAATCTTAATATTACACGCGATACGATTTCTATGAACAAAGGCCAAAAGGTAACGTTAAATGGCATTGCGCAAGGGGCTATCACGGACCATCTAACCGCGCTTTTCAAGCGAGAGGGCTTTGGGGATATTCTTTTGGGTACGGGTGAAATTCGTGCTATGGGCTCTAAAGATAATACCAACCCGTGGCGTGTTTCCCTTGGTGGTGTTGGCGGCCCCGTTGTGGAGCTTTATGATAGTGCTATTGCCACTAGCGAACCGATTACCGAAATGATAGCTGGCGGTAAAGCTCATCTATTTGACCCTTATTCAGGGCTAGGGAGAAATCTTTATAAGCGCGTGAGTGTCCAAGCCAGTACAGCAACAATTGCTGATGGTTTGTCTACCGCCTTGTCTTTGATCCCCGAGGGTCAGTGGCCAAAACTGATTAAGCAATATTCAGCGTTTGTTCGGGCAGTATATGTTGAAAAATTGGATGGCAGTCACATTAAAGTGCTATAGGCAGCATTTTGCTGTCAAGGCATGAGGCCGCTGTTTCTTGGGCTTATTCAAGCTCTAGCTCTATTTGAGTCGAGTTAATGACAGTGAGGCTGTTTTTGTTGGGTAGCGCGAATATAACACTCGTGCCTTCTCCAACATTACTTTCGATAGTGAGTTTGCCTTGATGAAGTGTAACAAGGGCTTTTACTATGGCTAGTCCAAGTCCTGTACCTTCAATAGTATCAAAAGGGTCGCGCTGGCCGCGCTCAAAACGTTCAGTGATTGTGTCTAAATGATTTTCGGGGATCCCACATCCAGTATCCGTGACTTTGAAAATATGGTGATTATCTTCTACACGAACTGATAGACATATGGAGCCGCCTGCTGGAGTAAATTTTATAGCATTAGCAAGAAGGTTTATCAGGATTTGTTTCAATTCCCGGTCACCGGCAAAGACAGGGTCAATATCTGCTTGAATTTCATGACAGCAGTCGATGCCTTTGTCGGAAGCAAGTTTACCCATCATGGCATAACAATCAGCAACAATATCCTCTATATTTAAACTGCTCCTGTTTATGTCGTCCTCAGATTCGCTAATCGCTGAGAGGTCTAAGATATCATTTATTATGTTAGACAAATAGCCTGCAGATGTGTGGATATTTTTGACATAATCCTCATATACCTCAGATCCTAAGGGGCCAAAGATTTTTTCCGTCATCATTTCAGAAAAACCAAGAATAGCATTTAGGGGTGTTCTGAGTTCATGGCTCATGTTGGCCAGAAATTTAATTTTTGATTTGTTAGCGTCATTGGCTTTTTCAACAGCCTGATGAAGGGCGACATCCATTTTTTTGCGGGTGGTTATGTCGCGGCAAACTGCATAGATAGCGACTTGCCCTTTATAGGGGACTTTGGTGAGGGTAACTTCCATCGGAAAATCTTCCCCTGTTTTCTTTCGGTGAATCCACTCAAATCGGTGCACGCCTTGGGCAACGGCTATCTGCATCATTTCTTCAGCTTTTTCAAAAGAAGTTTGACCATCAGCTTGTGTTGGTGGTGAGGCTTCTGACGGATGAATATTTTGCATTTCTGACGCGTTAGCATATTTAAACATACGTGCTGCTGCTTCGTTGCAGAGTTCAAATTTGTTTTCGGTTAACAGCATCATGGGGTCTTCTGATTTTTCAAAAAGCAGACGGTATTTTTCTTCACTTTCTTCAAGCTCACCTTGTGTGGCCTCTAATTTTTTTAGGACGTCCCATTGGGCTAATCGGGATGCCAGCATGGACGCTATAGTGGTCAAAAGTTCAAGGTGATGCTCTGTGAAATAATTTTTAGATTGGTTTTCGCAATCTATAACACCCAAAAGGTGGCCTTTATCAATGATAGGGACGCAAATTTCAGATAGCATAGTGGTTAAGTCAGGAATATAGCGTTCATCGCTCTCGGTGTCCAAAATGAGTAATGGTTCGCCGCTTTTAGCTACATTACCACTGATGCCTTTTCCAATAGGAATTTCTATTGGATTTATAATTTTACGATTTTTGTTGCTCTTGTAGCCGTGAGCTGCACTTTGCACCAGCATATCTCTATCTTCATCTAGTAAGTAAATCACGCAGTCCAAAAAACCTAACTGCCCTACAACTTCATTGACTGTATGCCATATCAAGTCTTGGCTGGAAGAAAGGCGAATAAGGTCTTTTGCAAATTGATTGATTATTTGTAACTGTTGGCTGCTGGTAACGTCGAGCACAGGATTGGGCACGTTAGCATTATTGGGCCCACGTGGATCATTGGCCTCAGCGCGAGCTTGAGCAAGCTCTTGTTGAAGTCTTTGTATCTCTTTATTGCTGTCATACTCAGTTTTTGTCATTGGCCCCTAACTCGAAAAGACAAGCTTTAAAGGCTGCCCCCCAATGGAACATGCTGGCGTGAGCATAACTCGACAATCGTTAAGAGTGTGTTGACAAACTTGTTAAAAGTTAACTGTTAGCACCCGATTGTTCCCAAACTTTGCGGTATAGCTCAATAATTTCGTCTGTTGTTGGCACACGGGGGTTATTGGCAGGAGAGCCTGAAGCGAGCGCCTGATCTGCCATAAGCGCGCTTAGCTGGATATAGCTATCGCGATCAATACCAAAGTCTGCAGGCGATGGAACACTTAAATCCTTATTGAGTGTATGAAGTTCGTTGAGTAACTTCTTATTAGCGACTGTATCATTATCATGTGCAGAAGAAATGCCCATCGCGCGGGAGCATGTAGCATACCGTTCGGGTGCGCCGGGGATGGAAAATTCAGTCACCACAGGCAGCAACATCGCGTTGCTTAGTCCATGCGGTACATGGAAGTGCGCGCCGATGGGGCGGCTCATACCGTGCACTAAGCAAACTGAAGCATTTGAAAAGGCTATGCCTGCAAGTGTTGCACCTAGCATTAAGGCTTCACGGGCTGATTTGTTATTTCCATCAATATAAGCGGCTCGTAGGTTAGGCGCTATCAACTTGATTGCAGCAAGTGCTTGCTGATCGGTGTAGGCGCTGGCTTTTTTGCTAACGTAAGCTTCTATCGCATGGGTGAGGGCATCAATGCCTGTATCTGCGGTTACTCTGGCTGGTGCCGATAGGGTTAACT
>CBFDBT010000165.1:0-6143 GCA_965603115.1 uncultured Alphaproteobacteria bacterium
ACGAGACACTGGCATTTAGGCGCTTCGTTACTATCGTCTTCAACACACTCTTGAAAAAGTCTCTTCTCAGCATGGCGTAGTTGTTTTTCACTCATGGGTTCGTCGGCTGTCACGCTGGTTATACCCGAAAGCAAAAATCCAGTTGCGACAATGGTTGGTACTAATATTTTATTGAGATTCATTTTTATTCCCTCGCTGTTTTATTGTTATTTTGGGCGGCAAGCCACCATCATTGTACCCTTAACACTCATCACAACATCATTGTGATGGTTATATACATAGTTATTAAAGGTCACTAATCCAAGGCCAGGTCTTGATTTTGATAGTCTTTTATCAAGATATTCCCGTTCAACGGACAAAATATCACCAACAAATACGGGTTTAGCCCATTTAAGATCTTGTAGGCCGGGGGAGCCAAGGCTGGCTAAACCAGTTTCTTTGCCATGATCAACCAGTATACGCATCAAGACGCTCCCAGTGTGCCAACCGCTGGCACATAGCGCGCCAAAATGGGTGGTTTTAGCAAAATCATCATCGAGGTGAAAAGGCTGAGGGTCAAAGCGTGAAGCAAATTCAATGATTTCTTCTTTTGTCATCTCATAGCTGCCAAAACGTCCACTTGGGCCTACTTCAAGATCTTCATAATATGTTTTTTTCATTACTACTCCTTAAAGCATGAGAGTGGACTATATTGTGAGCCGACCGTCAAGCCTATAGCAGGGTATGGTAGAGTATTTGAAACTTGATTTATATATGACAGATGTCATGGTGCAATACAGAAAACAAAAGGGGACTAAGATGAACATTATTTTAAAAAATTTGATGGCTGCTACTTTGTTGGCAGGCGCTAATGCTCCTCTCGCTTATGCGGGGGATGTAACTGTAATTTACGCTGGTGAATTACTCGCCGTGCCAGGCGCAGCACCGCTCAAAGACCAAACGATTGTTGTTGAGGCTGGTAAAATTTCAGACGTACGTGCCGGATACGTTGACGCTGCTGAGTTTGGTGAAGGCACCAAGGTGATTGATTTGAAATCAAGCTTTGTTATGCCGGGCATGATGGATATGCACGTGCATCTGGGCCATGAACTCGGTGGCAATACTGAAAAAGATATGGTTAAACTTGAGCGTACAGAGCGTGTTATACGTTCAGGACTTTATGCACAAAGAATTCTAAAAGCAGGCTTTACAACAGTAAGAGACCTTGGTGGTGAACCAAAAGTAAGCTTTGCTCTGAGAAACAGCATTGCCAAAGGCTGGATTGATGGGCCTCGCATAATTGCATCAGGCTCTGGTGTTGCTGCCACGGGTGGTCACGGTGATGTAGATGGCATGCAAATGGACCTTTTAAAGCAACATACGTCAGAGACTATTTGTGATGGTGTTGAAGATTGTCGGCGTGCTGTTCGCCACGCGGTTAAATATGGTGCGGATGTGATTAAAATCACCGCAACAGGCGGTGTTTTATCAGAAACGAACACAGGCACTGGTCAGCAAATGACCGACGGCGAGATGAAAGAGATAATGGATACAGCGCATAGCTTAGGTCGTAAAATAGCAGCCCACGCCCATGCAGCCAAGGGCATTAATGCTGCGCTCAGGGCGGGTGTGGATAGTATTGAGCATGGCTCATACGCTGATAAAGAATCTATCAGACTGTTCAAGAAAACTGGCGCCTATTTGGTGCCGACATTACTTGCGGGTAATACGGTGGTGCGCATTGCTGAAACCACCAATATTCTGCCGCCTGTAATTGCTAAAAAAGCTATCCGTGTTGGTGGGGATATGATGGCGCATTTCTCCGTTGCCTATAAAAAAGGTGTTAAAATTGCTTTTGGTACCGATAGCGGTGTGTCCAAGCACGGTATAAATGCCCAAGAAGCAGTGTTAATGCATCAAGCCGGTATGAGCGAGATGGATATTTTGAAGTCTGCGACAGTGAATGCAGCGGATCTTGCTGATATGAGTGATAGTCTTGGAACGTTACAAGCGGGCAAGCTGGCAGATATTATTGCTATGGATGGTAGTCCTTTAAATGACATCAAAGAATTACTCTCGGTTGATTTTGTCATGAAGGGCGGCAAGGTTTATAAAGATTAATGCTAGATAGTAGGAGCGCAAATTTTATCGGACTTCTTGTAGTGCTGACTGTGTTTTATGCAATCGGCTACGCAGTTGCTTCCTTTATGTCTCTCTCTATAGCGCCGGGAGTGATTGGCTCGATAATATTGCTTATCACTTTGCTAATAGTACCAAAGTTGCGAGCAAAATATTACGCTTCTACGTCAATTTTGTTCGCGCACTTCCCGCTCTTTGTTATTCCAGCGGCTGTCGGGATTATGGTCTCGACAGCCTATTTTATCCATCATCCCCTGTTGCTTCTTTGGATCATCTTAGGTTCGACACTTTTGTCACTTGTTTTTACAGCTTTGGTTGTGCGCTTAATGATAGGGCTAGGGGATGAATGATCTGGCGGTATATGGTTTGGCATGCTCTGCAACAGTGGTGATATATGTCATCGCGTGGAGGCTTTTTATCAAGGCTAATCATAATCCACTACTTCATCCGCTCATAACAGCTGTTGCAATTGTTATAGCAGCGCTTATTTTTTTCGACATTGAATATTCCCAATATTTTTATTATGCCCAGCCTATTCACTTATTGCTCGGGCCAATTGTGGTGGCGCTTGCCTTTGCGGTTGCAGAACATTTGCATGTGTTAAAAGGCCATGCATTTGCACTCTCAGTTTCATTGGTGGCGGGCAGTTTATTCGCTATGGCCATGGTTTGGGGTGTGACAGCGTGGGTAACAGACGACCCCGCATTGCTCGCCACCTATATTACCAAATCAGTAACCAGCCCTATTGCCGTTCCCCTAACTCAAAAACTTGCAGGATTGCCGGGGCTCGCGGCTGTTGTGGTGCTGGCCACGGGTACTGTAGGAGCTGTGTTTGGCCCGCCCCTGCTACGATTTTTAAATTTAGATAGGCCCCTTGAGATGGGCATGGCGATGGGGGTGAGTTCTCACGGCATTGGTGCGGCAGAGGCGCTTCGTCGCAGTGACCTGGCAGGTGCGGCTGCGGGCCTTGCTATGGGGCTTAACGGGCTACTTACAGCTATATTACTGCCTATATTTTGGTGAGCTCTACTCTTCGTCCGGTAGGTCCAGACAAACTTCAAAGCCCTCAGTTTTTTTAGCTAGATACATTTGTTTGTCTGCAGCTTTGATCAAGGTTTCAATGTCCAAGAAATCTTCGGGCCCTGTTTCAGCTATGCCAATACTCAAAGTGACTTTTGGACATTTTTTACTAAAGGTCTTGATGAGCTTTTGACATATATCGTGTGCTCTATCCGCGGAACATTCTGGAAGGATTGCACAAAATTCATCTCCGCCATAGCGGCACGCTATATCAGTTTCTCGTGTGACTTCCAGTAATGATGTCCCAACATGCTTTAAAACTTCGTCGCCCACAATGTGCCCAAGTGTGTCATTCACCTGTTTAAAATTATCGACATCAAAATAGACAAAGGAAAGCTTTGTCTTGCGTCTTTTGGCTACCACCAACTCTCTGGTGAGCATAGACTGCATGGCTCTTTGATTGTATATGCCTGTAAGGGGATCTGTTTTGGCCTGCTCCTCAAGTTGGCGTGTACGCTCGGCAACCTTCTTTTCCAAGTCCTGTGCATAAATTTCAGCTTTTCTCTTGGCGTTTTCAGTTTCACCAACCAAACTGTCAATGTAGGCATCGAAAACAAGTGTAGTATCGAAATATATAAGTTTATCTACCGCATCTATAGTCAGTGATAGTTGCTCCTCATCTTTTATATGTTTTTTCAATGTCTGAAATATGATGACTTTTAATGTTCTGACGGCTGATAGATATAGCTTTGGCTCCACACCAATGCGTTTGTGGATAAGCCCAATACGCAATCTATTGTTCACATAATCTGCTCCATAGCCTCCCGAAAAGAGGTCAAGGCAATATTTGCGCTGGGCTGCAACTAAACGATTGAGTGTTTCTGCATCGCCTATTAAGAGAGAAATTTCATCATTTGATGTCTGACTATGGTAAAATTCTTCAACAATAATATCAATATTATCTTCAATGAGTTCTTGGTGGCTAGCGAGTATATCCAAGTCCATCTTGGTAAGATTTAATACACCTTTACGGTCAACAATATCCACATCGCTGATTTTCATCTGCTCAAGCAGGGTTTGACTTGTGCGCACCATCCAATCCTCATTTAGTATTTGTTAAAGTCACAATTTTCTTAAGGTCATTATAGTATTTAGTTTGATCAGATTGACTTTCAATACCTATATATTTAATTTTACAACTATTCGTTTATAGGTGTAAGGCGGATATATCCTGGGACTTGTGATTTATTCCTAATTGCATTAATAGATGCGCAAGATTTATTGTAAAAGGTCAGGAGTATTTATGAGTAAAAATGAAAAGAGTGCATCAGGTGGTTGTTTGTGCGGCGCTGTCAGGTTTGAAGTGCGCGGTGAGCCCTTTGGTTCGAACCATTGTCACTGCCTGAGCTGTCGCAAGCACACAGGTGCCCCTGTAGTTACTCTATCTGGCTGGAAGGCGGATCAGGTTACTTTTAGCGGTACGCCGCGGAAAATTTATAAGTCCTCTGAGGGTGTTGGTCGTGCTTTTTGCCCTGAATGCGGTACACCGCTGACATGGGAAGGTGTAAGTAGCACGGGGATTGGTGCCATTTTTGAAATTCATATCTCCGCCTTTGAAGACCCAACTCTTTTCCCACCAACATATCATACTAACGAAGGCGAGCGTATTCCTTGGTTTGATATTGCGGACAATCTTCCGCGCTTCATTGAGTGGGACGAGGGCAATGGCCCCGATCATGTTGGGCCTAAGCTAACGTCATAAGCTAGGGTGCTATTTTTTACGCTGTCTTTTTTGCCATTTTTTATAATGTGGCAGGAAAAAGAGATAGATACCGGTTAACCACAAAGTGAAAAGGCCTATGCCAACAGGTAGGAATAGCCCAAGTTTCACCCAGTCGGCAAACCATGTGCCATCATGTATTTTTTCGATAATGTCTGAGCGGCGATAAGCGACTTGCAGCACCTTGGCTGTGCTGGTGTCAACTTGCACCTCCCAGTTATTGGTGGCGATGAATTTGGCGATGCCCTTGTCATTTTTGAAATCGACCCTATCCAAGTCGGTCCATTTTTTAATGCCGGCTTGTTCAACGGCGATAACCGCTTCAAACATTTGCTGCATATTGGCAGCGGGAATGGTTGATCGCTCAATACCTTTTTGGCTTGGTGGCTGGAGCCAGTCTAACTCTTTTTTGACCATCAGCAAGATGCCTGCCCCGATCATGATCACCACTGGTAGAGCAATGGTAATTGCCCCCCAGTGGTGGATTTTTCGAAATAAAATTTGCGGTTTCATGGTGATAACTCAAACTAGATAAAAATGATCACTGTGACAAACTGATATCTTCACCATTATTGAGCAAAGCCAAACCAGATGTTTCAAACAATTCACTTAAACTTGCGACCTCTGTATTAAAGAGCTTATTGGTAATCGCAAGGGCATCTATGACAGCCTTTTCAGCCCGTGCATAATAGGCAAGGGCAGCACCGCCAGGAGCGCCATCACCCACATTGGCTCGTGCGCCACCTATTTTAGTCATCACTTTGTCGCCAGTATACTGGATGCCTTCTTCACTCTTACGAGGAATAAAGTAAGTCTTTTCGTTTTTGATTAGTGCCTTTGAGACAGCCTTGGCTTTTTTCACCAACGCTTTAAGTTTGTCTTTATCTGCGCCATCCAATTTCACGGCTGCTTCGGCCATAACCTTAATGGCTTCGGCATCCCTTTTAGCTGCGCGAATACGCTTTACGGCTTTGTTAGCGGTGTTGCTTAAGTTTTGGATTTTCTTACCATGCTCATAGTTAGCAAGGTAATCAGCTTGTGTGAGGGTTACCCGAGGGTCAGCAATAACAGCCACGCTGCTAGAAGAACTAACACCACCAAGTGTTAGTTTTACACTGTAAGTTCCAGGCACCACTTTGCTACCTGATGGCTTGTCATCCTTTGGTTTTACTTTTTTCAAACCAAAATAGCCGTCTTCACGCATGTCCCAGACAATTCGGTTGAT
>CBFDBT010000166.1:0-6031 GCA_965603115.1 uncultured Alphaproteobacteria bacterium
AAATATTAAAAAAATATTAAAAGATAATCCTATAATGATATATCCAAGATTAATGTAAGAGCGGCAAACAGAGTAGCTGCAACGATTAATACGAGCGGTATATGCCTAAACATATGGATGAGCTTCCTTTGGAATAAATATCATCGCCCCCCAAGCCGATTAATCTATATTATTCAAACCTGATAGAAGCATGTTGTCAAGCGCGGAGTAAAAACTGCTGTGTTAGTGATTTATAAAACCCAAAACCAGCCACCACCACCGATTAGCATAACAGCGCCATACTTGACCTGCTGATAATTTTCTATCGAACCCCGCTTAAGGGCGACGAGTAAACACTCAAGCCTTACTAATTATTGACCAAGGCTTACTAATTATTGGCCAAGGCTTACTAATTATTGGAAAGTCTCGACATTTCATAAATATTATGTCTATCGTAGCGCTGAAAAAGGAGGTGTGCTTTAAGATGAAATATTCAGTATTTATTGGTTTAATTATATTTTCTTGGATTTTAAATCCACAGGCTAGAGCGCAAGAAATCCGCGCTGTTGAAATTCAGCAGGACAGGCTCACTCTTTTGGGACGTCTCACGGTTGCGCAAGATGCGGAATTATCTGATGGGGTGGTCCTTATAACCCATGGCACCATGGCCCACATGGATATGGAGCTAATCATCAATATGCAATCCTTGCTGGCTGAGCGAGGTATCAATTCACTGACGCACACGCTTTCATTGGGTATTAGTCGACGTACGGGGGCCTATGATTGCTCAGTGCCCATCAGAAATACGCGACAAGGTGATGCGGCTGATATTACTGCATGGTTTAACTGGCTGAAAGCGCAGGGAGCAACCAGCATTTCTCTGATGGGGCATAGTCGTGGTGCGGTGCAAAGTGCCACCGTTGCAGCCGACAATACACTGGATGGCATTGCCTCGGTGGTAATGCTGGCCCCATCTGCAGGGCGAACTTACACTGATTATCTTGCGAATTACAACAAGCGCAATGAGAGCGATATTTCCATTTTAATTGCAATAGCGAAAGAGATGATATCAAACGATAAGGGAGATCAACTGATGGATATCCCTGGTTTTATGTATTGTGGCGGGACCAAGATAAGTGCTCGCTCGCTTGTATCCCACTTTGGGAATGAAAGCTCCAAACTGACTAAGGATATTATTGCTAGCATTGATGTGCCAGTACTTGTTGTGGGCGGAGCCAACGATAAGGTAGTTGGCGATATCGCCACTAAGCTAGCGCCAGCCCTGAAAAGTGATCGGGTGCAATTTTCACTGATTGATGATGCAGATCATTTCTTTTATGATTTTGCAGCAGAGGATGCAGCTGATATAATAACCGAGTTTTTAACAGCACAAAGACACTGATTATGAGACAAGCGTTGTTACAGATTACCTTATGGCTGGGCCTAGTGTTAGGCTCATATCCGATTTATGCACAAGAACCTTGTGCACAATTGGTTATGTTTGAAGCCAGTTATTGTGAATGGTGTGAACGCTGGCATGAAGAAATAGGTGAGGCCTATCCTAATACGGCTGAAGGACGAGCTGCGCCCCTGCGTAGGATAGACATACATGATACACGACCACAAGACTTAGATTCTATAAAGGCAGTCACCTTCACCCCTACTTTTGTTCTTGTGCAAAATGGTGAAGAGATAGGGCGTTTGCCGGGCTATATTGGACAAAATTTCTTTTGGGCTTTGCTGGAAGAAATGTTTACAAAAGCCGGACTTGGAACTTCACAGTCTTATTGTGCTCCATAAAGGCGGGCAAAGAAGTCCGTGTTCCAGCTTTCTGCTTTAGCGTAATTATAGGCCCTTTCTTCGTCAGAATCATTCTGGGAACTAATGGCTAAACTATCTCGGATTAACTCACCGCTCACGCCCACATGATAGGCACCCATTACCTTGACAGCATGACCCTCATCTGTGGCGCTCCAGCATAGACTGTTGAATGTGGCAGTTGGTGCCTCTTGGTTGTTCAACTCTGCACTGACCGCCTCAGCGGCAACATAGGCTTGAGTTTCACAAATGGAAGCCGCCTTGGGCAATTCATTATTGTCGATTGCATCACCAATTACATAAATATCATCTATCAAAGTTGATTCCATGGTCCTGAGGTCCACAGGGCACCAACCACTATCATTCACCAAACCATTGTTATGGGCAAATTTACCCGCGTTTTGGTTGGGGATCAGGTTGATCACATCGCCTTCGAAGCTATCAAATTCTGTTTCAATGGAATTGCTGGCGGGTGAATAGCTTGTAATTTCTCCGACAAAGTCACCGGTTACCCATTCGATCATATCACCATAATATGTTTGCCACGCCTCTAGGAAAAGCTCCTGTTGGGGAAAGCTGGGCTTTTGATCCAGAATTAATATTTTTGAGGCTGGTTTATGCTTTTTCAGGTAAGAGGCGACAAGGCCCGCTCTTTCATAGGGTGCTGGCATACAGCGATAGGGCTTAAGAGGTGCTGTGATCAAAAAGACACCCCCATCTTCCATTGTATAGAGCTGGTCTCTTAGCGTGAATAGGTTAGAATCGTTTTTCCACCCATGCGGCGTTGCTTCGGCGTCATAATTATCAATGGCATCAGTGCTAAAACCTATGCCGGGGCTAATCACTAATTTGTCATAGTGTAGCTGAGCCCCAGATGCAGTAACCAGTATATTCTTCTCATTATTAATTAGCAGAGCTTTGTCCCGAACCCATGTAACATTGGGCAAGCTTGTAACATTGATGTAACTTTGCCGCACTTTCTCATCAGGCAATAAGCCTGCTAGGACATGTGAGCTTAAGGGGCAATTATGATAAAGAGCGGTTGGTTCAACTAGAGTGATATTAACATGTGGGGTGAGCGCGAGCAGAGCTCTGATGAAAGTCACACCGCCTACGCCGCCGCCTACGACTATAATTTCACCGCGTGCTTTGGCCATGCTGGTGTTGCTACAAAATGCGACTCCAAAGGCCGTAGCTGTCATTCGACGTAAAAAATCACGGCGGGAAGAGATTTTTTTTCTATCAATTGCATGATCCATAGTATTGCCAATCACTGTATATTAGAACATTCTAATATTATTCTAAAGCCAAGGTCGGTATACAATATTTTCCAATCAACACCTAAACTATCTGAATACATCCTTATTTTATAGTATAGAATAAAATTGCTAATGTTCCATCTTAATTATTTTTTCTTGTAGAACTTCGTTTTTTGGGATTAATATATTCACGGGAAGTGCAGAGTTTCTGCAATTGGTTTAGTTAAAACATTGTTCTGGAATGCAAAGGGGGGGCTATCAATATTATATGATTATCTTCAATATGAAGTCATAAATCTATATATTGTTTAGCTATTCACCTCATTTGTTCTCTAGAAGATTAGGGGATATTAAAGTGACAAATAACTTTAAGAATATATCAGCTTTAGCTTCTGTAGCTCTGTTGTCTGCAGGTTTATCTTTTTCTTCGGTTAATGCCGAGGAGCTTGTTAAATACGAAATTATAGACGGCAATTCAATTCCTGTATCTCTTACGGGTGTTGCGGGTGACGCTAAGGCTGGTCGTGCCATCATGATAAATCGCAAACTAGGTAACTGTCTGGCCTGCCATTCTGTCTCCGATATGAGTGAACAGCAGTTCCACGGGAAAATAGGGCCATTGCTTGATGGTGTTGCAGACCGGTATTCTGAAGGTGAATTGCGCATGCTGGTTGTTAACGCCAAGCAAATTAACCCAGATACTTTCATGCCTGCTTTTTACCGTGCAGATGGATTGCACATGGTTTTAAAGGAATTCGCAGGCAAATCAATATTGTCTGCACAGCAGGTAGAAGATGTAATTGCTTATTTGGGAACCCGAAAAGAGACTGCGTCTAATTGATGCCTAATCTAATTAAAGAAGGAAATTAAAATGAACATTAATATGAATCGCCGTCGCGCAATGGGGTTTTTGGGATGTGGCGCTGTTGCTGCAGCCAGCCTTGTATATGCTCCATCGGCCTTTGCCGATGTCGCAGCTGTGAATGCCGCAATTGCCAAACTTTTCGGTGACCGGGCAATCAAAGATGGCGGCATTGAAATTGATATGCAGGAGATTGCTGAAAATGGCAATATGGTTCCATTCGCTGTATCCGTTGAAAGCCCAATGACAGAAGATAATTATGTGAAATCTATTCACATGTTTGCTGATGGTAACCCAAATCCAAATATGGCAGTATTCCATTTTACTCCAGCAAGCGGTGTTGCTAAGGCTAAATCTCGTATGCGCCTTGCTAAGACACAAAATATCGTAGCAATTGCTGAAATGAGTGATGGAACCCTTGTGCGCGGATCGCGTGAAATTAAGGTGACTATTGGCGGTTGTGGCGGCTAATTTTAGCAATATGTTTAAGTGAATAAGATTAAAGGAGTATAAAATATGGCTCAAGGGAAACCTCGCGTTAAAGTGCCAAAGTCCGCAACTAAGGGCTCTGTTATTGAGATCAAAACAACTATTTCACACCCAATGCATACGGGTATGGCGAAGGATAAAAAGGGCAACCCAATTCCACGTCAAATTATTAATAAGTTTGTCTGTAAATTCAATGGTCAGGAAGTTTTCGTCGCTGACCTAGAGCCGTCCGTTGCGGCTAATCCCTATATTCAGTTCAGTGTTAAAGTGAATGAGAGTGGGACATTTGAGTTTATCTGGCATGAGGATGGTGGCGCCATCTTTACCACATCCAAGGACATTACAGTTCAATAGCGAGCTGTTGGCCATAAATTAGAGTAGGGGAAGATAAATGAGTATTGATAAAAAAATCATTGGACTTGCTGTCGTGGTAGCCGTTGGGGGCGGTTATATGTATATGAATAAATCTACAGGAGATGCGCCGTCGCAAGAGGCAGCATATACCAGTGGAGGTATAGCCATATCTGAGGACCACCCTTTGCATGGGCATATTGTATCTGGATATGATTATAGAAGTGCTAAAACGCGAGCAATGCAGGATGATGACTTTGAAAACCCTGCATTCTTGATGGTTGACCAAGGTGAAGAAGCCTGGTCAACTGTTGAAGGAGACGCCGGCCAATCCTGTGCGTCTTGTCATGGTGATGATGCAACTTCAGTTAAAGCCGCTGCATCAACTTATCCTGTATTTAATGAAGCCTCAGGAAAGCTGATCAATATTGAACAGCAGATCAATGCTTGTAGAACAGAAAACATGCAGGCTAAGCCATACAAATGGGAAAGCCCTGCGATGTTGTCGATGACATCTTATGTAAAAAGTCATGGTCGTGATGATGTTGTTAATGTCAAAATTGATGGCACGGCAGCACCATTCTTTGAAAAGGGCAAAGAGTTTTATTATGCCCGCCGAGGTCAGCTGGATATGAGCTGTGCGCATTGTCATGAAGATAATTATGGTAATAATGTACGTGCCGATCTACTGAGCCAAGGCCAGTCAAATGGCTTTCCTACTTACCGCATGAAGTGGCAGGGCGTAGGTTCACTGCACCGTCGTTTCCGTGGATGTAACAAAAATATTCGCTCAACGCCTCTTGCTTATGGTTCGGATGATTATGTGAATTTAGAACTATATCTCGCATGGCGTGGACAGGGATTGCCAATTGAAGGCCCATCCGTACGTAACTAAAATACTTTCTTCTGGGCTTCTCCATGTGGGAAGCCCAGATTCTATATAGCCCCTGTTATTACTTTTATTATTCTCTCACTGGATATTGATTATGCTTACAAGACGTGACTTTCTTCAAGTTGTAGCTGCAGCAAATGTGATAGCTGCATCAGGGGGGCCAGCGCTTGCCTCATCGGCAAGGACGCAAAGCCTCAAACAAAATGATTTGCTCAACTTTCAATCTAAGGGGCAAGTGACCCTATTGCACTTTACAGATTGTCACGCCCAATTACGTCCTTTGTATTTCCGTGAACCCTCAGTCAACTTAGGAGTTGGCGAAGCAACTGGTCTGCCTCCCCATATAACGGGCAAAGATTTTCTCAAGGCTTATGGCTTGGA
>CBFDBT010000167.1:0-6018 GCA_965603115.1 uncultured Alphaproteobacteria bacterium
TTTATTATTACCCACACATTCCAGTCGACCATTGATTATCATCTCTGGGGTATAGACCATGCCACCCTTGCCAAGACGTTTGTTGTAAGCCTTTTGATGCCATGTATTGGCAGGCTGCGCGAAAGTATCCGCCCAGCCGAAACGGTCTAGATAATCAACCGGCCAAGATAACACCAGCATACCCGGCCTGTCTCTATGGGCCTTGATCGCGGCATCAGCCGACACGCAGCCGACACAGCCTTGGCTGGTGAAAAGCTCTAACACGGTAACCTGCCGCTCCTCAGCCACCGCACCTACGCTCAGTGCCAAGAAAAAGGCTAGGATATATGTATAATATCTTTTCATGGCCACATCCTAGTCGTAAACAGGCTCAATTGCCAATCACTGAGTTGTGATAGTTAAATCAAAATCTATTCCAGTCTTTGCTGGTCAGATGGAGTAAACCAAGATATATTTGATCTAATTTCAATTTTTAAGAGGTCTACAATTGTGACACGTTTTCTTTTATCATTTCTCTTTTTACTCACTGCACCCTTTATCGCGCACGCTCAAGAACAGGTTAAAGTGGACGCACTCTATTTAGATAATTGCGCAGGATGCCACGGCGAAAAGCTGGATGGTGGCAACGGCCCCTCACTGGTCGACGATGAATGGGTCCATGACACATCCGCAGCATCCCTTGCTGCTGTTATTAAAAATGGTGTTGTTGACACAGAAATGATGGCCTTTGGCGAGATGATGGGGGATGACGCTATTCGCTCGCTCGTAATTTATATCAAAGAGATGGAAGCCAAAAGCAAAGTTGACGCTATTGCCGCCCGCATGGCTCCAAAAGGCGGTGTCTTCCAAACGGCAGACCACACATTTAAAATGACCAAGCTTTTTGATAGCGACGGGCGGTTTTGGTCGATTAACTTTCTGCCAAACGGCGATATGCTCACTACGCTTAAAGACAAAAATCTTTATGTGGTCAAAGATGGCACGCTGGTAGAAATCACTGGCATCCCAGACATCTGGGTGCGTGGTCAGGGCGGATTGCTCTCGGTAGCACCACACCCCGATTATGAAAAAAATGGCTGGATTTACCTTTCTTACAGCGCAAAGGGTGACTTTAAAATCAATGGCAAAGATACCGGCATGACCAAGGTGGTTCGTGGCCGCATCAAAGATAATACATGGGTCGACAATGAAGTGCTGTTCGTAACCAAACCCGAGCATGGTTCAGATAGGGGCGCTCACTTCGGCTCCCGCTTTGTTTTTGACAAAGGCTATCTCTATTTTGGCATTGGTGACCGCGGTTATCAGGACAAGGCACAGGATATTTCTCTTCCCAATGGTAACATCTACCGTATTCATGACGATGGACGTGTGCCTACCGACAATCCTTTTGTCGATGTTAAAGACGCTTATGCTGAGATTTGGAGCTATGGACACCGCAATCCACAAGGCCTTGCTATGCATCCACTAACGGGTGACTTGTATGATAGTGAGCACGGACCCCGTGGCGGCGATGAGATTAACCTCATCAAAAAAGGTTTGAACTACGGTTGGCCGGTCATCACATACGGTATGAATTATAATGGCACGCCCGTAACCGATATCACTGAAAAAGACGGCATGGAGCAGCCACTGCACTATTGGACACCGTCTATTGCTGTAAGTGATATGGACTTTTACACTGGCGATGCATTCCCTGCGTGGAAAAACGACTTGCTGGTGGGCTCTCTCGCCAAAGAAGAGCTATGGCGCATGACCTTGAAGGGCGGCGAACTGGTTCACAAAGAGCTGATACTGAAAGGTCAGGGACGCCTGCGCGCTGTGCATACAGGCCCCGACGGCAATGTCTATCTGGCGGTTGATGCTGATGACGCAGATCGCGGCGGTATTTATAAACTTGAGCCCGTTGAATAAACAAGACTTACATCGAAGCAATAAAAAAGGCGGCGTCTCAGGATATGAGTGGTCGCCTTTTTAAATTTGTATATCCGTTCGTACTGAGCAAAGGCTGAGAGAGCTATGCGATGCGAAGTCGACGTCGAAGTATGAGCGGCAACATTACCCTTCGATTACGCCTTCGTCCTTCGACAAGCTCAGGATTCTCAGGCTTCACTCTGGGCGAACGGCTTTCTTTTCAAACCGCCCGACACTCCCTAAAACCTAAAGACCATGCCCGATGTAATCTCGTGACCACCATAGCGAAAGCTAAAATCAGGAAAATCTATGCCCTTATAATTCAGTTTTTTATAGTCCAGTCGTATATTGGTGTCGCTGGTCAGTTTGAACTCATATCCGCCACCAAAGACCATGCCGTCTAAATCATTTCCACTAAAGGCAAGCTTGCCGTATCCAACCCGCAGATAAGCCAAACCCCGCTCACCAACCTTATAACCCGCGAGGCCAGAAATGCCGAAGCGGATATCCGAACCTGCTGAATAATAATTACCAGTGGCCTCTAACCCTGCAACGAAGGGGCTATCTTGTCCAAGCGTTGCCCTATACCCCAAGGTAGCCCCTGCCAAAAATGATAAATTGCTCTCACTTACCGGCCCGATAAAGGTTGTACCATCAACCTTTACTACGCTGGCCCCTGCCTGCAAACTGCCATAGGTGCCATTAAAGAGATCATCATCCTGTGCAGACACCATTGGTGTTATTAAAAAACTCGCGCCAATAAGCGCCGCTGTCATAGATATTTTATGCATTATATTTCTCCCTAGAAATTTATAATATTATGATAGGTAAAGAACGCACTTGCAACAACGCACTTGCAACTAAGCCCTTGTTGAAATAATATGCGCTCAAAATCGCCCCCTCGACCAGACTTGGTCTCACATCTTTCGTCAGGACTGTCATGAATTTATACACCGAATATTTAAGCGAAATAGAAGCCCGCAAAAAGCAGGGATTGAACCCAAAGCCTATTGAAAAAGGTGCGCTAGTAAGCGAATTAATCGCCCAGATTAAGGACGCTACAAACGAACACCGTAAACAGGCGCTTGAATTCTTTATCTATAACACTTTGCCAGGCACAACCAGTGCCGCTGTTGAAAAAGCCAAGTTTCTCAAAGACATCATTCTTGGCGACGCCAAAGTGGAAGAAATTTCAACTGACTTTGCTTTTGAGCTTTTGTCCCACATGAAGGGTGGGCCGTCGGTTGAGGCCCTGCTTGATTTAGCACTGGGTGATGACCCGGCGAATGCACAACAGGCAGCCGACGTACTTAAAACACAGGTTTTCCTGTATGACGCTGATACTGACCGCCTTGCTGCAGCCCATAAAGCTGGCAATGCGATCGCAAAAGATATCTTAATGAGCTATGCAAATGCCGAGTTCTTTACAAAGCTTCCTGATATTGATGAAGAAGTTAAGGTTGTTACCTATGTTTGTGCAGAGGGTGATGTTTCAACTGACCTACTCTCTCCGGGTAATCAGGCCCACTCAAGGTCAGACCGTGAACTACACGGGAAGTGCTTGATCTCTGAAGAGGCGCAGGCTGAAATCCAAGAGCTACAACGAGAGCATCCTGACGCGCGTGTCATGTTGGTTGCAGATAAGGGTACCATGGGCGTTGGATCGTCCAGAATGTCCGGCGTTAATAACGTTGCCCTCTGGACTGGTAAGCAAGCAAGCCCTTACGTCCCATTTGTGAACATTGCCCCTGTTGTTGGCGGCACGAATGGTATTTCACCAATCTTTTTAACAACTGTCGGCGTTACCGGTGGTATTGGACTTGATCTGAAAAACTGGGTCAAGAAGCGGGATGCTGATGGCCAGACGGTCAAGGACGAAAATGGTGACTCAGTACTTGAACAAGCCTACTCTGTTGATACTGGAACCGTTCTTACCATTAACACAAAAGATAAGAAATTATATAGCGAGAGCGGTGAAGAGCTTGTTGATATCTCAAGAGCACTCACGCCGCAAAAGGTTGAATTCATTCGAGCCAGCGGTTCTTATGCAATCGTTTTTGGTAAGAAAATCCAAAATTTTGCAGCGTCAACACTCGGCATTGAGGTGCCATCTGTCTTTGCTGCCGCCAAAGAAATTTCTCATGAAGGTCAAGGCCTGACAGCTGTAGAAAAAATCTTTAACAAAAATGCTGTGGGTGTGACACCCGGAGTTGCCCTGCACGCAGGCTCAGATGTGCGCGTAGAGGTAAATATTGTAGGCTCGCAAGACACCACTGGCCTAATGACGTCTCAGGAATTAGAGGCAATGGCCGCTACTGTTATTTCTCCCATAGTTGATGGCGCTTACCAATCAGGGTGCCATACCGCTTCTGTTTGGGACATCAAAGCTCAGGAAAATATCCCCAAGCTTATGAAGTTTATGAATAAATTCGGTCTGGTTACTGCCAGAGACCCAAAGGGCGTATACCCCGCAATGACGGATGTTATTCATAAGGTGCTCAATGACATCACTGTGGATGACAGGGCAATTATTATTGGTGGTGACAGCCATACCAGAATGTCCAAGGGCGTCGCTTTCGGTGCTGATAGTGGTACAGTTGCTCTTGCTCTGGCAACTGGTGAAGCAACAATGCCAATCCCTGAATCTGTCAAGGTGACATTTAGAGGCCACATGAAAGATCACATGGATTTCCGTGATGTTGTGCATGCCACGCAAGCTCAGATGTTAAAAGAATTCGGCGGGGACAATGTATTCCAGGGCCGCGTGATTGAAGTGCATATTGGAACGCTGCTTGCTGACCAAGCATTTACTTTCACGGACTGGACTGCTGAAATGAAGGCAAAAGCAGCCATTTGTATTTCCGAGGACGATACGCTGATCCAATCGCTTGAAATTGCTAAAAGCCGCATTCAGATCATGATTGATAAAGGCATGGAAAATAAAGCGGGGACGCTTCAAGATCTAATCGACATTGCCAATAAACGAATTGCAGAAATTAAATCTGGGGAAAATCCAGCGCTCACACCAGATGAAACGGCAGAATATTTTGCAGAATTTGTTGTGGATCTGGATCAGATTGTTGAACCAATGATCGCAGACCCTGACGTAAACAATGAAGACGTGTCCAAGCGCTATACACACGACACAATCCGCCCTGTTTCTTACTATGGTGGCAACAAGAAAGTGGACTTGGGCTTTGTCGGTTCTTGTATGATTCACAAAGGCGATATGCAAATAATTGCTCAGATGCTTCGTAATCTTGAACAGCAAAACGGTAAGGTTGAATTTAACGCGCCCCTTGTGGTCGCGCCGCCAACATACAATATCGTTGACGAATTAAAGGCAGAAGGTGACTGGGCTATTCTGCAAAAGTATGCAGGCTTTGAATTTGATGATGATGCCCCTAAAAACAATGCGCGCACGAAATATGAAAATATTATGTATCTCGAGCGACCTGGTTGTAACCTGTGTATGGGTAACCAAGAAAAAGCTGCAAAAGGCGATACTGTAATGGCAACGTCAACGCGACTGTTTCAAGGACGTGTGGTGGAAGATTCTGCGGAAAAGAAAGGCGAATCCCTTCTTGCTTCAACGCCTGTCGTGGTTCTGTCTTCGATCTTGGGCCGCACGCCAAGTATCGAAGAATATCACGCAGCCGTGGAAGGTATTAACCTTACCACGTTTGCTCCGCCGCTCGCGTAAAGGCTGGTAAGTCATTTGATCAGAATCAGAGCTACAGAAGGCTCTGGTTCTGAAAAGCATGTCAATCCATCCAATCATTCATCGTCACCCTGAACTTGTTTCAGGGTCCATAACCCCGTCGACAGCACGTCTTACTTTGCAAGACTATATTGATTATAAAATCCTATGGATGCTGAAACAAGTTCAGCATGACGGCTGTGTGGTTGGTGGTTTAATTCAAACCCGAAGATACTTGCATCTGAGGCAAGCGTGCCAAATTTTTTATATAAGAATGGGCGCCCGCAGCGGAGCGAGGATAAGCCTTCGTGGCGCCTGAACGATGGATAAAAACACGAGTAGGGCCCGGAGTCATTTCTGTGCGAGATCAACCAACTCTTCATTGGAAATTTGAACACCAATAAATG
>CBFDBT010000168.1:0-6000 GCA_965603115.1 uncultured Alphaproteobacteria bacterium
TACTGGGTAAGCAATGGCTGGGGAACGCCACAAGTGAATTTGCGGGGTCTTGGCATTAACCGCACATTAGTACTGCTGAATGGCCGCCGTCTTGTAAATGGTGGTACAGGTGCCAACAATGCTGTTGATCTTTCTATGGTTCCTATGGCCATCGTGCAGAAAGTTGAAGTGCTGAAAGATGGTGCTTCAGCCATTTATGGCGCGGATGCTGTGGCAGGTGTTGTAAACATTATTACGGATGACAAATTTGATGGCATTGCAGCACGAGCAAAGTATGGCGTAACAGAAAAAGGCGATGGCGAAGAATATCTCTTTGACTTGACATGGGGTAAATCTGGTGAGCGTGGCGGCATTGTTACAACTTTCAGCTACCAGGACAATAAACCATCCCCACTGGCTGATCGTGTTCCCTGTCCTCTTTCTTCTACCAGTGAAACAGAATGTAAAGGCAGTTCAAGCACAGCTGGTGGTCGAGCCGTTTACGTTGATGATGATATGAACCTTGTCCGAATCAATTTCAATAATGAGCCTGGGGGGAAAACATGGGCACCCTATGACTCATCCCTGCATGGTTATAACTACAATGTAAACTTTAATGCGGTAAATCCGATCAAACGAGCTTCCTTCAGCAGCTTCGGTCATTATGATATTACGGATAATGTAAGCCTGTTCGGTGAATTAATGTTTACAAATCGTCAGTCTACCCAGCCTGCATCACCTAACACTTTGAAGAACTTCTCTATAGCAGCGGATCATCCTACCAACCCTACTGGCGAAGATTTGACTTTTGAGCGTCGTCGCTTGGTGGAACTGGGTGAGCGTATTTTCCTGCAGGAAACAAATACGTTCCGTGTAGTGGCCGGGCTTAAAGGACAAGTAGCTGATAAATGGTCTTGGGACGCTGCCATTAACTGGGGACGCAACACAGGAATAGAGACCGTTACCAATGTTGTAAATTTAGAACGATTCAGTGAAACACTGGACACCAGTATCTGTGGTGGCAATGGCGTTCCTTGCGGTGATTATCTTGGCGTGGGTAATGTCAGTCAGGAAGTGTTGGATTATTTACCATTTGATATGACCGATACAGGGGGCAATGAGCAGATTAGTGTAACAGCCAATATTTCTGGTTCGTTGTTTGCCCTGCCTGCCGGTGATGCTGTTATTGCTGCCGGTATTGAGTACCGAGAAGACAAAGGCTGGACCCAGCCGGATTCCTTTAAGGTGCTGGGAATTGCCAACTCAAATGCAGAAGAACCAATTTCTGGAAAGGTCAAGGCTAAAGAGGTTTATGCCGAACTGAATTTGCCGCTTCTGGAAGATATTTTTGCAGTTAAAAGCCTTGAGACAAACTTGGCAATCCGTCATTCTGACTATGATCAGTTTGAAGGCGACACCAATTATAAAATAGGTCTGAACTGGCAAGTTGTGGATGACCTAAAAGTGCGAGGCACATACGCAACAGCATTTAGGGCACCAAGTGTTCCAGAATTGTTTGGCGGCATTTCGCAGGGCAACCTAACCACAACTGATCCTTGTAGTGGCTGGAACGCACTAGCAAGCAGTTCCAATGTCTATCAAAATTGCCAGTCTGCAGGTGTGCCCGTGGATTATGTACAGCTTGGTAATACTATTTTAACGGATAGAGGCGGAAATCCAAACCTGTCTCCTGAAGATGCTCGCTCCTTCTCTGTTGGTCTGGTATGGCAGCCAGCCTATGCAGATGGTCTGTCAGTTACTGTTGATTATTTCGACATTAAGCTAACGAATGCGATCACCAGCCCTTCAGGCTCTGTCAAGCTCGCCCAGTGTTATGAATCTGACAATATGTCACATGCTTTCTGTCAACCAGAGCATCACTACCGCAACTCTGTTACTGGTGTTGTCGATTATCTTTCAGCACAGAAAACAAATGCTGGTGCGGAGCGCATGAAAGGACTTGATGTAGGAGCTGTTTATACATTCTCAACAGCAGACCTGCAAAATACTATTGACGCACAGTTCACCTATTTAAAGTCCTATGAAAGGGTCAACTTCGAAGGAGATGCACCTTTTGCTCTTGATGGCTTTATCGGAGCCGGGTTTGGTGGATATCCAAAGTGGCGTGGTAATGCGAGCTTTAACACCTCTGCTGAGGCATGGTCAGCCACATATTCTGTGCAATATATCGGAGCTGGCGATGATTTTTTCCGGACCGAAGGTATAGGCTCGCATATGAAGGCTGTGATGTATCACAATATTCAGGGCAAGTATAAAATTTCGGATCGTATGGATATTGCGGCTGGAATTGATAATTTGTGGGATAAGAAAGCCCCTCGTGTAGCGAGTTGGACAGATGGCAACACAGACACCATGACGTATGGTCTGGCGGGGCGTCGTGCTTATCTGAGCTTGAGCTTTCGTATGTAAATAAAACTAATGAACAGGGCTGTGTATGTATCGCAGCCCTGTTTTCTTACGCACAAGTGAGTTTATGAAATGAAGATGTTCCCACTACTTCGAAAGTGGCACAGAAGGCTGTTTCTTCTGCTTTCTGTTCAGGTATTCCTATGGGTCATTGGCGGACTTTATATGGTTTCCATACCTCTAGACTATATACATGGAGACCATCTGGTTGTGCCTGAAAAAAAGAGGACACCATTAAACGACGTCATATTTGCCAAGACCATGAAAGAGGTTGCTGCGGTCAATAAGGGCACCCTGCAAATTGAAACACATTCATTGGCAGGCAAACCGACTTATATTGTTCGAACACATGAAGGAAAACGTTTAATTGATGCCACTAATGGCGGCGAATTATCTCTGATAGATGAAGACTATATAAAAGAGTATGCCCGGAAAATATATTCAGGGACAGTTGGCGTTTCTTCAACCAAGCTCATTATTGATAATGCTCCATCTGAAGTTCAAAGCAAACCTTTGCCCTTGTGGCAGGTAAATTTTGACGATTTTTTGTCACCGACGTTGTATATTTCCGCTGTTACTGGGGAGCTGGTTTCAAAGCGACATGATCTATGGCGATATTTTGATGTTGTGTGGATGCTCCATATCATGGACTATCAGGCCCGCACGGATGTCAATAACTGGCTCCTACGGGGTTTCTCCTTTCTTGTCACATTGGCAGCCCTGACCGGCCTGTGGTTGTTGTTCTTTAGTTTCAAGAAAAAAGAGAGGTGGCTGACTTTCTCTTTTCAAAGACGAAAGGTTTTTGGTGAAATCCACCGCTGGATTGGACTTGCTGTCGGGCTACAATTCTCTATCTGGTGTGTCAGTGGGCTTGTTATGTCCATTTTGCCAGCTGATTCCGTCAAGGGTACTGATCGCAGCGTTAAGGTTGCTGAAAGCCCGCTTGATCCTTATATTGATGATATAATTTCTGTAAATAAGATCAGACCCGATTGGGATTATTTTACCGTCCGCCTCCAGTCTACGGCGGGAAAGCCTGTTTATATTTTTGAAGGGGAGGGCCGTGTGCTTGCCCGTGATGCAGTATCGGGAGAAGCCATAGCCATAGAACAGGATTTGGTTAAAAATATCGCTAAAAACGATTATGATGGTGTTGCGGATATTCTGGATGTACAGAAAATCCAGCTTCCCTCTGACGATATGCCAAAATCCAATAAGCAGGCATGGCAGGTCAGTTTTGGTGATGAACGGGATACAGCCCTTTATATATCGACTGAAGATGGACAGATTCTGGCACGAAGAAATAATTATTGGAGAGTCTTTGATACTTTCAGGATGTTGCACTTTATGGACTATTTCCGGGAGCATGGTTTCAACAGTCTCTGGATTATAATGTTTGCCTTCTTGTCTGTCGTTAGTTTTGTCACGGGGTTTGACCTTATTATCGCTTATTATAGACGAAAGCGTAACAGGCAGGAAAAGGTATAAAATATAGATGTCTCGGGGTTTATATAGCTGTTGCCTCCTTCGTTTCGTGGCACACTGGCGGCACAGTGCGCGTGTATATCTCATGTGATCTGGTGTGATCTCAAGCGAGCGTATGTGATGATAACTTGTTGATATTAAATAATATTAATTTTTAACCCTTTGTTTTTAAACGATATTTTAGGGCAATCATAATCCGCGTGTCGGGGGTTCAAGTCCCCCCTCGGCTACCATTTCAAAAGCCCTGCGACGTAACCGTCGCGGGGTTTGTTGTTTCTGGCTCCCTTCTGTGGGGTTTGGGAATTATGTGATTATATTCGGCACTGTCAAAGTGCCTTAATGCAGCTAGGTCAAGATCCATTGACTTACTCTTTTGCGCTCTCTAGGTTCCTTCTAAGTTGAGGTAGGGGCTGTCTGGTTTTTTTAAAAGGGAATATGGGGATGAAGAAAATTTTACTTGGTGTAGCATTCGTGCTGGTGGCTGGGCTGTCTTATGGCTTTTATGCATTAGCGCCTATTGTGAGTGGGGGTAGCGGTTATGCGGCGAAGAACCTTTGCTCTGGTTATTATTTAAGCCGATTTGACGCAGAAATTACTCATAAACAAGCTTTGCTTGGTGCTTCTGATGTGCTGGCCAACATTGAGTGGGATCATGACAAAAGCGCTAGAAGCTTTACCGCAAGGCTTTATGGGCTTAGCCCGCGCATAGCTGTTTTTGATGAAGGTACAGGGTGCACGTTACTGGCTGAGGGTGAAAGAGTTCTGGACCGTGATTTGAAGCTGGTGGCACCCATAGAGCTAGACCCAGATGTTTCCTGGCCCCATGGTCGTGGAGAGCCGACTTCAAATGATGCTTTTCAAACACTGCTTGATCAGGCTTTCAAGGAAGATGACCCAACCAGCCAGCGGAATACCAAGGCTGCACTTATTATCCATAAGGGTGAGTTGCTAGCCGAGCGTTACGCTGATGGCGTTGAGGCTGACACGCCCCTTATTGGATGGTCTATGAGCAAAAGCATTACCGGATTATTGACCGGTCTTTTGGTCGGTGACGGCAAGCTGGATATTACAGCGCCCGCCGATGTTCCGGCTTGGCAAAAAAATGCGGATGATCCTCGTGCGGCTATCACACTGGACCAATTAATGCGTATGTCCAGTGGTCTGAAATTCGATGAAACTTACGCCACAGGATCGGATGTCTCCCATATGCTGTCGGTCGTGCCTGATGCTGCTGCTTATGCGGCATCGCTGCCACTGGCACATGCGCCTGATACCCATTGGTCTTATTCTTCAGGGACCAGCAACATTATTTCGAGTATTTTGAAGCGTACTTTGGGCGGTAGTTTGCAGTCCCATTATGATTATGCCCAAAACCGTCTATTTAAACCTCTGGGCATTAACACAGCCACGATTGAAAGTGATGCGGACGGTACATTTATCGGTTCAAGCTATACTTATCTTAGCGCTCGTGATTGGGGTCGCTTGGGGCAGTTTGTGTTGCAGGATGGTGTATGGAAAGAGCAGCGCCTGTTGCCCGAGGGTTGGGTGGATTATGTCAGCAGGCCAACGCATACTAATCCGCTCAATAGCTATGGCGCGCAGTTCTGGCTCAATGCAGACCCGACCGACACTTCCAAACACCGTACATGGCCGCGTATTCCCAGTGATGCTTTCATGATGTCAGGCTTTCAGGGGCAGTTTGTGATGATAGTGCCTTCCAAGGATCTGGTGGTGGTGCGCCTTGGCTTCACCTCTAAGGAAAATCATGGCCTAGAGGATTTGGTGGCTGGAGTGATTAAACATCTGGAGGGTTGACGTATTGGATTAACAAACCAATAAGTTAAGATGGTCCGCCTTCATCTTAAGAGGTTTTATGCAGATATTTGACGGGATAATTTCCGACCGTGGTTCTAAATATGCGGTTTGTGGTGGACCTTGTAGCTCTTCTGAGGAAGCCAAGGCTTTTATTAAAGGGCTTTGTCGTAAAAAGAAGTTTGCCAAAGCTACCCATAACACTTGGGGGTTCCTGTCGGATATTGGCCCTGTTAAAAATGATGATGGCGAAAGTGGTGCCGGCATGGTTATTGTGCGCATGCTAGAGCGGGAAGG
>CBFDBT010000169.1:0-5946 GCA_965603115.1 uncultured Alphaproteobacteria bacterium
CCCTCTATTCCATATTAGAGTAAAGTGTTGCGCCGACCAGTTGAGATCACCGCCATAAGCGGCCATTAGGGTAAGGAGAAAAAGGCATAGCTCTTAAGCTATACCTTTCTATATATCTATCTCATACTAGGTATTACACACGCTTCATCTTTGGGCGCTCGCCGTAAGTGAGTGCACGCCATAACCACTCCAGCGGGCCGTAATAATAATATTTCAGCCAGAGTGTAGAAAAGACCAGATTGAAAACCCAAATAACAGCTACGACAGGGTAAAGCTCAACCCGCTCTAATTTTCCAAAGTTCCCCATAAAGGCACCATAGAAGTATATGCTGGCTATAATTGTGTGACAGATATAATTGCTAAGCGCCATACGCCCTACATTACCCACTGCTTTTTGCAACCAGCCTAGCCAGCCGGAGCGACCGAAAAGAGTGAGAAGGCCAAGGTGACCTATTGTAACTAAAACACGCCAGATATTATAAAATTCTCCATAGGCCATGCGACTATAAATATCGAAGTCTGTAGCGATCTCAGCCTGAACATAATAATAGCGTGCACTCATTCCAATTCCATATCCAACGATGACCATTAGCCACAGATTTCTGTTAGAAAAACCTTGCTGCCAAAAACCGAGTTTCATTAAGGCAGCGCCAATGAAGAACATTGTTAAAATACCAAATATGCCACCACGATAGATAAAGAGGGATTGAATACGTTCACTCCAATCCTTGGCATAGGAGAAGGCGTCGCTATAAGAGCCCTGGTATGCCTTCATAGCATCATCAATGTCTTCCTGCTTATAGGGCTTTTGCATATTTGCCCATTTTTTCAATGCGCCTTCTTGTTCCTTGTTAAGTTCTTCACCATTATCCTTTAGCGTCTGTGCAACCTCGGCTTTATCACGTGCCTCATACACCCTAGGTTCGCTCAGTAAATCAAAGCGTGCGATTTGTAACACAAGCAATACAACGGTGAGCAAGATAAATGTTCGCGGCTTAGTAGAGCGATAAGCTAGAAGTAAAAACCCCATAACGGCGTAGGCATAGAGTATGTCCCCAAGCCAAAGAAGAATATAAGAGTGTATCATGCCAAATATAAGCAGCCAGACAAGGCGGCGGGCATAAATCTCCATACCCTTCATGCCAAGACCCTCTAGGCGATCTAGCATGAGAATAAAACCTGCACCAAATAATAGCGAGAATAGCCCTCTCGCAGTACCTTCAAATACAACACCTGAAATAAACCATGACTGAAGATTCCAGCCATCCATGCCGCCCATCGCATTGGGGTTAATATAAGCTTCAAAAGGCATAGAAAATGCCCAAATATTCATAAGCAAGATTGCCATTAAGGCAAACCCTCGTGTGGTATCTAGGCTGTGCAAGCGGCTCGTTTCTTTTGTAGGTGTAGCAAGACTATCAGGCACAGTGGTGCCAGTCGTTTCGGTTAAAGACATAGCTTTCTCTCCCTAAGGTTTTGAATAAACACAAAACAGGAAACAAAACATGATAATAATTATAATGATTACTAATGCTATCATTGCGTGAAAAAATGAGCAAGTATGTCTTTAGTTTATGGTTGTGTAAAGCATGCTGGCCCTAGCATGTCCGCTTTGGGTCACAAGCAGTCCTTTAAATTGAGTCAGCTATCGGCCATAAGCGGTCGTTCGATAAGTGATAGTTATCGTAAGTGCATTTTCTCTCAAACAACATAGTAGAGAATTTATTATTAGCAAAAGGTCCCCATTAGAAATAGTGGAGACCTTTTCATTATTTGAATTAAGAGGTAGAATGCAGACAAAATAATTTTTTAGCTGACCTTGCCAATAATCCAATTATTTAATTAGCTTCATACAACAGTTTTCCACCAATAAATGTCATATCTACCTTAGTATCCATTATCTGCTCTGGATCTATGTTCATAAGGTTACTATCTAGAACTATCATGTCAGCCAGCATACCCTCCATGTAATCAATTTACATGAATGAACGGGCGTTGCTGTATATGCATAGCTATAAAGGCTAAGGTGATCTCGTTATCTTCTGTGATTATCTCTGGACACGCCCAGAGCCATCGCCACCCATAAGCTTTTCGACTTCTGCGACTGTCACACGATTAAAGTCTCCACTAATTGAATGCTTTAAGCAACTCGCAGCAACTGCAAATTCTAATGATTGTTGACGATCCTCATAGGCATTCAAACCATATATAATCGCTGACGCAAAACTGTCGCCACCACCAACGCGATCGATAATATCGGTAATTTCATATTTACGAGAAAGCTTAAATCCATCCTTATCTCGTAGACAAGCTGACCAACCATTGCGATCTGCACTTTTACTTTCACGAAGCGTAATAGCTATCACACTCATATCTGAGAATTCTTCAAGCATTTTGGCACTCAGTGCTTCATATTTTGCTGTATCTAATTCACCACTATGAACATCAACATCGTCTACACTTACATCCAAGCATTTTTGGCAATCTTCCTCATTAGCAATACCGACATCAACATAGCGAACAAGTTCGCGCATCACTTCAGGAGCGGCCTTACCATATTTCCAAAGCTTGCCGCGGAAGTTAAAGTCACATGATACCGTGACACCAGCGGCTTTGGCAGCTTTCACCGCCTCCATGCTAAGATCAGCCGCTGACTGGCTAAGCGCAGGTGTAATACCTGTGATATGGAACCACTTAACACCTGAGAATATTTCTTCCCAGTTAAAATCACCGGGTTTTGCTTCGCAAATAGAGGAGCTGGCGCGGTCATAAATTACTTTTGATGGTCGTTGGTTAGCGCCTGTCTCCAAAAAATAGATACCAACACGGTCGCCAGAGCGTTTGATCTCACAGGTATCAACACTAAAGCTTTTAAGCTCACGGATAGCAGCCTCACCAATGTCATTGTCCGGAAGAGCGGTGATAAAACCAGAATTAAGGCCATAATTGGCAAGTGCTACAGCAACATTAGCTTCACCTCCACCAAAGGTCGCCTCAAAGGATGGCGATTGGAAAAAACGGTCATTATTAGGCGTTTTCAAACGCAGCATAATTTCACCAAAAGATAAAAAGTCAGTCATAATTTAATTCCTTACTGATTTAGCAATGTCTACAGCCTCTTGGGCTAGACGTGTAATTTCACTATAGTTACCGGCTTTGATCGCATCAGCAGGCGATTAAAAAACCTTCTCGGAGCCTTGAGAAGTCTCTAGCTGTCAGTTTGGCGTATTACTCTTTGATGTTGCTCTCCAAGCCCTGCGATCCCTAGCGACATTGTATCACCAACATTTAGATATACAGGCGGATTTTGTCCTAAACCAACTCCTGGAGGCGTGCCGGTAGAGATCACATCACCGGGATTGAGGGTCATATATTGGCTGAGGAAGCTGGCAATGAAAGCGGGCGTGAATATCATCGTCTTGCTGCTGCCGTCCTGAAAGCGTTTGTCATTTACCTCTAGCCACATTCCCAGATTTAACACGTCGGGAATTTCATCCTTTGTAACGAGCCATGGGCCAAGAGGCCCGAAAGTATCACAGCCTTTTCCTAGGTCCCACTGGCCACTTCTATTTAACTGAAACTCACGCTCAGAAATATCGTTGCACATACAGTAGCCCGCAATCGCCTCTTCGGCTTGGGCTTCATCAGCGTAAGAGAGATTTTTGCCGATAACGATTGCCAACTCAATTTCCCAATCAAGCTTGGTGCTACCGCGTGGTTTAATAATGTCGTCATTTGGTCCACAAACAGCGCTCGTAAATTTGGTAAAAACAACAGGCTCAGACGGAATAGGCATATTGGCTTCTGCAGCATGGTCAGCATAATTAAGTCCAATGCAGATAAATTTTCCAATATTACCAACACAGGCACCATAGCGCGGAGAACCATCAATCCTTGGCAAGGATTCGATGTTTAAACTGCGCAATTTTTCAAGGCTTTCATTTGATAGAATGGCGCCATTGATATCATCCACCTGCCCTGATAGGTCTCGGATTTGACCACTTTCATCTATAATACCGGGTTTTTCTTGGCCAACTTCACCGTAGCGTATTAATTTCATGACTATATTCCTTAAGTGGTTATTTGGAGCCGTGGCCCTAGCTGTTTAAAGTGACAAAGCCACCATCGATTGGGAAATTGCTGCCTGTAATAAAAGAGGCTTCTTCTGAACACAAATACTCTACCATAGCCGCGACTTCTTCTGGCTGGCCCATACGTCCAATCGGCTGAGATTTAGATAGGTTTTCAAACATTTCTACTTTGGTATCAGCGTAGTTTTCTTCGAGATAATTATCGACAAATGGTGTATGGATGCGCCCCGGTGAGATGCAATTGCACCTTATACCCTCAGTCACATAATCTTTGGCGACCGAGAGGGTCATGGCCAGCACTGCACCCTTGCTCATAGAATAAGCAAACCTATCCGCAATGCCAACAGAGGACGCGGCGGAAGCCATATTAATGATCACGCCATTTTTTTGAGCCTTCATAATACTAATGGAGGCTTTAATGCAGTTATATAAACCTTTGACGTTGATATTATACAAGCGGTCCAAGTCAGCCTCGCTGGCTTTTTCAACATTACCAATACAAGCGATACCAGCATTATTGACCAAAATATCTATCCTATATTTCTCTTTGATTTTACCGATTACATCATGGACTTGTTTGCTGTTGGAAATGTCTACAGCATAGGCTTTTGCACTTCCGCCTTGCTGGCGAATTTCTGTGACAGTTTTTTCGGCAGCACCGTTGTCAATATCAAGCACCATTACATTGATGTTTTTACTTGCCAGACGCAAGCAGATGCTGTGGCCAATGCCACTAGCACCACCTGTCACGATGGCAGTTTTTTCTGTTTGTTTACTGCTCATATCATTTCCTATTCATCGCCATCGCCAGCCCACTTCAAATAACGCGGTCATTTCCACCATCTATTGGCAATTGCGCTCCCGTAGTGCAAGATAGTGTCCCGTCCACAAAAGCCGTTACTGCCATGGCAACGTCACGACATTTAATCTCTGCTTTGAGTAAGTTTTTAGTTTTATAGTCTTCAACCGTCATTCCATAGCGCTTGGCTGAGGACTTAAGGGCTTCTTCAGTCCATAGCTTGGTATCAAAAACTGCGTCGGGATGAACAATATTGACGGTGATGCCCTCAGGGGCTAGTTCCAAAGCAGCAACACGGGCGAGCTGTGTTAAACCCGCTTTTGATACCGAATAGGCGGCAGCCCCAGCGCCGGGAGCCTGCACATTGCGCGAGCCAACAAAAACCACACCTGAATTTATGCCGTGGCGTAAGTAGGGGATCGCCTGTTTGAGTAATCTACGATGTGATGTCAGATTAACATCCAGAGTATCATCCCAGTCTTTATCACCAAGCTTTTCAATTGATGTGCCGGTGCGGAAGATACCAGCGTTTGAGATGAGAATATCTATCCCGCCGTATGTATCGACAATGTCTGCTAAGGCATTTTTAACGGCCTCCTCGACTGTCAAATCGAGTACCATGCCCTGAAAGCCCGACTTTGGCATAGTGTCGCCTATGGACGGGTCGATATCCAAGCCGACGACAACAGCGCCTTTTTCAGCTAACAGCTCAGCGCATGCCTGACCAATACCGTGCGCTGCGCCACTCACTACAGCAATTTTGCCTGTAAGCGATGAAGGAGCTTTTTGGCGCTTGAGTTTGCTTTGTTCTAATTCCCAATATTCTAAGTCGCGAAGATCCTGCTCGGTCAACCCTTGCCAGCCGCCCATTTTCTCAGCGTAATACATGGCGTTTAATGTGGCATCTGCGACGTCAGCCGAAATCGTGGCACGTTTAATATTTTGGCCGAAACTACGGCAGTGCCCACTCTCAAAAATTGCCCAATGAGGGTTTTTAGCAAGCATGGTTAATGTCAGATCATTCGCCCGCTCAAAATAAGCAACATAATCATCCTT
>CBFDBT010000170.1:0-5799 GCA_965603115.1 uncultured Alphaproteobacteria bacterium
TACGGTTGCAGCACTCGCCCACGCGGGTGTTAAAGACAGCTTCACCCATATATCTACCGCAGGCGGCGCATTCCTTGAGTGGATGGAAGGCAAAGAACTTCCCGGCGTTGCTGCACTAGAAAAATAAGCATTATACATTGATGCAAAAAAGGCGGCCCCTGATATAGGAGAGCCGCCTTTTTTATACGCTTTGCCAAAAGACTATTTATGGCGACCAAACGGCATAATGCTCGGTACTTTCGACATATAATCGTGATAAGTCTCGCCAAAATGCGAAATTAAATCCCGCTCTTCATAGCCAACAGCCACAAACACATAAATGGTCATTACACTCGCGAAAAGTAAATGGCCTGCGCTCATCGCAGAAGAACACCAAAAGGCCAATATCATCCCGAAATAAAGAGGATGACGCATATGTTTATACAAGAACGGTGTCCTGAACTTTTGGTCGGGCATTTCTTGGCCCTTGAAACGACACCAAACCTGTTGCAGCCCAAACAATTCGAAGTGATTGAGCAAGAAGGTGGATAACAATGTGATACCAAACCCGGCAAAAAACCCAACCATCATAACGTTTGACCACAGTCCCGGCTCCATCGCCCAGACCACAGCTGGCATAGGTTGCCAGTAAGTAAATATAGCGACCAAAAGAACACTGGTGGTAAGAACATAAAAACTACGCTCAAGCGAAGGGGATAAAATTTTAGTAATTCTATTTTTAAAGCTTTTACGTGCCATAATGGTATGCGGAACTGCAAAAAGTAGCATCAAGCCAATATTTTTTACGGCAGACCCTGCATAAAACTCAGGCGGGACACCGGAATCAATAGTTTTTGGTGCACCAAGAAACGCAAGCATATCCCCGCCAACAAAAGCTATTAGATAAAGAAAAGTAGCAAAGAAAAACCCATAAATTGCTACGCCACACAATAATATTAGAAACCCCATAACTAACTCCCCATTTAATTGTTGAAGAGTAAGTCATACCATATTTGTCCTAATATTGAAAGCGTGGGTAGCAATTTGCACTATGAGCTTTAATAGCGGTCATCAACCGCTAAACAAAAATAACTCCTCAATTTTGCTTTCAAATAGTTTAGCTATTTGAAAGGCAAGCGGTAAACTTGGATCATATTTACCCTTTTCAATCGCCACAATAGTTTGGCGTGATACATTTAATCGCTCTCCGAGGTCGGCCTGCGTCCAGCCGGCGGACTTACGGAATTCTTTTACTTTATTTTCCATAACTGCCTCCTATGCATAAACGCGCTTGCGCCAAATTACGCCAAACACATAACTAAGAACAAGCATAGGGAAAACCCACTTCACGTTAAGGTCTGGTAGACCAGCATTGGACATCAATGACCAACTAAGTGTAGTGAAACCTGTGAAGAATGCGCTAAACACAATTGCTTCCATATGAATATGCTTCATCATTTCATCCATGTGTATCACACTTTGAAATGAAATTATTACAGCATAAGCCATGGGCAACATTGGCATTATTGCCAGCCCCCAATACCAAAGCTGACCAGCATATTCATCTCGCATACTGCTCATTAAAAAGACACTGCCCACATAGGCAGACATTGCTATAATAAGTTTATAATTATTTTTCATTTTTATCTCCTGTCGTTAACTCGGGCATTTGCCCTTTTTAAAATTAAGTAAAGTTACCTTTACATGTCAAGTAAGCTTTACATAAAGCGCCTTAAGTATAATGTCAAGCACCCTTTACAAAAAAAGTTTATTTTATCTTCCAACAACAATAGACAGCCTGAGCAAGATATTGTAATACACCTCTATAACAAACGGGGGATAACCCCCTTAAATCAAAAAGGGTCATACAAATGAGAGTAACCAGAGCAGTTAAGAAAATTCTGTCCTATTATGAATCGGACAATCCTGGAACCAAAGCCAATCTAGCGCGCATTTTGTCGACTGGTAAGCTTGCAGGCACTGGCAAGATGATCATCCTTCCTGTTGATCAGGGGTTTGAACACGGGCCCGCTCGCTCATTTGCTCCCAATGCGCCTGCTTACGACCCCCACTATCACTATCAGCTTGCGATAGACGCCGGCCTTAATGCTTATGCCTCTACCCTTGGCATGCTGGAAGCTGGTGCGGATACTTTTGCCGGTCAAATCCCAACTATTCTCAAAGTGAACAGCTCCAACAGCTGGGCAACAACAGCAGATTCGTCTGTAAACGCCAGTGTTGATGATGCGGTTCGCCTTGGCTGTGCAGCTGTTGGCTTTACGGTTTACCCAGGGTCAGATAATGCTCTCGGCATGTTTGAAGAGTTTCGTGAAATGGCCGCAGAAGCAAAAGCAAAAGGTATCGCTGTTGTTCTTTGGTCATACCCACGTGGTGGCAAGCTCAGTAAAGACGGTGAAACTGCCGCCGATGTTGGCGCATATGCAGCCCATATCGCTGCTGAACTTGGCGCACATATCATTAAAGTTAAACTGCCTAGTGACCACCTTGAACAAGCCGAAGCCAAAAAAGTATTTGAGGAAGAAGGCATCGCAGTTGCAACACAAGCCGACCGCGTTAAAGAAGTTATGCGCTCAGCCTTTAATGGTCGTCGTCTCGTTGTTTTCTCTGGTGGCAACAAAAAAGCGGCTTCCAGTGTTTTTGATGATGCACGGGCTATTCGCGACGGTGGTGGAAATGGTTCGATTATTGGTCGCAACACTTTCCAGCGCCCACGCGAAGATGCGATTGAAATGCTTAATCAGATCGTAGAGATTTACAGAGGCAAAGCTTAAATATAGCTGTCTGTGAATAATACTGGATTAGCCCTTTACCTTATATTATAGGTGAAGGGCTTATTTTTTCTCTCAAGGATGCTGCCATGTCTGATGATATAAATCGCCCTTATCTCTATCTTATCACACCGCCTATCATTAAGGATTTAGAGACCTTTGGCAAAGAATTGGATGCAGCTCTTGGTGCGGGGCAAGTTGCCTGTGTGCAATTACGTCTCAAAGACGCGAGCGATGATGAGATCATCAAGGCTGCACAAGCTTTGATGCCAATCACTAACAAACATGAAGTTTCTTTCATAATTAATGACCGCGCTGACTTAGCAAAGGAATTAGATGCGGACGGTGTACATCTGGGACAAAGCGACGGTACCGTACAAGAGGCCCGTGAGCTTCTCGGCCACGATAAAGATATTGGCGTTACCTGCCACGACAGCCGCCACCTTGGCTTTGAAGCTGGCGAAGCTGGTGCAAATTATGTCGCTTTTGGCGCTTTTTATCCAACAGAGACCAAAGTTTCCAGTTATCGCCCTGAGCCAGAAATTTTAAAGCTCTGGAGTGAAGGTACAGAAATTCCCTGTGTAGCAATCGGCGGCATTACGCCTGATAATTGCGCTCCACTTGTCGAAGCTGGTACAGATTTTATAGCAGCGTGTTCGTCAGTATGGGATCATCCTAAAGGCTCTGAAACAGCAGTAAAAGAGTTTGAAGAAATCTTTTGCCAAGAGCCAATCAATGACTAAACAGGCTTTCCATATCTTGATCTCGCGGATACATAAAATCGCCGGTGTCATTATCGTTGTTCAAATTCTCTTTTGGGCGGCGGGTGGAATTGTTATGAGCGTTTTTCCCATCAAAGAAGTACGCTCTGAGCATAACCTCAAGCAAGCACTACCAATTGATAGCTCTATTAATTATGTTGAGAGATTGCGTGAAATTACCAATCCCGATGATGTGCTATCTTTTAAGGCTGGCATGATTACGGATCAAGCTGTGATAAGCGTAAATTTTAAAGACAATCGCACTGAAGTTTATAGCGTCGATAGTGGTGATAAACTTTCACCCTTCAATGAGACTTGGGCGCGTAATATTGCAAGCGCGGATTATAATGACCAAGGTTCTATCAGCGCAGTAGAATGGATGGAAGAAGACAATCTATATTACCGAGGCAAACTCCCTGTTTGGAAAATAAGCTTTAACGATAGTGCTAATAAAGTGCTCTATGTAAGTCCAAGAACTGGCCTCATAGCCGCAAGGCGCAGCACCCTTTGGCGGGTTTATGATACCCTATGGATGTTGCATATTATGGATTATAAAACCCGCGGCGACCACAATAACTGGTTTTTGATCATCGCCTCTTTCATGCTGTTCTTCTTTAGCGTGTCCGGGTTAATATTATTATATTACAGACTCCGTAAACGGGATTTCAAAATATTTTCCTAAATCCAAAGGGCACTGGGTGCCTTTGAACCCCATTGACCCCCCGCCCCGTCTCTGCTACATGCTCGCCAAGATATTTGTTCTTTGATATAGTGATGACCACAAAGAGGGTTTTGAGATGAAAATAGATGGCAACAACGTCCGTCCAGGATATGTAATTGAACACCAAGGCGGCCTATGGCGCGCTGCAAAAATTTCCCACACCCAGCCTGGCAAGGGCGGTGCTTATTTGCAGGTCGAACTAAAAAATCTGCGCACAGGTGCAAAGCTAAACGAGCGTTTTCGCAGCAGTGAAAAAGTTGAGCGTGTTACATTGGAGCAAAAAGATTATCAATTCCTCTTTGCTGACGGCGACATGTACACTTTCATGGATGGCGTAAGCTACGAACAAATCGAAATTAGCGGCGAAGATATCGGCGAAGATAAAATCTTTCTTCAAGACGGCATGGACGTAACGATTGAATTTCATGAAGACACCCCTCTTGGCGTCACTATACCTGAAAAAGTCACACTCGAAGTCACTGAAACTGAAGCCGTTATTAAAGGCCAAACCGCTGCTGGTGGTTATAAGCCTGCTATTCTCGAAAATGGAATACGCATTGGCGTGCCCCAATTCATCAAAGTCGGCGACAAAGTTGTTATCCGCACGGAAGATCGTGAATATTCTACTCGCGCCGATAAATAGTTCCAGAAATAACCCCTCACTGACGAAGGAAACTCCCCCATGTCTCGTCGATCTGCCCTCATGAATGTTATGGTTGGCGCTGCTATGAAAGCAGCGCGAGGCCTGCGCCGAGATTTCGGTGAAGTTGAACACTTGCAAGTATCAAAAAAAGGTCCGGCTGACTATGTCAGTAAAGCAGACCAAATGGCCGAAGATGTTATCTTTGAAGAGCTCTCTCATGCCCGCCCTGGCTTTGCCTTTTTGATGGAAGAGCGCGGTTTTATTGCCGGAGAAAATGAAGACAGCCCTTGCTGGATCATTGACCCACTTGATGGCACAACCAATTTTCTCCATGGCATCCCGCATTTTGCCATCTCTATTGCCCTAAAAGACAAAGGCGAAATTGTCGCTGGTGTTATTTTTAATCCAATCGCTGATGAAATGTTCCTCGCAGAAAAAGGCAATGGCGCATTCCTTAACGATACTCGCCTGAGGGTTTCGGGTCGCACACGCCTAGAAGACGCTGTGCTTGCTACAGGCATTCCTTTTAAAGGCCGCTGTAGCGATGAAGACTTTGCACTCTTTTCTGCGCAAATGACTGAATTGATGCCAAATGTTGCTGGTATCCGCAGAAATGGCGCCGCCGCACTTGATTTGGCTTGGCTTGCTGCCGGTCGTTTTGACGGCTTTTGGGAGAAGAACCTACAAGCGTGGGATTTGGCCGCAGGCCTTATTATCTTAAAAGAAGCCGGTGGCTATGCTAAAGACTTTAAAGGAACAAATAACATTTTGGACACTGGTAGCATCATTGCTGGTAACGACCAGCTTCAGCTCCCCCTAGAGCGCGTACTCAAAAGAATAGAACGCGACCTTAAAAAATAAACAGGCTTAATATTTATGATCAACGGCACTTTAAAATATCTGATG
>CBFDBT010000171.1:0-5787 GCA_965603115.1 uncultured Alphaproteobacteria bacterium
GAATCACCTGATTATCCAACAGAGGCTTGCCAAAGGCATGGCGTTCCCGCGTATATTCAATCGTATCATTAATATTACGCTCCATGCCTTTTAGTGGCGAGGCGGCGGCAAATAATCTCTCTTCTTGAAATTGCTGCATTTGATAAATAAAGCCCATGCCCTCTTGACCGATAAGGTTGCTTTGTGGCACGCGCACATCATCAAAAAAGACCTGCGCTGTATCGCTTGAGCGCATACCGAGCTTGTCTAACTTTTCAGAAAAAGAAACACCTTTGGTCTTGGTTGGCACAATGATGAGGGATTTGTTTTTATGAACCGCATCGTCGCTCGTGTTAACAAGCACACAAAGATAGTCAGCTTGTGTGCTGTTGGTAATCCACATCTTGGTACCATTAATAATATAATCATCGCCGTCTTTGACCGCTGACGTTTTAATAGCTGCTACATCTGATCCCGCATGTGGCTCGCTCACAGCCACAGAGAAAACCGCATCGCCAGAAATGGCCGGCACAAGATATTCATCCCTCAGGGCATCGCTGCCATATTTGGCGAGGGCCGGTGTCGCCATATCGGTTTGCACACCAATACCCATAGATACACCGCCACTTCTTACTCTACCAAGCTCTTCGGCAAAAACGATTTGATAGCTATAATCAAGCCCCATGCCACCGTAAACTTCCGGTTTGGCAATGCCAAGCAAACCAAGATCACCCATTTTTTTAAACAGCTCGTGAGCAGGGAAAATACCATCGCGCTCCCACTCATCGGCATGAGGATTGATCTCCTTATCTATAAACTGGGCAATGGTATGACGAATAGCTCTATGCTCATCAGTAAACTGCATGATATTCTCCTATTTAAATGCACTTTGCTCTGCACCAATCACGGCTGATTTTTTAAAGGCAGGACGGTCTTGCAAGCGCGTTAGGTAGTCCTTCACTTGCGGGCTATAATCGCCGTCTATACCAAGGGATTGCCCCAGATGGAGCGCGTAACCAATGGCGATGTCAGCAATTGTAAAACGGTTATCAACCAGAAATTCGCGGGTCTCAATATGCGCATCGAGCTTTCTCAGACGGGCGATAAACCAAGCCCGATAATCCTCAGCCGCTTGCGGTAGCTTTCTATCGCCCTGCTCAAGCATGGTGTAGCGCAAATATATGGTTTGCGGAAAAGTAAGGGTCGCGTCACTATGATAGAGCCAGTTAAGGTAGTCGCCAAACTCAGCGTGGTCAGGCTTCAGGCCAAAATCATAACGCTCGTAACGATCTACCAAATAATGACAAATAGCCGACGATTCTGTCATCGTGGTGTCGCCGTCCTCAAAAAAAGGCACCGTGCCCAGCACATTAACACCAAGATATTCCTTTTTGAAGAAACGCGGTGGGAAAGGCAGTATTTCTACTTCATAGTCTATAGCCATTTCCTCCATCGCCCAAAGAGGGCGAAGTGAGCGCGCGTTGTGACAGTGCCATAGTTTCATAGCTATAGTTTCCTTTTCACTTACAAACCGTATTGGCGGGCAGCAAGGTCCCGCATAATTTCTTCAGAGCCGCCACCGATGGCATTAACGCGGACCTCACGGTAAATGCGCTCAACACGATTACCGCGCATATAGCCACTACCACCCAGAATTTGCATGGCCTCACGAGCACAAAACTCCATAGTTTGGCTTGATTGCACCTTCATCAAGGCAATATCGCCCGGATTGGCAATGCCTTCATCCATCTGCTGACAAATCACATGAATATAGGCTTCTGTGGCATTGATACGCATTTTCATATCGGCAATTTTATGGCGGATAACCTGATGGTCCGCCAGACGCTGACCAAATGTTTTGCGCTCCCTTGCCCAGTTAACCGCTTCCTCCAAACAAACGCGTGCTGACGCTATCATGGTAACCGACATGCCCATACGCTCACCGTTAAAATTATTCATAATAACGCTAAAGCCCTGATTTTCTTCGCCAATTAAATTTTCCACTGGCACCCGCACATTATCAAAATACAGCGTAGCCGTATCCGACGCCCACCAGCCTTGTTTTTTATCAAGCTCTGTTCGAGAAAACCCTTCTGCATCGGTTGGTATCAACAGTGTAGAAACACCGCGCTTGCCGTCGCCTCCTGTGCGAACGGCTGTGGTGACCCAGTTAGCGCCCATACCGCCTGTGATGAAAGTTTTTGAGCCATTAACAACATAATGGTCACCGTCTCTAACCGCGGTTGTTGCTAATTGCGCAACATCAGAACCGGCCCCCGGCTCGGTTATGCCAAGAGAGATGCGTTTTTCACCACGCAATACGGCAGGGGCAACCATTTGCTTTATTTCTTCTCGAGCGAAATTTATTACAGGCGGCAAGCCAATACCGTGAACCATCAAACTTGCGCCAATTCCTCCAGCGCCGATGCGAGCAAGTTCTTCGCTTAAAATATTTTTATGCCAAATATCTATGCCCTCTGAGGTCCCACCAAATTCTTCAGGATATCCAAGTCCGAGGAGTCCCATTTCCGCGGCTTTTGGCCACAATGCGTCAGGAATTTTCCCAGCCTCATCCCACTCGTCAGCGTAAGGCATAACTTCTTTATCAAAAAACCGTCTAATCTGATCACGAAAGGCGTGATGGTCCTCTGTTAAATGCGGGTTATGCAGTCGTGCGCTATCAAAATCTAAGGACACAGTGGTTTCTCCCATTATCTTTACTTGGCATAAGCGAAGATTGTTATTTCTTAAATATTATCGGTGGTACGGTTTGCCGTAGTTCAAATTTTTTCACCTTGCCCGTCGCATTGCGTGGCAACTCCGCTAGCAGTACCAAATGAGAGGGGTGTTTAAATTTCGCGAGTTTTTTGCTGCAATGCTCTATAATATCATCAAGAGTTAGCTCATGATCTGGCTTTAAAACAATAACAGCACAGCCCGTCTCGCCCCATTCCTCGTCTTCAACACCAATAACGGCAACTTCGGCGATATCCTCCATTTCATAGAGCACGCCTTCAATTTCAGCCGGGTAAACATTCTCGCCGCCCGAAATATACATATCCGTTGCGCGGTCTTCGATAATGAAATTACCGTCACTGTCTTGGCGCGCTATATCGCCAGACTTGAACCAGCCGTCTGTGAAGGACTTTTTGTTAGCCTCATCATTGTTCCAGTATCCCGGTGTGATAGCTGGCCCCCGCATCCATATCTCACCAACGTCGCCTTGCTCTACTTCTTTGCCGTGGGCATTTACGATCTTCATCTGGGTATACATCAAGGCTTTACCGGACGTACCTGTTTTATGGGGCACATCATCCCAAGCCGAAATACAATTGGAGGCCGCCGATTCCGTCATGCCGTAGCCGTCTCTGATAGTAAAGCCGCGCTCAAACCACCATTCAACCAGCTCTTTAGGAACACTGGCACCGCCTGCTAAAGCTGCCACCATACGCGAAAAATCGGCCGTTTCAGCCTTAGCTTGGTGGCGCATAGCATTAAACATTGCCGGCACACCAATGGTATGTGTCACACCCAGCTCAGCGTCGCTAATAACATCAAGCATATATTCAGGATCAAAATTGCGCATAACCACATTGGTGCCGCCAAGCCATAGCACGGGCAGAGAAGACACATTCAAACCGCCAATATGAAAGAGCGGCATAACAGAAAGCCAAACTGACTGCGATGTTGTCATGCTCTGCGGGCCGCCATTGACCGCAGCATAAAAAATCATGCCGTGGGTGATAATAACACCCTTGGGCCGACCCGTGGTGCCTGAAGAATACATCAACATACATTGATCATGGTTGCCTTGTGGTACCATCTCCGTGACCATTTCACCGCCTGCAATGGCCTCTTCAAATGCCGACGGTCCACCCATGCCATCAAGCCCGATACAGTGCTCAATAGACACTAAGCTGCGTAATTCGGTAACCACATCTTCCAGCTCGAAGTCATAAAATAATACATCTGGGCCAGCGTCACCAACGATAAATTCTAGCTCAGAAGCGGTTAGTCGGTAATTGAGCGCAAGAACAACCGCACCCACGCGCCAAGACGCAAGAATTATATCCAGTATGTCAGTTGAGTTGAGCGCCAAGAAAGCCACTCTGTCACCAGGTTTTACACCAATGGCCTTTAAATGCCCAGCCAGACGCCCGACGCGGTCATGCAGCTGTCTGTAGGTTAAGCGACGCCCGCTAGCAAGGTCAATGGTGGCGCATTTATCGGGACTGGCATAGTTAAAATGCGCAGCCCAATCAGCAACCGGCACAAACAAATCTTGATCACTTAAATTCGACACGCTCTTCCCCTTAACAAAATCTTCTCCAAAAGATAGCATAGGGGTAGAGTATGGTTATCTGCAATAGGGATGTAACTCAATTTTATATTAATTTCCCCATTAATTCGTATCGGCTGCAAAATAAGACAGTGGTAATGCAAAGATAATCGCCCATGAGGATGTAGTGGTGTATAGTGAAACGGAAGGCGGTGGCGCAACCTTCACATTATCGTTTTAGGAAGTGCCTATTTAAGGAAACTATAAAATGACAAAAGTTATGATGATGATAAGTATTTTGCTGGGGTTGGCATTTCCGCCGCTATCCGTGCGCGCAGATGAGCAGTGCTGCAAAACTGAAAACATTATACTCATTACCCTAGACGGTGTGCGCTGGCAGGAAGTTTTCTCAGGGGTGGACAAGGGCTTTCTCGATCAACAAAAATATCTGGCTTATAAAAAAACCCATGCCGACTTTAAAAAGACATTCTGGATGGAAAGTCCGCAAGACAGGCGTAAGTCTTTATTTCCTTTTTTGTGGACGGTCGTATCTAAAGAAGGACAGCTCTATGGCAATAGGGATATTGGCAGCCGGGCAAGCGTGAGTAATAAACTACATTTTTCCTATCCCGGATATAATGAAATACTGACAGGGTTTGCCGACCCACGCATTAAAAGCAATGATAAAATAGCAAACCCAAACAAAACTTTCTTAGAGTGGCTCGATCACCAAAAAGGTTTTAAAGGCAAGAGCGCCGCTTTTGGCTCTTGGGATGTTTTCCCATATATTATTAATGAAAAACGCAGTGGGGTTTTCACCAATGCTGGCTTTGAGCCAATGAAGAATACTTCAGACAACCCTCGTATTAAAGAATTGAACCAGCTGCAAAAGGATATGCCAAGTCCATGGGATACAGTACGTATGGATGCTTTCACGTTTAATTTTGCCATGGAATATTTAAAAGAACAAAGGCCAAGGGCGCTCTATATTGCTCTGGGTGAAACTGATGACTTTGCCCATGACGGACACTATGACCAATATATTTATGCCGCACAAAGGAACGATGCCTTTTTAGCAAGACTATGGAACTGGGTGCAAAATGACCCACAATATAAAAATAAAACCACCCTTTTAATCACCACCGACCATGGTCGTGGTTTTGATGATCTTGAAATGTGGAAACATCATGGACGCTTTAAATATAAAGACAAGAACGGCGAGATGAAAATTGCCGATATAGCAGGTGACAATACCGTTTGGATGGGTGTCATTGGCCCCGACACACCAGCCCTTGGCGAAATGAAGAATATTGGGGATGTAACGTCATCGCAAATAGCTGCAACACTCATGAAACTACTAGGTCAAAAATATAAGACGTCCCACGCCTCTATTAAAGCAGGCAAACCAATTGCAACAATGATTAAATCCGCCGTGACATCACCCTAACGAACAATTGCACTCAGTAGTAAGGGTGCGCATATAGTGCGTTACCAACTCCGCATTTTGTGGCCTTTAACGGCATAAAAAA
>CBFDBT010000172.1:0-5735 GCA_965603115.1 uncultured Alphaproteobacteria bacterium
GCTCGATCAGCACAGCCAGCTCCAGCTTTATATGGAAGGCCCGAAAGACAAAAGCTTCAGCTTTATCACCATCGACCGCGAAGATAATACTGAAATGCATTTACCTCATACTCTCAGTGAGATCGGCATGGGGTCTTTAGCCGGTCTAACGCTGCATGACCTTGTTAAAGCAATGTCAGAAGGTACGCGCCATGCGCTGACTGAAATAGGTCAGCCAGTACGCCATACCCATATCCATGATCTCAATGAAGAAAGTATGGGAGCACTTTTCATGCATTTCTTTTTGGAAACACTTTTTGGTGGTGCTCTTCTTGGTGTTGACCCATATGGCCAACCGGGTGTGGAACGCTGCAAAATCCTCGCAACAGAATTTTTAGAAAAACTCAAGAAATGAATAATAAAAAAGGCGGCCTGTAAGCCGCCTTTTTATAAATTTCTACCACCACTTAAAAAGAGCGCTTGAGCGCATCTACAAGGTCGGTCTTTTCCCAGCTAAAGTGACCTTCAGCGGTAGGTGTGCGGCCAAAGTGGCCATAAGACGATGTCGGTGTATAGATCGGACGATTAAGCTGAAGATGCTCACGAATGCCTTGAGGACGCAGATCAACAAGTTCTTGTAACACCTTGGATAAGCGATCAACATCAACTTCGGAAGTGCCGTGCGTATCAACAAACATACTCAGTGGCTTTGCGACACCAATGGCGTAGGAAAGCTGGATAGTACACTGACTAGCCAAACCAGCTGCCACAACATTTTTTGCCATATAACGTGAAACATAAGCAGCTGAACGGTCTACCTTTGTTGGATCTTTACCAGAGAAAGCTCCCCCACCATGAGGGGCTGCACCGCCGTATGTATCCACGATGATTTTACGCCCTGTCAGGCCTGCATCTCCGTCTGGTCCGCCAATAATAAACTGACCTGTGGGATTTACATAAAACTCTTCTTCCGGACACATCCAACCATCTGGTATAACTTTGTCGACATGACGGCGAACAAGCTCACGCAACTCATCTTGAGAGGCCTCAGCAGCATGTTGAGTGGATACAACAATACTGGTTGCTTCAACTGGGCGACCGTCAACATAACGCAGGGATACCTGAGACTTGCTATCCGGCTCAAAAGGTGAGCTAGGGTCCGCATGTCTTTCTTCAGCCATAGATTTCAAAATACGGTGAGAGAAATCGATAGCCGCGGGCATTAAAACTTCAGTTTCATCACAAGCATAACCGAACATAATGCCCTGATCGCCTGCGCCCTCATCTTTGCTCTCGCCAGAATCCACACCCCTGGCAATATCAGCGGACTGTGAGTGAACTAATACTTCGACATCAGCATGCTTCCAATGAAAGCCTTCCTGCTCATAGCCAATTTCTTTCACAGCATTGCGCGCCACGTCTTCAAGTACATCCTTGGTGATGCTTTTATCACCACGCACTTCCCCTGCGAGTACAATTTTATTTGTCGTCACAAGAGTTTCAACCGCTACGCGTGAATAAGGGTCTTTAGCTATATATGTATCAACTATTGCATCTGAAATTCGGTCAGAAACCTTATCCGGATGACCTTCAGATACAGATTCACTCGTGAATAAAAAGTCTGTCATAATATTCCCTTACGTGCTTAGTAACGATAATGATCTGGCTTAAACGGACCGTCTACAGGCACATTGATATAATCGGCTTGTTTCTGGTTCAATTTAGTCAGATTCACACCAAGCTTTTCAAGGTGAAGAGCTGCTACTTTTTCATCAAGATGCTTAGGTAGCACATAGACTTCCTTGCCGTAATTATCGGCATTTTCCCAAAGCTCAATTTGTGCCAGAACCTGATTAGTAAAAGAGGCTGACATCACAAAACTTGGATGACCAGTTGCACAGCCAAGGTTTACCAATCGACCTTTGGCTAGAACAATAAGACGCTTGCCATCAGGGAAAACAACTTCATCCACTTGTGGCTTAACTTCTTCCCAGTCGTAATTTTCCAAGGCTGCGATTTGGATCTCGCTATCAAAGTGACCAATGTTACAAACGATCGCACGATCCTTCATATCTCGCATATGATCTATTGTTATGATATCAACGTTGCCCGTTGTAGTAACAAAAATATCACCAATTTTTGCGGCGTCATCCATAGTTACAACTTCATAACCCTGCATAGCTGCCTGCAAAGCACAGATGGGATCAATTTCTGTCACAAGCACACGTGCACCTTGGCTGCGAAGAGATTCTGCAGAACCCTTGCCTACATCACCGTACCCAGCAACCACACAAAGCTTGCCAGCAACCATAACATCGGTTGCGCGTTTGATGCCATCGACAAGACTTTCACGACAGCCGTAGAGATTGTCGAACTTGGACTTGGTCACACTATCGTTAACATTAATAGCCGGAACCAGAAGTTTGTCTGCTTTCGCCATTTCATAAAGGCGCAACACACCAGTTGTTGTTTCTTCAGAAATTCCCTTACATTTAGCCATAAGGTCAGGATAATCATTGTGCATAATCGATGTTAAGTCGCCACCATCATCAAGAAGGATATTCGTCTCCCATCCATCAGGGCCTTTAATCGTTTGGTGAATGCACCACTCAGATTCTTCTTCTGTCTGACCTTTCCAAGCAAAAACAGGGATTTCAGCCGCAGCCATAGCAGCCGCAGCCTGATCTTGAGTAGAAAAAATATTACACGATGACCAGCGAACCTCAGCACCAAGCGCTGTAAGAGTTTCTATCAATACGGCTGTTTGAATTGTCATATGTAAACAGCCAGCAATGCGCGCACCCGCAAGTGGCTTACTTGTCCCATATTCATCTCTAAGAGCCATAAGGCCCGGCATTTCAGTTTCAGCAATTCTGATTTCCTTACGGCCCCAATCAGCGAGAGAAATATCAGCGACTTTATAGTCTGTAAATTCAGTCATTTCTGGCTCCTAGCCTGTTCTATAGCTTCATGTCATATTCAATAGTGGGTGCTTATACATCAAAACAATCCAAAAGTAAATAACGAAATAAAGATATCTTTATATGATAATATAGCACTTCCCGAGTAACAATCCCACTCCTTATATGTAGGGGGGTATTCATTAAGGACCAGTTAAATATGGATATAAATTGTGGGGTATTGCTGAATTGGAGCAAACTGAAATCGGCCGCACCACTTTCAAGTCTATCCAGACTAGTTTTCAAACCAATGAAGATACTTTAAATATCAAGTCTAAACAGATGGTTTCTATTTTAGAATAAATACTCTAGAAGACCGTCATGACAACATTAAAGCATTATAGCCCGCCAAATGGGCCACTTGATATTCTTCACCTAGATGATCATATGATTGTTCTCAACAAACCTAGTGGGCTTTTGTCGGTTCCTGGAAAACACGACGACCATAAAGACTGCTTAGAGAGCCGTGTCCAAGCTGAATTTCCTACTGCTACTACGGTGCACAGACTTGATATGGAGACATCTGGTATTTTGGTTATGGCGCTCAACAAACACGCCCACCGTTATATCAGTCGTGGATTTGAGGACCGCAAAACCGACAAAGTCTATATTGCAAGAGTTGACGGGATTGTTAAAAATGATGAAGGCAGTATAGATCTACCACTTATTTGCGATTGGCCCAACAGACCCCGCCAGATGGTTGATCATGAGAAGGGCAAGAGCGCCCTCACCCGCTATAAGGTCATGGAGCGGGAACTTTCCGCAACTAAACTTGCACTGTATCCTGTGACAGGTAGGTCGCATCAACTACGAGTGCACTGCCTCAGCATGGGGCATGAAATTTTAGGAGACCCGCTGTATGGTCGCCCAGAGACCATCCAAGCCGCTGACCGATTGCAACTCCATGCTACCAGTCTGACAGTTTTCCATCCTGCGACCCAAGAGAAAATAACCTTTGCATCGCCCGTGCCCTTTTAACCTCAGTTAAGCTAATGTCACTCAACAGTAACGGACTTCGCAAGATTTCGCGGCTGATCAACGTCTGTGCCTTTATGCACCGCAGCATGATAAGCTAGAAGCTGGACAGGGACCGCATAAAGAAGCGGGGCAACATGTTCATTAACTGTTGGCATGGCAATAGTTGCAATTGCGCCGCTTCCATGTGCTTTAACACCAGCTTCATCAGAGATTAGAATAACCTGCCCTTTACGCGCCATCACTTCCTGCATATTGCTCACGGTTTTATCAAACAAACGACCAGACGGTGCAATAACAATAATAGGGACATCTTGGTCAATAAGGGCGATAGGGCCATGTTTCATTTCGCCAGCAGCATAGCCTTCGGCATGAATATAACTAATCTCTTTAAGCTTAAGAGCCCCCTCCATAGCAATAGGATAATCAAGCCCACGCCCGAGGTAGATAACATCACGACATTTTGAAACCGTTTCCGCTATGGCACAAATCGCCTCATCATGATTAAGCACATCAGCCATACGAGATGGCACGGCTTCAAGTGCATGAACCAAATCTTCTTCCTCAGATTTGCTAAGGTTACCATTACTTACCGCCGTGGCAATTGCCAGAGCTGCTAGAACTGTGAGCTGACATGTAAACGCTTTAGTGGAAGCAACTCCAATTTCCGGCCCAGCATTGGTTGGCAAAACAAGGTCTGCTTCTCGCGCCATAGAGCTCGTAGTGACATTTACCACTACAGCAATGTGTTGCTCTTGCTCTTTGCATAACTTGAGAGCTGCGAGCGTATCTGCCGTTTCCCCTGACTGAGAGATAAATATTGCAAGCCCACCTTTTTGCATCACGGGTTCGCGGTACCGGAACTCAGACGCTATATCCACTTCAACAGGAATACGTGCCAACTGTTCGAACCAATATTTAGCGCACATAGCTGCATAAAAACTGGTGCCACAGGCAATGACCGTTATCTTGGGAACTTGGGTTAAATCAAATGGCATATTAGGTAAAGTGATAGTGCCAGTAACTGGGTCCATATAGGAGCCTAATGTCTGAGCAACTACTGCGGGCTGCTCATAAATCTCTTTAAGCATGAAATGTTTATAGTTACCCTTTTCGATGAGGTCCCCTGACGCCTCGATTGTTGTTACTTCTCGCTTAATCTCGGTATCATTTTCATCAAATATATGCACAGAATCTCGTGTTACTTCAGCCCAATCTCCTTCTTCGAGATAGGTGATTTTATTTGTTAGGCTGGCTAAAGCTATTGCATCAGACCCTATATAATTTTCCCCATCACCGTAGCCAACGACAAGGGGGCTGCCTCTCCTCGCCGCATAAAGCACATCTGCATTTTCATCAAAAAGAATGGCGAGAGCAAAAGCACCGTGTAATTCTTTCAGCGTTAATGCCACACATGTTCGCTGATCATTACCCTGCCTTGCAAAATCAGCTACAAGGTGGGCAATCACTTCTGTATCCGTTTCACTTTCAAAAACACAGCCCTTTGCTTTAAGGCTTACACATAATTCTTGGAAATTTTCGATGATACCATTATGGACAACAGCCACATGGGAACTACGGTGAGGATGGGCATTAGCAACACTGGGCGCCCCATGGGTTGCCCAGCGAGTATGTCCGATACCTATGCGCCCTTGCAGAGGTGAAGCATCAAGCACTGCGTCAAGATTATTGAGCTTACCTTCAGCCCGTCTTCTATCAAGGCGACCATCATGAACCGTCGCTATACCTGCAGAATCGTAACCCCTATATTCTAAGCGCCGCAAAGCATCAATCAATCTGTCAGAGACGTCACTCGACCCT
>CBFDBT010000173.1:0-5725 GCA_965603115.1 uncultured Alphaproteobacteria bacterium
ATCTCTTCGCCGAGCTTCATAGCTGCCTGTGATAGCACCTCGTTCTTCTCCTTGATGACATCCATATCGCCAGCTTCAAGAGCCGCTTTAAGATCAGCGCATGCATCTTCAATCGCTTTTTTGTCTTCTTCAGAAACTTTATCGCCATGTTCTTCGATATTTTTCTCTGTAGAGTGAACAAGTGCCTCGGCTTGGTTTTTCACTTCAACCATTTCTCGGCGCGCCTTGTCTTCGTCGGCATTGGCTTCAGCATCACGAACCATTTGCTCGATATCCTCATCACTGAGGCCACCAGAGGCCTGAATTCTAATCTGATGCTCTTTGCCTGTACCTTTGTCTTTAGCAGATACATTAACAATACCGTTGGCATCAATATCAAAACCAACTTCAATTTGCGGAACGCCGCGCGGTGCAGGTGGAATACCAACCAAATCAAACTGGCCAAGCATTTTATTATCGACAGCCATTTCGCGCTCACCTTGATAAACACGAATTGTTACAGCATTTTGGTTATCTTCGGCTGTGGAAAATACCTGAGATTTTTTGGTTGGAATAGTAGTATTACGATCGATAAGGCGCGTAAATACGCCGCCCAGTGTTTCAATACCTAGAGACAGCGGGCTAACATCGAGCAAGAGTACGTCTTTAACATCCCCTTGTAGAACACCGGCTTGAATAGCAGCGCCCATGGCTACCACTTCATCAGGGTTCACACCTTGGTGAGGCTCTTTACCAAAGAAATCTTTCACAATTTCCTGAACTTTAGGCATACGAGTCATGCCGCCAACCAAAATCACATCATCAATTTCACTGGTTGAAAGACCAGCGTCTTTTATGGCTTTTTTACAGGGATCAAGAGTACGTTTGATCAAATCTTCAACAATGCTTTCAAATTTTGAGCGGCTAAGCTTAATCTGAAGGTGCTTTGGGCCAGAAGCATCGGCTGTGATAAACGGCAAGTTCACTTCAGTTTGAGATGAAGAAGATAGCTCAATTTTAGCTTTTTCCGCTGCTTCTTTAAGGCGCTGAAGTGCCATAGTATCTTCGCGAAGATCAACCGTGTTCTCACGCTTAAATTCATCGGCAAGATAATCCACAAGGCGCATATCAAAGTCTTCACCACCAAGGACTGTATCACCATTGGTAGACTTCAAAAACACCGTCACCGATTTCTAGAACGGATACGTCGAATGTACCACCACCAAGGTCGAACACAGCAATTGTGTGGCCGTGATCTTTATCAAGACCATAAGCAAGGGCAGCTGCTGTTGGCTCGTTGATAATACGTAGAACATCAAGACCCGCAATTTTACCAGCATCTTTAGTGGCTTGACGCTGTGCGTCGTTAAAGTAAGCAGGACAGGTGATAACCGCTTCAGTAACAGGTTCACCAAGATAAGATTCTGCTGTTTCTTTCATTTTCTGTAAAATGAATGCGCTTATTTGGCTTGGGCTATATTGCTCGCCGCTAGCCTCAATCCAAGCATCGCCATTTTTAGCTTTAATGATGTTATAAGGCACCATTTTCGCGTCTTTAGCGGTGGTTGGATCATCAAATGTGCGACCGATCAAACGCTTAATAGCAAAAAGTGTGTCTGTAGCATTTGTAACGGCTTGACGTTTTGCCGCTTGGCCCACAAGGCGCTCATCATCACCTGAAAAGGCGACCATTGAAGGTGTCGTGCGACCGCCTTCTGAATTTTCAATAACTTTTGGCTTAGAGCCGTCCATGATGGACACACAAGAGTTTGTGGTTCCAAGATCAATACCAATTACTTTACCCATACATAACTACCTTATTTGTTTTAGCCGACTTGCTAGGCCCTTTTGCACCAGAGGGTCATCTGTTACACTGCGGCACCGAGAGCTAAGTCTCCAATCGAAAGTTTCATTCACATGTTGAGGTTAATTATAAAACCCCGTTCAGCGCCTATATAGGGAGTATAGTTCCCTTTGCCAAGGCAAGGAGGCAAAGAATCTTCTGCTTTTGTGTTTTTTTTGCCATGAAATTGATATTTCAGCTATTTTTCAGGCATAAACTCACTTCATCCTCTGCAATTCATCAGTTTGACGCATCTATCATTGCAAATCTGTCTGCGATGGCTAAACTCCCAGCAATATTTTGATTCTACCATATAGATTTGGACCTTTCATGCACCATCAAATTAAAATCATCGCCAAAGATATCGTGGTTGTTGTAGCTCTATTCTTACTGATCAGTACATTCAGTTATCAATCCTTTCATATACCCTCAGGGAGTATGGAGCCGACTTTAGAGGTCGGGGATAGAGTTTTTGTATCAAAATTCGCCTATGGCTATAATCGCTTTTCCATCCCTTTTGATCCACCCATTGGCGAAGGTAGTGTTTTTTATGACGCTCCCGAACGTGGTGATGTTGCAGTTTTCACAAACCCAGATGATGACTATAAAGACCTGATTAAACGTGTTGTCGGCTTGCCGGGTGATAAAATACAAATGATAAGCGGTCGCCTATTTATCAATGGAGAAATTGTTAAACGGGAATTTATGCGCCGGGTGAAATATACCAACTACAGGGGAGAGCCTGTCACTGTTCGGGAATATGACGAAACACTGCCTGGCGGGACTACCCACCGTATCTATGAGCGCGGTGACAGCAGACTATTTGATGATACACCCCTGATTGTTGTGCCGAACGGTCATTTTTTCGTGATGGGCGATAACCGTGATTCAAGCGCTGATAGCCGCTCACCCTTGGGGCCAATTCGCAAAGAATATTTAGTTGGTCGCGCAGAAGTGACCACTTTCAGTTTTTATGATTGCGACCAAGGCAAAGACGTTTCTTGCCCCGCCGGTATACCACTGGGTCGCTTTTTCAACGGGCTTTAATGTTTTGATCCTCGGGCTTTCAGCCCTGCGGGCGAACACTAGTGTTCTTGCCTTGGGGACAAGTTCCCAGCGGATATTGCGTTCTCTTTTCAAAAGAAATACTGTCATTCCTGCGAAGGCAGGAATCCAGTACCAGCAAGAAACTTAAAATGGATCAGATATCTCAAGTGCTTTAATATCTGATCATGTCTCTAGTGATACCGTGTCCGAACTCTTCTGCATTTGGATACGCTGTCAAAGAAATCAAAATACCATCTAAGGAATGGATAAAACAAAAATCTTTGTACTAGTATCGCAGGGAAGAAGATAGAATACATTATCTGCCCGATGCTGCGCACTCTTGTCCATGGCACACCACCATCAGAAATTTCATAACCCATTACATATTGACCAATAGTAGCTTTCTGTAATAGCAAATGTTTATAGTAATAATAGACCATAGACCAAACAAAAAACATTTCGATGGCTGTATCTGTGCTTTGATGGAAATCTCTTTCGAACCCCCATTCAAAAATACCTGTGTGAAACGATTCAAATACGAGAAAAATGAACGGCAACAATGCGAAATATGCCGACCATAACATCGCCACATCAAAATAAAATGCAACGAAAATGCGAAATATCCCGACACTTTCACTATTCTCGATTCTGGTTTCTTGTCTTGGGATTTTTAGTAACAAAATGATGAATAATAATGCAGCTAAAGGTGCCAATATGTTTGATTGAGCAAAATATAAGCTTGGCTCAATTTCCATAAAATCAACTGGTAATTTTTTTGTTCCCATATCATAGGAAGATGGGCTAACTATATTAGCAACAAATACCATGAGCCCCCATGAAAGCATGATTGCTAAAAATGCATGTAACCTCTTCATAATTCTCCCTCAAAAATAAGAAATATAACTATATCTAAGGATGCCTGTAAGTAAATCGTAAGTTATGAATAATTCTACGAATTATAAGTTTCTTTCTGGTACTGGATTCCCGCCTTCGCGGGAATGACGACCGTGTTTGTTTGTCATGTCATGCAACAAAAAAGCCCACCAAATGGCGGGCTTTTTAATTTATTTCAAATATTGTATCCGAACCAGTTCACTGGTGAGGCAAGGGCAAGGCCCGCCGTGCGTAGCACGTAAGCCTCCGTGGCGCCTGAACGTTTAAAGACCCTACTTCTTTTTAACCGTACCAACCATGGCAGGGCGCAATAAGCGGTCCTTGATCAAATACCCCGGAGCAACAGCCTGTGCGATATGACCGTGTGGATGCTCGTCGCTTTCCATTTCAAACATGGCCTGATGAACATTGGCGTCAAATTTTTCACCAAGTTCAGGGTGTACTTTGCTGATGCCGTGGCTTTCAAACGTTTTCAACAACTCACGCTCTGTTAGCTCAACCCCTTCAATGAAGGCTTTCATGTCTTCTGCCACTTCTTCTGGCATGGCATCCAGCGCGCGGCGCATGTTATCGAGAACGGTTAACATATCACGAGCAAAGCCAGTAACGGCGTAAGCGCCAGCGTCTGTTTTTTCACGCTCACCGCGTCTACGAACATTTTCAGTTTCTGCACGCGAGCGAAGCAGCTGATCTTTCAACTGTGCATTTTCAGCGTTAAGCTTTTCAATCACTTCCATGACATCAGCTTCACCAACAGGTGCCACTTCCGGCTCTACTTTCGCCGAATCGTTGATGGGCGCTGTTTCAGCTTCAGCTTTTTCAGTCCCCACATCTTCAGCAATAGGGGCTTCTTCAAAAGCATTCACGTCAATATCAACAGCATCTTGTTCACTATTTTTTTTATTCTTACTCATTTCTCATCCTTACAATAAGCGGCTTACGACCTTGGCCGTGTAATCCACCATAGGGATGATCCGTGCATAATTCAGCCGTGTCGGCCCAATAACGCCAATCACCCCAACAATTTTATTTGCGCCACTTATATAGGGAGAAACTACGAGAGATGAACCCGAAAGTGAAAATAAATTATTTTCCGAGCCAATAAACATCCTGACGCCGCGTCCATCGCGGGCCAGATCAAGCATATTTATCAGTTCTTTCTTGCTCTCAAGGTCCTCAAATAAATGACGAATGCGCTCCATATCCTCCATAGCGGTGACATTGTCCAGTAAATTTGCCTGTCCTGACACAATCAGTGAAGGGTTAGCCTCTTTTGATCCTGACCAAATGGCTATACCGCTTTCAACGACCTTGGCGGTAAGTTTATCTAATTCTGCCTGATGTGCCATCAGTTCAGCTTCAATAAGCTCGCTTGCCTGCGGTAAGGTTTTACCCACAAGGCGCGCATTCAAATAATTGCTGGCTTGCGTGAGCGCCGATTGCGGCAGTCCAAGCGGCAAATCGATAATACGATTCTCAACACTGCCATCTTCAGCCACCAAAACCACCAGCGCTTTGCCGTGGGTATAGGGAACAAATTCGATATGTTTAATCGCGACATCTGATTTGGGTACGATCACCACACTGGCACAGTGCGAAAGGCCAGAAAGCATTTTACTCGCTTCAGATAAAGTATTTTCAATGGTTTTCCCACTGGCGTTGCATTGACCTTCAATACTAGCCCGCTCTTCGCCCGTTAAATTGCCAACCTCCAGCATGCCATCGACAAAAAGCCTTAAACCCAAATCAGTTGGAATACGTCCGGCTGATGTGTGCGGGGCTAATATCAGCCCGGCTTCTTCCAGATCGGACATAACATTGCGAATAGTAGCGGGAGACACAGATATGCTGCCATGCTTGGAGAGTGTGCGACTGCCAACAGGGTCGCCTGTCTCCAAGAAGGTTTCAACTATGGACCGGAATATTTCCCGGTTTCTATCATTAATCAGGTCAAGCTTCATA
>CBFDBT010000174.1:0-5718 GCA_965603115.1 uncultured Alphaproteobacteria bacterium
AAGTTGCTCTTCAAACCCAGGAATGAAAGACCCTGAACCCAATTCAAGCTGGAAATCTTCTCCAGAACCGCCTTCAAAGGCTTCACCGTCAATTTTACCAACAAAGTCCATCAACACGGCATTGCCGTTTGCAGCTTTTGTAGTTTTAGCGGCTTTTTCAAAGCGTTTTTGTTGCGCTGCTAGATTGGTACAAAACTCATCAACAGCTTTGTCGCTAACCGTAGTCGTTAGGCGCTCAAGGGCTGGTGCTTTAAAATCTGAAATATCAACCGTTGGCAAGGCTTCCACTTTAACAGTGAAAGTCATGTCTGAACCCTCTTTAATATCATCAGGATTCACATCGCCAAAATCAATGTCTGGGCGCGCTGCTGGACGGATGTCGTTATCGGCATAAAGTTTTTCAACAGAATCATTAACTGATTCTTGAACAACCTGCCCCATTGCTCGCTCACCATGAAGCTTTTTAAGCAGCGTCAAAGGCGCCTTACCTGGTCTAAAGCCATTCATTTTAACTTTAGTGCGGTATTCATTCAAAATGGTGTTCAAACGCCCATCAATATCTGAGGCGGTTATGATAACTTTATATTCACGGTCTAGACCGCTATTTTGAAGCTCTTCAATTTTCATCGTGAGGCTCTTTGCTAATTCGTGTAAATGTAACCCTGAGACCTCGGATGATTTGGTGCGGGCGAGAAGACTCGAACTTCCACACCACAAGGATACTAGAACCTAAATCTAGCGCGTCTACCAATTCCGCCACGCCCGCACTTTCATCCGAATTTCTTTTCAATGTGCCTTTTTGCTACCTAGGTAAACAGCAAAAATATTGGCAACACTGAATTGACGCTATCAATGCGTCATCAGGAAACTCGCCGCCGCTTATAGCAGCCATTTCTATCAGCACAAGTACTTTCTATTATAGAAATCGAAACTTTAGTATTTTAGAGCGTTTTTAGGCCCTTTTCTGTCGCTTTTGAAAGGGCTGACGGGATTTCAGTAAGCAAATCACTGGCTATCATGCCGCGAGAATAGCTTTGAGCCGCTTTTGCGTGCAGCCAAACAGCAGCACAAGCCGAATCAAAGGCCGTTATGCCCTGCCCCATTAAGGAAGCGACCATACCCGTGAGTATGTCGCCTGTTCCCCCCACAGACAGATGCGATGGCGCATTGCTATTTATAGCGGCCAATCCGCAGGGTGACGCAATCACCGTATCTGGGCCTTTGAGAATTATTACAGCACCAGAGCGCTTGGCTGCCGTGCGCGCGGCAGCAAGTTTATCACGACCATAATCTAAATCAGGAAATAATTTCTGAAACTCCCCCGTATGCGGCGTAAGGACTGCTGGGCCAGTAATAGCTTTAAATAAACTAGCGGGCTGATCAATAAAACTGGTTAAAGCATCCGCATCAAGTACGGTTGCTCTTTCCGTTTCAAGAGTTTTTAAAACTAAGTTCCTAGTCTCAATACTGACGCCAGCGCCTGGGCCTATGGCCACGGCTGTAATACGATCATCTTTTAATCGACTGACAAAGCTATTCTGCTTTGCCATATTGACGACTAATATATCATCCAGTGCTGCTGCTTGTATGTCATAAGTCCCCTTGGGTGCCATCAGCGTAACGAGACCACTGCCTGTACGAAGAGCTGCCAGTGCCGTTAACCTACAGGCTCCAAGCATGGGCGCCCTACTCCCCAGCACCATCACATGGCCGCGGTTATATTTATGCTGCTCAGCCCGTTCAGTCGGCAGTAAGTGACTCCAAAGAGAGGGCCTGTTTTCAAATGTTTTGGCTTTTATAATTGCATGACAGGCTGGATTAATTCCAATATCTACGAGATGCACATGGCCTGAGAGTTTGCGTCCCGGATAAAGTAAGTGTCCCGGCTTTTTTCGCTCGAACGTGACTGTATGATCAGCCTCTATAACCGCGCCGTTAACAGCACCATTATCGCCTGATAGTCCTGAAGGAACATCAACCGATACAACTAGAGCAGAAGATGCATTAATTTCTTTTATGACAGAAGCAGCCGCGCCTTCGATGGCCTTGTTTAAGCCAGCACCAAATAAAGCATCAATAATTAGCGAAACATTTTTTAGGGATATTTTATTAATGTTCTCGATTTCACTTGGCCACTTATCACGGGCCTCGGCTGCATCACCGCGAAGCTTATCAGCATTGCCCAACTGAGCAACACGAACTTCAATGCCCTGCATTGCAAGGCACCTAGCAGCCACATACCCATCGCCGCCATTGTTGCCCGGGCCGCATATGACGAGGATAGTCCCTGCACTGCCCGCATCGCGCCAAATAGGTTCCGCGACCTCGGCCACACCGCGCCCGGCACGCTCCATCAAGGTTATACCAGCCGTGCCATGCTCTATTGTATATTTGTCCGCCTCCGCCATTTCGGCACAGGTAAAAATAGTGGCTGCATTATTCATATGTGGTGTCATAGGCCTATACTACTTCTTATTTAAGCGGCTGGTACATCATCTGCAGTGAATGTTTTTTTCATTGAGGTTGGGAAATGTACCCATTCACATTTATTTTCATTCATAGCGCTATGTTTTGGTTCAGGTAGAGGCATTTCTATAAAACAGCCACCAGCTACGCCGACAAAACCTTTAAAAACCTCAGCATACCAGTATAAAGTTGTGCCACATTTTGAACAGAAATATCTTTCTTGCTTACCGAAGTCATTACTGATCTCATACTTTGAAGTTTTACCTGACACTATTGAAAAGCTACTTTCTCGAAAATAACTTTGCATGCCGAAAGCACTGCCCGTTCGCTTTTTGCAGTTGTTACAATTACAAACCGCATTAACCATTGGCTCTGAATCAAGCTCTACAACACAAGAGCCACAACAACATTCTGCTTTTCTTACCATCACGTGCTATCCTCATTATTTCCACCTCCAGCATGCTAGCGAAAGTGGCTGACAGATGGCAAGTAAAAGTGAAGTCATAGTATAAATCTTCTCAAAATTTGATACAAATCAAGGTAATTTTGGCCTCCTCGACTATACTCTAAAAATGGCGCTCCTCCGTGCCCCGTTTTGTGTATCCTTTAACTCTAACAGGAGACAAAAAATGAAACATTCCATGATCCCTGTCGACTTACAGTTTCTCAAAGGTAATTTGGGCGATCACCGCTTATATTCTGCCTTGCGCGGTGAAATCGATGACCTTTTCCACAACTTCTTCAGCAACGCAAAGTCCGAGCAGGTTGCATCATCAAAGAGCAAAATGCTTAGTGATGAAATGTCTGAAAATTTCTTCTTCTTTCCAGACATTGATGTGGTGGAAACTGATGAAGAATTAACGCTAACAGCTGAACTCCCCGGCCTGAGCAATGACGATATTGATATCGACTTTAACGATGGCACTTTGACGATCAAGGGCGAAAAAACTATTGAACGCGATGAAGAGAAAGAAGATACCCATATTACCGAGCGGCGTTTTGGTAATTTTCTCAGAAGCTACACTTTGCCCCGTGCTATCGATGCTGATAACATCAAGGCTGATCTGAAAGATGGCGTTTTAAGCGTAACCGTGCCCAAGATAGAAGATAATGTGACAAAAGCACATCGCATCATCGTAAAATAACGTCATTAAATTAAACAACAAATGGTGCCGAAGACATAATCTTCGGTGCCAATTATTTTAGCTGACCAGATTATAATAGAACAACCCTAAGAAGATATTTGCGACCCACATAAAATGTGATATAGATGCTCATCTATTCATATCGTAGCTTGTTCAGTTGCATATTAATCTAATAAGTATGTATTGCGTTTCATATAAAAAAGAAAATAGGGAGCTATCATGTCACTTAAAAAATATATTCTGAGCCTTGCCTGCACTTTAATCTTTATGACTCCTGCTGGTTATGCAGAAAGTGAGAGTAATGCCACCAAAATTGCGCGGGCGATGAGCGCCGCCCCCGATGGCATCTCCGCCAAGGCCACCATCATGGATATGGACGGCTCTATACTGCGTGAAGGCGACAACGGCTGGACCTGTGTTCCAGGCGTAAGTCTTATCCCAATGGATAACCACCCTATATGCCATGACGAAACTTGGTCGCGCTGGTTTAAAGCAATGGCAGTTGGTGAACCTTTTTCTACTGATGTAGTTGGCTATTCATATATGCTAATGGGTGATGCAATGGTTAATAATGATAACCCAGCAGCTACCGATCAAAATGATGGTGGCAACTGGGTTCAGGAAGGGCCGCATTTAATGCTTCTCATGCCATCCACTGAAATCCTAGAGGGTTTACCTCGGGACCCTTATAATGGTGGACCATATGTGATGTGGGATAAGACCCCCTTAGTACATGTGATGGTGCCACTTGGCAAAATGCACTAGAAACATGAGACTTTAGTGAAGGGCATCCATAAGCAATGGGTGCCCTTTTTTATATGTCAGGGCATAAAAGCAGGGACTTATTGATGAAACCTTTTAAAGCTCATAAAAGCCTTGTAGGCTTGCACATTATACAGGGCTAACAATGGGGTTAAAGGCTATGGGCAAAACAAAGGCAGTAATGACCTCACTAAAAGATAGATTACAGCCCCTATGGAAAAGCCCAATTGGCCTAGTCATCATAGCTCTATATTTCATGTTTGCTACGACCTTAGCTATCCCGTCCATGAAAGCACTCCAGCCTATCGATCAATATTATAACAATATATACGGATCAGCTGTCGGCATGGATTTCAGAGTATTTTATACAGCAGGAAAGCTTGCAAGAAATAACAATTTCTCAAGCATATATGATGAAAAAAAACTGGAGGAGGTTTGGCGTAAAGACTTTAACGTTACCATGCCAGGCAAAGCTCATTTTAGTTATCCTCCACACGCTCTTTTGGTATGGGCCCCTTTAAGCACACTATCCTACCCCGTCGCTCTATCCATATGGATTGGCATACCTTTTGTGCTGCTATTGGGTCTAATCTACCATTTAACCAGAAACTATTTGGTACTTGCCGCCACAGCTTTATCACCGCTTTTTTTATATTCTGCACTTATGGGCCAGACCGGCTATCTATTGACGGTATCTTTAGCTGGAGGACTTTTGTGTCTTGATAACAAGAAATATATTCTTGCCGGAATTCTTTTAGCTATCTTGAGCTTCAAGCCACACTTAGCCGTTGCGATTCCATTATGTTTACTGTTAACGGGGCAATGGAAAACAATTGCCAGCGGCACTGTCACCTTGGCTATTTTCGTCACGTTATCATTCATGATATTTGGGGCAGAGGCATGGATTCTTTTTTACGATAACTTTGGCCAAAGCCTCGATTCAGAATATTCGCCAGACGGGATATCCACGGCATCTTCCTTTACTCTATGGAATATGGTTTTAAAAATCACAGGCAATGAGTTTATTGCCTCTACGGTGCATATACTTGGGGCTATAATTGCAATTGCTGTAACCGTCTATACATGGAAAAACACAATAAAATTTATTCCAAGACTTTTAACGCTCACAGTATTACCAACATTCATATCACCCTATTTTCATGCCCATGACTTTGCCCCGTTGCTCGTCGTCTTCGCTATTATGCTTAAAGACTTATTATATAAGGAAAACTCTGGCAGAGCTCTCCTCATCATCATCATGATTTGGGTTTTTGGCTATGGAACTTTTAGTACAGGTCTTCATGTTAACTTACTAATTCCATTCTTTTTTATAGTCTTATTTTTA
>CBFDBT010000175.1:0-5570 GCA_965603115.1 uncultured Alphaproteobacteria bacterium
TATATTTCAACTCGTCCAGCCAATCACCATTGTTGACCAGCATCGCATCACTTTTATCTTCACCAAAATTGATAAATTGCTCGAAAATACCCTTTATGCCGACCATATTGTCTTTGATACTATCTTCGCTGAGGATGCGACGAGATTCGTCTTTACCTGATGGGTCCCCAACCTTTGTGGTGCCGCCACCAAGAAGCACAATTGGTTTATGTCCACATATTTGTAACCATCTGAGCATCATGATCTGAACGAGCGAGCCGACATGCAAGGAAGGCCCTGTGCAATCAAAACCAATATAGGCTTTGATAGGTCCTTTTGACATTTTTGCATCAAGCGATGCGCTATCCGTCATCTGGTGGATAAAACCACGCTCGGTTAAAATATTTAAAAAATCAGACTTTAGACTACTCATGGGTGTTTCCGTGTAAAAGAGTTCTTTGCGTGGAGAGTCTAGTAGCATAAGGTAAATGCTAGGCCAACTAGCTTTTGTGATTCTTTTATATCTTTTAAGTATGAGTGACATTCTATGAACCAAAAACGCATATACTGTGCAATAGGGCTTATGTCCGGCACATCAATGGATGGTATAGACGCAGCGATGATCTATACCGATGGTGAAACTATAGACCGACTTGGGCCATCCCTTACTGTGTCATATTCTCCGGAGTTGAGGGCGCAGATCAAAGAATGTTTAGCAATAGCAGCAAAAACACACGACCGAACTAATCCGCCTGAAGAAATCCGTTTATTAGAACGGCAGCTCACAGATATGCACTATAAAGCGGTTGAAGAGCTTTTATCCCTCACGCATCTAGAGCACAGCCAGATTGATGTCATCGGTTTTCATGGTCATACAGTGACCCATAGACCGGATAAAGGTTGGAGCTGGCAAATAGGGGATGGTGGTCGTCTTGCAGGCCGCACAGACATTAAAGTTGTAAATGATTTTCGGTCCAATGATTTAGCCCATGGTGGAGAAGGCGCACCGCTTGTTCCGCTGTATCACCGCGCCCTTCTCAAAAGAGAACGTCGCCACGATACGGTTGCTGTTATTAACCTTGGCGGCGTGGGAAATGTAACCTGGATTGATTTTTCTGATGACGAAGAAAACCCCGCTATCCTTGCATTTGACACTGGACCCGCAAACGCGGTGCTCGATGACTGGGCAGAAGTTCACACGGGCGTTGCTTGTGACAAGGATGGGGCACTGGCAGCACGTGGCATTGCCCATACGGAAGTTATATCACAATTGATGAACAGCCCTTATTTTGATGAAGTTCCTCCAAAATCGCTTGACCGTGATGACTTTAATGTACAATCAGCGCGAGGGCTCTCAGCGGAAGACGGAGCCGCTACACTTACTGATTTTGTGGTGGAAAGTGTTGTGGCTGCGCAGAGCCATTTTCCCAAACCAGTTGAAGCTTGGTATGTTTGCGGTGGTGGCTGTCATAATAAAACCCTGATGCGTCGCCTTAGAGCCCATACATCTGTAATGATTGATCCGGTAGAAGTGCTGGGCTGGCGAGGAGATGCACTAGAAGCTGAAGCCTTTGCCTTTTTAGCCGTTCGGCGACTGTTAAGCCTTCCTGCTTCCTTGCCATCCATTACCGGGGTTGACGAGCCATGTGTTGGCGGTGTGATCAGTGAGCCTTATTAAAAAAGGCCCACAAAAAGCAGGCCTCTTTATAAATCTATAACACAAAAATAATATTATTCTGTGGGGGCCAATCTCTTGTTGAGATATTGGTTCACAACCATCATTAATTCTTCCAGCTTATTATCAAAATAATGTGTCGCACCAGGGACAACTTCATGATCAATCGTGATCGCTTTTTGCGTTTTGAGCTTTTCCACAAGTTTTTGTATAGAAATACTGGTGACCATGTCATCTTGCTCAGCCTGAACAATGATTCCAGAGCTCGGGCAGGGGGCCAAAAATGAGAAATCATACATATTTGCCGGTGGTGCAACCGAAATAAAGCCTTTAATTTCAGGACGGCGCATTAAAAGCTGCATGGCAATCCAAGCCCCAAAAGAAGAGCCTGCAACCCATGTTCCTGAGGAATTAGGATTGATGGATTGTAGCCAATCAAGCGCAGAGGCAGCATCAGATAGTTCACCAACGCCTTCATCGTATTCACCAACGCTGCGGCCAACGCCTCTAAAGTTAAACCTTAGAGTAGCAAAACCCCGATGTGCGAAAGCATGAAAGAGATAATAAACTGCTTTATTATTCATATTACCACCCTGATTCATATCAGGATGTAGAATAAGGGCGACAGGTGCTGTAGGGGATTTACCCGGTTGGTAGCGACCTTCAAGTCGTCCCTCAGGACCATTAAATATAATTTCAGGCATAAATTTAAAGCTCGATGATATAATGTTTCAATTTGGATATAGGCTGAATTTGGCTAAATCCTAGTATATTCTAGGGTTTATAGCGATTTTTCGCAAAGTCGCAAGTATGATTACGATTGATTGCTTAGCCAGATCATTCTATCACTCCTAATATGACTGAAAATATATACATGGATTATAATGCAACAGCCCCAACTAAAGCAGTTGTTATAGAGGCAATGGTGGACGCAATGCGTCATGTTGGCAATGCATCATCTGTGCATGCGTCAGGCAGAAATGCTCGTAAAACCATTGAAGAAGCCCGTGCAAAAGTGGCATCTTTAATTAATGCGCGACCGCGGGATATTGTCTTTACATCAGGTGGTACTGAAGCCAACAACACAGTTTTAAAAGGCACAGGCGCTGCGTCACTCATCGTCTCGAAATTAGAACATGATAGCGTGTTGGCTACGGCAAAATCAGCAGATATTCCTGTTTATTATATTAATGTTGACGAATCGGGTTTGGTATCGCTTGATCATTTGCATGATTTACTACAAACCGCTCCAAAACCCGCGCTAGTTAGTGTCATGCTGGCAAATAATGAAATAGGCACCATAGAGCCTATTGCCGACTGCGCCGCGATAGCCTCAGAGTTTGGTGCTAAAATTCACTGTGATGCAGTACAGGGCAGCGGTAAAATTGCAATTGATTTTGAAGCACTGGGTGTTGATTACCTGACTCTATCTGCCCATAAAATGGGTGGGCCGCAAGGCGTTGGAGCCATTGTTTTAAAACCAACTGCACCGCTTAAGTCTATCATAGAAGGCGGGGGTCAAGAACTTGGCCGTCGCTCTGGCACTGAAAATGTGGCCGCCATATCTGGTTTTGGTGCGGCGGTATTGGATGCTTTCCAAGATATTGCGAGTATAGATAAAATCCGTGAACTTAAAGAGCACTTAGAGAGTGGGATTCGCAAAATCGGGAATGACATAATGATTGTGGCGGACAAAGTTGACCGTATCGCCAATACAAGCTGTATAATTTTACCAGGCATTAGCGGAGAAACACAGGTTATGCATTTTGATTTGGCTGGTATCAGCTTGTCATCAGGCTCTGCTTGCTCCTCAGGAAAAGTGAAGGTCAGTCATGTTCTCTCTGCTTTAGGGCTTGCAGATAGCCTTGCCAATAGTTCAATCCGTGTATCTCTTGGATTTAACAGTACAGCAGATGATGTTGATAAATTTTTAAGCGTGTATGCTGACTTATATAAACGCACTGAGAAAAGGCGTAATAATGCTTAAGCTGCCACTATATCTCGACTATCAGGCTTCAACACCTGTCGACCCGCGCGTTATAGACGCAATGATGCCTTACCTTACTGATAAGTTTGGCAACCCGCATTCCGCCAGCCATAAATTCGGCTGGGAGGCAGAAGCTGCGATTGAAATAGCTACCAAGCAAGTTGCAGAAGCCCTGAATGCTAAGTCTGAGGAAATTATATTTACATCTGGTGCAACAGAATCCAATAACCTGATAATAAAAGGTGTGATGGATACACTTTCATCCATTAGACCCGATATGATCATACTTGCCACAGAGCATAAAGCTGTGCTGGAACCTGCTAGAGATGCGGTAGACAGAGCAGGGGGGTGTTTGACGACATTACCTGTACAAGAAAGTGGTCTTGTTGATCTAGATGCTCTGAAAGCTGTTCTGAGCAATAAAACAGCTCTCGTATCAGTGATGGCGGTCAATAATGAAATTGGGGTTATTCAGCCGATAAAAGAAATCGCGGAAATTGTCCATGGATCAGGGGCCCTTTTTCACACAGATGCTGCACAAGCTTTTGGTAAAATTCCACTAGATGTTGAAGATATGGGCATCGATTTTCTTAGTTTTACAGCCCATAAATTTTATGGTCCCAAAGGCATTGGTGCAGCTTATATGAAATCCAACAAACAGCGTCTGGTTTCACGTCTGATTAGCGGCGGGTCCCAGCAATATAATTTGAGGGCAGGCACAATGAGTCCATTTCTCTGCGTTGCGCTGGGTAAGGCCAGTGAAATTGCAAACGAGGAAATTGCTCAAGAAGCCGGACGGTTAAAGCAGTTGATGGATGGTCTCGTCAGCAAACTAACTGCTAATATTAAAGGCATGAAAATTAACGGCTCTATTGATCAGCGTTGGTGCGGCAATTTAAATATTTGCCTGCCGGGATTAAAGATAGAAGATTTAATGTCTAACTTGCGCGATATTGCTATTTCCTCTGGTTCAGCCTGTTCTTCTGCGACTAAAAATCCATCTCATGTTTTAAAGGCTCTTGGTTTGAGCGATAATGACGCCAGTTCGACTTTGCGCATCGGCATTGGTCGCTTTACCACACAAGAAGAGGTGGATTATGCCGCTGATCGCCTGATTGAAGTTGTTAAAGACCTTGGTGGAGTAAAATAATGTTAAACGTAACTTTTGTCAGTGCTGATGGCGCCAAGACATGGAAATGTAGTGCAAATGAAGGCGATAGTTTGTTGGCTATTGCGCATAATAACGATATTGATATTGAAGGCGCCTGCGAAGGCAATATGGCCTGCTCAACGTGCCATGTCATCGTCGATAAAGAGCATTTTGATAAGCTGAATGTTGCCTCAGAAGAAGAGGAAGAAATGCTCGATCTAGCTTTTGATTTACACGCGACAAGCCGCCTAGGATGCCAAATTATAATGACAAAAGAGTTAGACGGCCTAGTAGTGACTTTGCCTAAAGGCACATCGAATATGATGGGGTTTTAACAGAGAGCTATTTGTGAAACTCTAACTATAGAATTGCAAAGCTTTTATTCAGCGACAGCCTTTTGTCTCGAGGTTTCCACAAAGCTCCTTGACCGCTGCCCCATTACAAAGGCCCATAAACTGGGAGCGAGTTTTTCTCCAACGACCGCTAGGCCCACACATAGCAACACAGCAATAGGCATCGCGAATATTAGGAAATAAATGTAGGTGCTTGATGTTTGTATAAAATAAATTGTGTAAATTTTCCATATAACACTTAAAAAAGGTGCATGTAGACAGAAAATGGGAAAGCTAAATGGGTATAGCCTTTTAAAAATAGCTTTTGGTATTGGTTTTGTAAAATATTGAGACATCCACCACACGCCCAATACAGCAAACACGTCAGAAACAGGTCTGATATAGTCATGATAGACTAACAATGTATAATCATGTGCGAAGGCATAA
>CBFDBT010000176.1:0-5460 GCA_965603115.1 uncultured Alphaproteobacteria bacterium
CGTTTGGCGGCTCGGATTTAGACACTTTATACATTACGACTGCAGCCCAAGGCGTTGAAGCGGAGGGTAGGTGGGATGAGGAACCCCTTGCTGGTAATTTATTTTCTATCCAGGTGGATGCCGTAGGGCTGCCAGCTTCAAGCTTTAAGGGTTAATAGTATGTCACTTATAGAAGAATTTTTACCAAAAGACTGGCCTGACGCGACGCTACTGGGTCGGGTTTGGCATCCCCAGAGCGCTATTAATAAAATGGCGGGGCCATCACCAGTGCTTATATCAGGTAAAGGCGTGTTAGACCTATCTGGTGTGCGCGCTACAATCTCGGACCTGATAGCGGACGGGGCACTTAAATTAATAGCTGAAGCAGGTGACTTAGCAAACTTGGGTAGTGTTGAAGATATTCTAAAAAATACGCTGTCTAAAAGCCGTGATGAAACAAAACCATATTTTTTGGCACCTGTTGATATTCAGCCGATCAAAGCCTGTGGCGTGACTTTCGCCTGCAGCATGATTGAGCGTGTGATTGAAGAAAATGCGGCTGGTGATCCAGCCAAGGCTAGCAACATGCGCGGTAAAGTTATGAGTGCCATTGGTGGTGATCTGTCAAAGATTACACCCGGCTCAAGTGAAGCGCTTAAGCTCAAGGACTATCTCATTGATGAGGGCATATGGAGCCAATATCTTGAAGTTGGCATTGGACCTTACGCCGAAGTCTTTTCAAAATCGCAAATATTATCAGCCGTTGGTCTCGGTGATGAAGTAGGCTTAAACCCCATTTCTACATGGAATAATCCAGAACCAGAAGTGGTGCTTGTCGTTACGCCTTTGGGCAAAATTGTGGGAGCAACGCTAGGCAATGATGTGAATTTACGCGATGTGGAAGGCCGCAGCGCGCTTTTGCTTGGTAAGGCGAAAGATAACAATGCGTCGTGCAGTATTGGCCCTTTTATCCGCTTGCTTGATGATGCTTTTACAATAGATGATATTCGCTCTGCCACTGTTGCTTTAATGATTGACGGTAAGGATGGTTATAAGCTTTCCGACGAGAGCCGCATGAGTGAAATTAGTCGTGATATCACAGACCTTGTGGCGCAAACAATTAATGACAGCCACCAATATCCTGATGGTTTTATTTTATTTACCGGCACCCTGTTTGCACCGACACAAGACCGTGATGAAGTAGGTCAAGGATTTACCCATAAATTAGGTGATGTGGTGTCTATCAGTTCTCCAAAGCTCGGCAAATTAACAAATACAGTAACTACCAGCGACAAGGCTAAACCTTGGACGTTTGGCATTAATGCTTTCATGAAAAATCTAGCGGCACGTGGCCTCTTATAGGTGCGTCCATCTAAAGGAAAAAGACTATGACTAAATCAAATTATATTGCTGGCGAATGGGTATCTGGCGCTTCTGTCTGTCAAAACATCAATCCTTCTGACACCAATGATATCATCGGTGAATATGCCAGAGGTGAGGCATCTGATGTTGACCGCGCTGTAGCTGCAGCAAAAGACGCGCAACCAAAATGGGTGGCGATGGGTATTCAGGCTCGTAGTGATATTCTCGATAAAATTGGTAATACAATTTTGGAACGCAAGGTTATTCTGGGCAATATGCTGGCGCGTGAAGAAGGTAAGACCCTGCCAGAAGCTATTGGTGAAAGTCACCGTGCAGGCTCTATCTTTAAATTTTTTGCAGCTGAAATATTACGCCAAGCAGGGGAGCTAGTCGACAGTGTGCGTCCGGGCCTCGAGGTTGCTGTTCAGCGTGAAGCCGTTGGGGTAATAGGTATGATAACACCTTGGAACTTTCCTATAGCTATTCCGGCATGGAAGATTGCACCAGCGCTTGCTTATGGTAATGCTGTTGTGTTCAAGCCTGCTGAATTGGTACCGGGTTCCGCGCATTTGCTGGCTGAAATTATAGATGAATGCGGCGTCCCTGCTGGGGTGTTTAATATGATTATTGGCCCTGGTCGCATGGTGGGCGATGCGATAGTTAATCACGCTGGTATTGACGCCGTTACATTCACCGGCTCGGTTGGTACAGGCAAACAGATTGCAGTACAAACAGCCGAGCGCTTGGCACGGGTGCAATTAGAAATGGGCGGCAAAAACCCTCTTGTGATTCTAGATGACGCCGATATGGCGAACGCGATTGAAACAGCCGTTCAGGGTTCATTTTTCTCTACTGGTCAGCGCTGTACTGCCTCAAGCCGCTTGATTGTGACCGCTGGTGTATATGATGAATTTGTAGCTGGTGTCGAAACGCGCCTAAAGCAATTGATCACTGATAACGCCTTGAAAGACGGTACACACATAGGGCCTGTGGTTGATCAACGTCAGTTAGATACGGATCTGTCTTATCTTAATGTTGGCCGCGAAGAAGGGGCGACACTGCTAGTGGGCGGCGAGCAAGTAGAGCGCGAGACACCGGGTTTTTACTTAACGCCGGCCCTCTTTGTCGACTGCTCGCCTGAAATGCGCATCAGCCGTGAAGAAATTTTTGGACCCATAGCAAGCGTTATCAAGGCGAGAGACTATGATGAAGCTCTGGCAATTGCCAATGACACAGAGTTTGGTCTGTCGTCTGGTATTTGTACCACGAGCCTAAAGCATGCAACGCACTTTCGCTGCAACGCACAAGCAGGCATGGTAATGGTGAATGTGCCAACCGCGGGCGTTGATTATCACGTACCATTTGGAGGTAATAAAGGCTCCAGCTTTGGCACACGCGAGCAAGGCACATACGCCAAAGAATTCTATACTACCGTCAAAACAAGTTATATTTCAGCCTAAGACTTATCATGAGGAGCATTCCATGAGTAAAAATGATCAAAAAAAGAGGCGGCTACGCAGTGAGGATTGGTTAAACAATCCTGCGGAACCAGATCAAACGGCTATCTATGTGGAACGCTTTTTAAACTATGGTCTAACACGCAATGAATTACAGTCTGGTCGGCCGATAATTGGTATTGCACAAACAGGCAGTGACCTCACACCGTGTAACAGGCACCACATTCAGCTAGCGCAGCGGGTGAAGGAGGGCATACGCGACGCTGGGGGCATTCCAATGGAGTTTCCAGTTCACCCTATAGCCGAGCAGGGAAGGCGCCCAACTGCAGCCCTTGATCGCAATCTGGCTTATCTTGGTCTTGTCGAGATATTGCATGGCTATCCAATTGACGGCGTTGTGTTAACAACAGGCTGCGATAAGACAACACCTGCCTGCATTATGGCAGCTGCTGCACTAGATATGCCCGCGATTGTCCTGTCTGGCGGCCCGATGAATAATGGTTGGAAAAAAGAGTGCGGCGTTCCGGCACAAGAAATACGTGTTGGCTCGGGCACTGTTATATGGGAAAGCCGCGAACAATTTGCTAAAGGCGAAATTGACTACGAAGGTTTTATGAAGAATATTTCAACGTCTGCTCCCTCGGCAGGGCATTGTAATACTATGGGTACGGCCCTGACGATGAATTGTTTGACGGAAGCTCTGGGCATGAGTCTACCGGGATGCGCCGCTATTCCGGCTTCCCATCAAATGCGCAGTCAAATGGCTTATCACACTGGTTTCAGGGCTGTTGGATTGGTTCTTGAGGATTTGCGTCCTTCCAAAATCATGACCAAAGACGCATTCAAGAATGCAATTGTTGCTGTCTCGGCCCTTGGGGGATCATCCAATGCACCCGTTCACTTGGCTGCAATCGCCAAACAATTGGAAGGCATAAACATAACATTGGATGACTGGCAGCACTGCGGTGAAGACATTCCTATGTTAGTCAACTGCCTTCCAGCAGGAGAATATCTAGGCGAAGACTTTTACAGGGCTGGAGGAATGCCTGCTCTGATGGGGGAATTAGCCAAGGCGGGATTGGTTGAAAGTGAGGCACGAACAGTGACAGGGTTGACTATCGGTCAAAATTACCAAGGCTGTAGTAGTGATAATACCAATGTTATTCGTTCTGTCGCTAGCCCCTTGATGGCAAAAGCAGGTTTCGCGATCATGCGCGGTAATTTGTTCGATAGTGCTGTGATGAAAAAATCGGTGATCGGTGATGGTTTTCGGGAAAAATATTTATCTGACCCTGATAATCCAAACTGTTTCACTGCGCGTGCGATTGTTTTTGAGGGCTCAGAGGATTATCATCACCGTATTAATGATCCGGCGATAAATATAGATGAAAATTGTATTTTGGTTATCCGTAACTGTGGCCCAATTGGTTATCCTGGTAGTGCTGAAGTGGTCAACATGTTGCCACCAAGCTATTTGGTAAAACAAGGCGTCAGCGAATTACCATGCCTCGGTGACGGCCGTCAAAGCGGCACGTCGGCGAGCCCTTCTATATTAAACTGTTCACCTGAGGCCGCTATCGGTGGTGGTTTGGCACTTTTAAAAACCGGTGATATGATTTCGGTGGACCTGAATGAAAACACTGTAAATTTGGTGGCAACAGAAGAAGAAATAGCCGAGCGTCGTGCGAATGTAATTTTACCGAAGTTGGTTAATCAAACGCCGTGGCAAGAGATTTACCGTAAAACAGTTGGTCAGCTTGACGGCGGCGCTGTTATGGAACTTGGCGGCGACCATAAAAACATCATCGAGCGCCATGGCACACCACGTCACTCGCATTGATCTGATATTTTAGTGAACTATTTTGCCTTACCCACAGAACCGCGGATAATAAGTTTGTGGGGAACAATTTCAGGTTTTGTGTTGTCTTCTATGCCATTTTCAATTGCTTTTATCATGCGGTGAAGCGTGCGCACACCAATTTCCTCAGCAGGTTGATCAACTGTGGTGAGCGGCGGGTCCATCACTTCAGCGTAGCGTGTATTATCAAAGCCCATTACGGAAATATCTTGCGGTACTTTTAGTCCCGCTGCCTTAAGCTCATGCAGGGTACCAATTGCCATTTCATCATTGGCACAGAAAATCGCCGTTGGTCTATGGTCGGTAGAGATTATCTTTTTTGTCGCGTCTCGAGCGCCTGAGACTGTCAGATTGCCGCTGATTACCCATCCATCTTCAATGGTTATATTGGCGTCTTGCATTGCGAAGCGATAGCCTTTCTCGCGGTCTTTGGTTAATAGAGAGGTTTCTTCTCCCGCCATAAAAGCAATCTTCTGGTGACCAAGAGATATCAAATACTGCGTTGCTTCTTTAGCAGCAGCAATATTATCAATGTGAACAGATGGAAGGTCCTGAAGAGTCTTAGTGATAGCCTCACAGCCGACAACAACCGGCAATCGCCTAGTGCTCTGACCTGATATGACCTCAGTACCGAACGGAGACATTGAGGCGAGTAGTATAATACCATCCACCTGACGCGACACCATCATCGCACCGATTTCATCAACGGACATGGTGGCGAATTGGTTTTGATTAATGATGAGAGAATAGCCATTTTCTTTCGCTGCAGAGCTAAGACCTTTCATTACATCTGTAAAAAAGGGG
>CBFDBT010000177.1:0-5430 GCA_965603115.1 uncultured Alphaproteobacteria bacterium
CGGGAAGTGGTAGAACGTCATCTGCCCGTAACGGACGCTACAATCGAATTTATCGATAGCTATCCTGCCATGACAGAAACTGATGCCAATAGGGCCTTGCTGGCCAAGCTTAATGACGTCACCGTTGCTATGGGCATGGAACCTGTAAAAGCATTTGATCCAACCAAACGCGGGGCGGCCGATATCTCTTTTGTAGCGCCGTATGTAACGTCAATGGATGCACTTGGTGGGTCAGGTGGCGGCTCGCATACACCGAACGAATGGGCTGATCTGGCAAGCATTAAAGTGGCAACCCAGCGCACAGCTGTATTTCTTTACCGCCTTCTGCAGGAATAGTTTAATTCATCTATTCCCAAGCGCTTTGACTGCATCTGCAACTTTTTGCAAAGCCAGCAGGCTTGCATTATCGACTAAGCCGTCAAGGCGCTTGGGATAGAAATGTCTTTGAAAAGCCGTCATATTTAGGACGTCATGCTCAGCCCATATCTCTGTAATGGGGCTGTCATAGCCAATATCACCCAATAATGACTGCGCCAATTTGGCTGTTTCATTTTTATCCTGAAGTGAGACAAGCAAGTCTGCGCCCTCCCCCACATTTGGTGGCGCTATACCAATACCACTCTCAGCCAATACGCCCCACGGAAACAACTCACCGGGATCAGATTTTCGGCTAGGTGCTACATCAGAATGGCCCAAGACGAATTCACTAGGGATAGCATGACGCGCCATTAACTGCTTAGACAGGTCTATTAATGCCTTGATTTGCACATCTGGAAAAGCGCGGTAGCCCCACTCATGCCCAGGATTAACAATTTCAATACCTATTGATCGGCTATTGGTATCGCGCTCACCATGCCAAAAACTTACACCCGCATGATGCGCGCGTCGGCTCTCATCCACGAGCTGAAATATCTGCCCGTCTTCCTCGACTAAATAATGGGCGCTGACGTCCCACTCTGGGTCACACAGGCGCTCAAGCGCCTCTGTCCCAGTTTGCATACCCGTATAATGTAAGAGTAGCATATCAATCGGCAAAAGTCGGCTACCATGATTTAGCGATGGATGTTGAATGATGGTCATTTTTTCTATATCCCAGCCTTATAAACTCAATAGATTCTCTAACCGGTCAAGCGCTGCCGCTTCATCAAAGTCTTGAGGGCGCTGAAAAGCAACTTTAGCAGCGACATCTGCACGGCGCAAAGCGTCTCCTTCAAGCACAATTGCACTATTTGCCACTTGCTGCATATCAGCCATCACGCCATTGCATTGCAACAACATATCACAGCCGGCTGCGAGCGATGCCCGCCCCCGTTCTTCAAGAGTGCCGCTTAGTGCCTTCATATTAAGATCGTCCGTCATAATCATACCATCGAAACCACATTCTTTGCGTAACACACCTTCAATGATCGCGGGCGATATAGTTGCTGCAAGATCACTATCAATATCCTCGTATATGACATGAGCGGTCATTAGCATGGCCTCAGTATTAAAAGCCTTAAAGGGGGCAAAGTCTGTTGCAGATAGTTCAGTGTGAGGTGCTGATACTCTGGGCAATGAAAGGTGGCTGTCAACGATGGCTCTACCATGACCAGGCCCATGTTTGATCACAGGGGCAACACCTCCGGCAAGCAAGCCCTCGACCACAGCGTGCCCTATTGCACACACTGTTTCAACATCAGTGCCCAATGCGCGCTGGGTCATAATATCATGCGCACCTACAGCGGGCACGTCCAGCATGGGCGCGCAATCAACATTAACACCGAGTGTTTTCAAGTCATGGGCTATCAATCGATAGTTCAGATATGTAGCTTCCAAGGCAGCTTCAGGGCTGGAGGCATAGAGAGTAGGAAATACAGTTGGTGCTGGCGGACTGCGCCATATAGGTGCCGTGAGGCGTGATACACGACCGCCCTCTTGATCGATTAAAACCGGAACATTATCGCAGCCTAGAGCTTCTTTAAAGTCACCGACGAGCGCACGAACTTGATCTTTAGAGTCTATATTTCGTGAAAAAAGAATAAAGCCCCAAGGCATAAGGTCGCGAAAGAAAGCTTTTTCACTTTGATTTAAGCGCAAGCCTTCACAGCCAAATATTGCAGATACTTGTTTCATAAATAACTCCTAACCTACTCTTAGAGAGACGATCAAATGATATCAAGCCTGAAGCTTTATCACGCATTCTTTTTGCACAGCAGTAAATTCAATGCTAATCCGATAGCCTAGAGCACAAATGATAACTTACGTATAAGGCAACTATGACATACTCAACACCTTGGTCAAAACGACATAAAAAAGTAACGGGTGGCACGCCCTTTAGTTTGTCCAATTCCTTTGCACAGCCTCTTACAAATGCTGAACTTATAGAAATGGCAATGCGTCGAGGGGATGATGATATTGTTATTCAATTTCAAGACCACTCCCTGGACTATACCCCCAATGGCGGCAGCTTGGACCTACGCGAAGAAATTTCTAAACTATATGGTGAGAGCATAGATGCTGAAAATATAATTGTTTTCACTGGCGGTCAGGTCGCTTTGCAAACTGCAGCAATAGCGTTGCTGAATGAGCACTCCCATTCCATAGTTTTTACCCCGAGTTATCAATCGGTTCAAACAGCGCCCGTTCATGCAGATGGCACCGTTACTAAAATCCCGCTCCACGCCTATGACGAGTGGGCAATAGACATCTATGCCGTTGAAGCTGCCATACGCGACAATACTAGGCTTATCATCATAAATTCACCCTATAACCCGGCAGGCACTCTCATGAGTGCCAAACATCAAGAGCGTTTAAAAGCCCTTGCAGAGGAAAAGGACATCTATATTTTATCCGATGAAGTTTACCGCCTGTTGGAGCATGACAAAAAAGACCGCATTCCGGCAATGGCTGAACTTTATGATCAAGGTTTGAGTGTTTGCACACTCTCCAAGCCCTGGGGTGGCTGTGGCATAACCATTGGCTGGATAGCGCTGCAAGATATGGCTCTCAAGCAAAAAATCATTGATACACAGTATTTTGGCACAGCATGCCCTAGTCGAGCTAGTGAACTGCAAGCCATCATGACTTTGCGAGCAAGTGACGAAATACTGGAGAAAAACTTAAAGATCATACGACATAATCTTGGCCTGCTTGATAAGTTTTTTGAGACTTATAGTGATTTGTTCGAGTGGGTTCGACCAAAAGCAGGCGCCATAGGCTTTGTAAAATTTATAGGCCCTCTCACGTCTAAACAGCTTGGAGAAGAAATGGCGCAGGCAGGGATTTCAATAAAACCCGCCTATGTTTTCTACGACGGCGACAGTGATGACTATGATGATTATTTTCGCCTTGGGTATGGTGAAAAAATAATGCCCAAAGCCCTAGAGGCTCTCATAGGTTTTGTTGAAGAGCATAAGCAGTCTTGGTACACTTCCATGCAGGCTCAGACAGAGGCCAAATAAACCGCTTCTGCAATTTTGATATCTTGCACCGCAACCCCTGTCAGATCAGCAAGAGTGATTTGATCCTCTTTTATCCTGCCTGCCTTATCAGCGATGACATGACCGAGTTCAATCGCTTTTCCTGCTTCAATTTTTTTTGCTTTCAAAGCTTGAAATATTTCACCACGTTCCATGCACTGCTCGATGCTATCAGCGACAAGAATATCAGCCATGGCTAAAATTTCAGCCTCAACTTCTTGCTTGTCTGCGGTGTCAGAGCCAACAGCTGTGATGTGAACACCGGGCCTTATGTCGATGGTTTTGATTAAAGGATGTTTTGCGGTGGTTGTCGTCACGATAAGGTTAGCACCGGCCATCACGTCGCTGACCGTCTCTGCAATGCGCACCTTAAAGCCATGCTGCTCCATATCCTGTTTGTATAGATCAGCCTTATTCTGGTCTCGTCCCCAAACAATAATGTCGCGGCAAGGCGTTATGTCTTTTAAATAAAGGGCTTGTAATCGCGCCTGCACCCCTGTGCCAATGATGCCAATCGCCGATACATTTTTGGGCGCCAAATATTTTGCAGTAATGGCACCAGCCACTGCAGTTCGAATATCTGTCAAATAGGCTTCATCATGCAGAACACTCACCAAAGCGCCCGTTTTTTGACTAAAGAGGAGCATAAGGCCATTGCCGGGGGGCAAACCCAGTTCAGAGTTAGAATAAAATCCTGACGCTATTTTAATGGTATAATAATCAGTCTCTTTTACAGCGCCATATTTGATATGCACCTCACCCTTGTCCATGATCAGTTCGCCAACAGGCGGTACGGTTACCAAACCTTTAGAATATTCGACAAAGCCTTGCTCAATTAGAGGCAGTGGATTGAGTGTGGCTAAAATCTGTTTAATCTCATCAAGAGCTAAAATTTTCATAATACAGTCTCATAGTTAGTTCTAAGGCGAAATTATGCAGTATTGCCGCCATCAATAGGAATGGCTGTTCCCGTTATCTGTTCTGCAGCATCTGAAGCAAGGTATAAACATAGTGCAGCAACTTCATCTGAAGTGGTCACGCGACCGGTTGGGCTTTCCGCATTATTTTCAGTCATAGCATGAGTATAATCCATGCCACGTTGCGCGGCTTCAATTTCCAACATAGGCGTATCAACATCGCCTGGACAAATAGCATTCACGCGGATTTTATCCTTTGCATGGTCCAGCGCCATAGCCTTTGTCAACAAAACAAGGCCCCCTTTGCTGGCACAATAAGCAACGGCTTGCTGACGGACGCTATATTTATTATTGTCCCGCCCAGTTTCTTTAAGGGGACAATAGCAGCTCTCGACAGGTAAAAGGGGGCATTCAGATTAATCGCCATGGTCTCTTCCCACTCATGGTCAAGAGTGTTTTCAGCATCTTTTCTAAAGATCACGCCCGCACAGTTGATCAGGACATCCAGACGTCCATATTGTGACATAGTAAACGCTATCAGGTCATTACAAGATTTTACGCTTGATAGGTTCCCAGCCCAGAATTTAACATTATCCAAGTCTTTAGCAACGTCTTGCAAACGGTCCTCATTACGCCCTGCTACAATAACCCTATATCCTTTTTGGGAGAATTGTCTTGCGGTTGCAGCGCCAATGCCAGAGCTTCCACCCGTTATTATCGCGACTTTGCCATGATTGTTCATTGCTATAATTCCTTTATAAAATCTCCGAAAGTGTCACCTTCAAGACACGTGGTATTAACTCTGTAATAAATAACATTGCAGTAATTGCAAAGGTTTAACAGCGAATTAAATAGCCATTCGTCACAAATTTCTACTGAAGTGCCTCACTACCACTGTAGGCATTGCTAGATGCCCCAACTTACTGACATGTACAAAGGATGATGGCCCATGGTTGACTCCTCACAACTTTAAGGTAGAATTTCTAAGCTATAAATTAATAAAATTTATATTTTTGAGAATTAGGGGATCAGATAATGACAAAAAAAGACAGAAT
>CBFDBT010000178.1:0-5402 GCA_965603115.1 uncultured Alphaproteobacteria bacterium
TGCATCAGACCAATCGACGGCATGCCTGCGCGCACCATGGCGCCAAAGTCAGGGCCACCGTTTGCTTCACGGTCACTACGCACGACGCCCAAGGGGGCCATAAGCGCCATCATAGTATCGACAACATGCACAGAGTTTGAGCTAACTTTTGACGACAAGGCCCAAACCTTGCCCGCACCAAAGTCGGATTCAGAGCCGATAATGTGGTTTTTCATATTGTCTTTGTGGGCGAGGGCATATTGATTGCCGCCATAAAGGCCGATCTCTTCTGCTGCAAAAAGCACAACGCGGATTGTGCGGCGTGGCGCTTGTTTGAGTTTATTACGGATAAAAGCCGCGGTTGCCATGGTGATCGCAACACCGGCACCATCGTCTATGGCACCTGTGCCAAGGTCCCAGCTATCAAGGTGTCCGCCAATAGCGACTATTTCGTCAGGGGCTTCACGACCAGTTATCTCCCCAATCACGCTGTAGGTGGTAACCTCAGGGTCGAGCTTGGTTTTGATATTGAGTTTAAAAGTCACCGGCTTGCCGCGCTTGAATATGCGTGAAAGCTGGTCTGCATCAGGGTTGGATAGCGCAGCCGCTGGAATTTTTGTCACACTGTCGCTGTAGCGGGTCGCACCGGTATGGGGATTGCGGTGACTATCGGTGCCGACCGAGCGTATAATGAGAGCGATAGCGCCTTTCTCGGCAGCTAGCACTGGGCCGGAGCGGCGTTTCATACCCGCAGGGCCATATCCTTTGCCCGTTCTGTGGCGTTCCATAATGTCGCTGACATAAGCGATTTTACCCTTGAGTGCACCATCGGCAACAGCTTTTAGGGCAGCCATATCCTTAAACTCGACGACTTCGGCCTCAATACCGCCTTCAGGCGTGCTGACAGAGCCACCAAGCGCGGTTACATGCATTGGCTGAGGAAAAGGGGCTATAACCTCTGCACTCTCATGCAGGCGCTGCCAGTAAGGAATGACAACAGGTTCTTTCCATACTTTATCAAAGCCTAGCTCTTTAAACTTGGCGACCGCCCAATCCTGTGCACGATAATCAGCCGGACTGCCCGGAAGGCGTGGCCCAACTTCTGTGGTGAGAGATTCGAGGATATCATAGGCGAGATCGGATTTTAGGGCCTCATCACGAAGCATTGCTGCATTTTCACGGGTAACCTGCTTCACATCCTGGACAACAGCAGCGCCGGTGAGGCTGACGGCAACAAGCATTGTAGAGAGTAGTTTCTTCATTTTTTGGCTCCAAATTAATTTGAGTCTATAGAAGGCAGCTTAAGAGAGTTCGTCAAGCCATTCTTGTAAAGCCTTTGCGCCGCGTTTCGCCTTTGCGACTTTACGATCTGCTTTTTTAAGTTTTTTGCGCCGCATTTTGCCGTTGATTTCAACTTCGTGGAATTTATCCTCTAAATCAGGGAGTAGCCCAAAATTGATATTCATCGGTTGGAAACTGTCTGCGTGGGCGCCGCCTGTAATATGATGAATGAGCGCACCAAAAGCAGTGGTCACAGGTGGGTTGGTGAATTTTGTGTCCTTAGCTTCAGCGGCGGCAAAGCGCCCCGCCATCAAGCCCATGGCCGAGCTTTCAACGTAGCCTTCCACACCGGTTATCTGACCTGCAAAGCGAATGCGAGGGTCAGATTTTAGTCGAAGCTCGTTATCGAGCAAACGCGGGCTATTGATGAAAGTATTACGATGAAGACCACCAAGGCGGGCAAACTCAGCCCCTTCAAGTCCGGGGATTTGCGTGAAAATACGTTTTTGTTCGCCGTATTTCATCTTGGTTTGAAAGCCAACGATATTATAAAGCGTGCCTAACTTGTTGTCTTGACGCAATTGCACCACGGCGTAGGGTTTAACGTCACTATTAGGGTCTGTTAGGCCAACAGGCTTCATGGGGCCAAAGCGCGGCGTTTCGTGGCCGCGCTCCGCCATAACCTCGATCGGCATACAGCCATCAAAATAGGGGGTGTCGGTTTCCCACTCTTTAAAGTCCTGTTTGTCGGCTGCCAGCATATCGGTAATGAAGCTGTTATATTGCTCCTCACTCATCGGGCAATTGATGTAATCAGCTGTATCACCTTTGTCATAGCGGCTTTGGAACCACGCTATGTCAAAATTGATGCTGTCTTTGTAGATTATGGGTGCAATAGCATCAAAGAAAGCGAGTTTATCTTCACCTGTCATCTCAAGGATAACGTCAGACAGAGCATTAGAGGTTAGTGGGCCACTGGCAATAATGATATTTTCCCAGTCTGATGGTAGTTTACCCGTTATTTCTTCGCGCTCGATTGTAATCAACGGGTGCGCTTCTAGTCTTTGTGTTACTTCAGCAGAAAAACCTTCACGATCAACCGCTAGGGCAGAGCCAGCGGGGACCTTATGCAGATCAGCGGCGGTCATGATAATAGAGTTCAGGGCTCGCATTTCTGCATGCAGCATGCCAACGGCATTGTTTTCAGCATCATCAGAGCGAAATGAGTTGGAGCAAACCAATTCAGCGAGGCCGTCGGTTAAATGGGCGTCGGTTTTACGCACGGGGCGCATTTCATGGATAACCACGGGCACACCAGCTTCCGCTGCCTGCCACGCTGCTTCAGAGCCTGCTAGGCCGCCGCCAATGATATGGATTGTCTTGCTCATTATCACTCTTTCAGTTCTGACTTGTTCTTTTGCAGTTTCCATATAGGATTTACAGGATGGGATAAAGCAAAATCAGATAGAAAGATCACTATGAGACCGCAAGATATCCTAAATTTCTGGTTTAGCGAGATTGAAGAGAAAAAATGGTGGGTTAAAGACCCCGCTTTTGATGCGCTGCTTCGTCGCAGATTTGGCGCATTGCATCAACAAGCCTCAGCGGGCGAGCTAGCGGCTTGGCGCAAAGATTGGCGCGGCTATTTGGCTGAAATTATCATCATTGATCAATTTTCGCGCAATATTTATAGGGATAGAGCCGAAGCCTTTGCCTATGACGCTATGGCGCTGACGCTAGCGCAAGAGGCCGTGCGGCAAGGTTATAACAAGATGGTGCCCAAACATATGTTACAGTTCCTCTACATGCCTTATATGCACAGCGAGAGCGCTGTCATTCACCAAGTAGCTTTAAAACTGTTCACCCAAGCTGGGCTTGAAGGCAATATCAAGTTTGAAATAGCCCACAAAGATATCATCAATCGTTTTGGGCGCTATCCCCACCGTAATGCCGCCCTTGGCCGCAAAAGCACGCCTGAAGAAATAGAGTTTATGAATGAGCATGGTGGGTTTTAGCCTTTATTCAGCCGCGACTTTCTTGGCGAGAACTTCTTTAAGATAATGTCCTGTAAAGCTTTTCTTTGATTTTGCCACATCTTCAGGTGTACCCACGGCTACAATCTCGCCGCCGCCATCGCCGCCCAAGGGGCCGAGGTCTATAACCCAGTCTGCGGTTTTGATAACTTCCAGATTATGCTCAATAACAACGATGGTATTGCCTTGGTCCACAAGGGCCTGCAACACTTCCATTAATCGCCGCACATCTTCAAAATGCAATCCGGTGGTCGGTTCATCAAGAATATATAGCGTTTTACCAGTCGCACGTTTGCTCAGCTCTTTAGCCAGTTTTACCCGCTGTGCTTCGCCGCCCGACAGGGTTGTGGCTTGTTGACCGACCTTTATATAACTCAAACCAACTTTGTTGAGCATCTCAAGCTTGTCTCTAATAGAAGGAACCGCTTTAAAAAACTCAACGCCTTCTTCAACTGTCATATTAAGAACATCTGATATCGATTTGTTTTTAAAGTGTATTTCTAAAGTCTCACGGTTATATCTTTTGCCTTTACACACATCACATTCAACATAAACATCGGGCAGGAAATGCATTTCAATTTTAATAACACCATCGCCTTTACAGGCCTCACAGCGACCGCCTTTTACGTTAAAAGAAAAGCGCCCGGGCTTGTAGCCACGGGTTTGTGATTCAGGTAGCCCTGCAAACCAGTCACGAATGGGGGTAAAGGCCCCTGTATAGGTCGCGGGGTTAGAGCGGGGTGTGCGCCCAATCGGGCTTTGGTCGATATCAACGATCTTGTCGAGAAACTCAAGGCCCAGAACGTCATCATGCTCGCCCGGAGTAGCACGGGCCTTGTTTAAACGCTTAGCCACAGCTTTATAAAGGGTTTCAATGATAAGCGAGGATTTACCAGAGCCAGACACGCCAGTGACACAGGTCATAGTGCCAAGGGGGATATTAGCTTCAACATTTTTTAAATTGTTGGCTTTAGCGCCTGTAATGGTGAGCTGTTGGTTAGGGTGGCCCGCGCGGCGTGTGCTTGGTGTTGGTACCGAGCGTGTACCTTTAAGATATTGCCCTGTTAAGCTTTTTTCGTTCTGCATTATAGCTTCAGCGGTGCCTTCGGCGACAATTTCACCGCCGTGAACGCCAGCCCCAGGCCCTATATCAATAACATAGTCGGCAGTGAGAATTGCATCTTGGTCATGCTCGACAACCAGCACTGTATTACCCATATCTCTCAGGTTTTTAAGGGTTTGAAGCAGGCGATCATTGTCTCGCTGATGCAGGCCAATTGAGGGTTCATCGAGCACATAGAGAACGCCTGTTAGGCCTGACCCAATTTGAGAAGCGAGGCGAATACGCTGACTTTCACCGCCGGACAAGGTTCCAGAAGACCGTGACAGGGTTAAATAATCAAGGCCTACATTGTTGAGAAAGCCCATGCGTTCAACAATTTCCTGCAATATCTTCTCGGCAATGGTGTTTTGCTTGTCTGTAAGATGGTTTTTAAGGTCTGTAAACCATGCTAGAGCTTGCGCGATACTCAGCTGGGTAATCTCACTGATATGTTTTGTGTGGATTTTTACTGCGCGTGCTTCTTCTTTAAGGCGCATGCCCTCACAGGCATCACATTTAGCCGAAGACTGGTATTTACCAAGCTCTTCACGCATCCAGTTGCTGTCGGTTTCTCGCCAGCGCCTTGCAATATTGTTTGCAACCCCTTCAAAGGGTTTTTCGGTTTCAAAACGGCGTTTGCCATCTTGGTAGACAATTTTAACAGACGTGCGCCCTGTGCCATATAAAAAGGCCTTTTGAGCTTTTTCAGGTAGTTTTTCCCACGGTGTATCAAGGGTGACACCCATATGTTCCGCGACACTTGTTAGCGCTTGAAAGTAAAAGGGGGAAGGGTTGTTCGCTCGGTTAGCCCAAGGGGCCAAGGCCCCTTCACGGATAGTTTTGCTAATGTCTGGCACGATAAGCTCGGCATCAAACTCAAGTTTAACGCCCAAGCCGTCACAACTGGGGCAGGCGCCAAAGGGATTGTTGAATGAAAAAAGCCGAGGTTCTATCTCTTCAATGGTAAAGCCAGACACAGGACAAGCAAATTTGGCGGACATCAAATG
>CBFDBT010000179.1:0-5401 GCA_965603115.1 uncultured Alphaproteobacteria bacterium
TTTGCTGTGAGGTCTGGGCACCCGATCACCAAGAATGGGGCTAGAAAAGTGTCTATAGCTGAACTACGTCAATATGGTTTGGTCACGCCCGAAATTCCGGATCCGTTGAAGTCGATCATTTTCGGACCGGATGATGCAGAAGAAAAATATGGTGCATCTAGCCTGACAAGTGAGGACTATGGGCTGCTGCTATCGGTTATGCAGAACTCGGATATGGCTACCGGGGGCCCGAAATTCCTCTTTGATAAAGAAGTGTCTGACGGAAAAGTCACTCTCGTCAACCTGAAAGAAGAAATGGAATGGAATGCCGCGATATCCTTTCGTCCAGAAACCAAGCATTCCAGAGTTGTGCAGGAATTTGTCCAAAAATGCCAGCAGGTCGCCCAAGAGATTTCCTCTTCTAGAGAATAGTAATTATATTCGCTTGCCTAGATAAATTCATATGGAAACGCTACTCACCATATATTAAGTATTTTATGTCGGGCTTAGGGTTTCTGAGGCTTACAGAGGATCTGTGAAACAGCGTTGTGATATACTCACCATGATAGTGATAGATACATCAATTTCATTATGAGCAGGAACACAATCATGGCGCTTGGCAAGCAAAAATCCTCTCCGAACCCCAAATAAAAACTGCTTTTCTGTTCCTCAGTACGACAAGGTATTCTTCCAGAGACCGGCTGAAGTTACTTCTATCGTGCAGAGCAGTCCGCCGCGCAAAAGAAATATCCGAACTTAATGGTCAATGGTCACTGATGCTGAGGGTAGGCAATTAATATTTATTGTGTGAAGAGATGGTCACTCTGGTGTAAGTGCTAACTTTGGTCCATAAGCTTTGACGGAAGAGGCATCAAATGAAAACTAGCCGCTTTCGGCCAGAAGCAATCATTCAATAAGTGAAAACTTGGAGATGCATTAGCTCACGAGCAGTGAAATAGCTAATACTCTTAACATCGGCGACACCATTAAATAGTCATTTATTTTTACTCTCAATGCTAGAGTAATAACTCATGATTCGACTCATAGAAGGATTTATGATAGATATAGTCACGTATAGGTAGTTTATGCCTAATGCCTTTTATTTTTCCAGTTTTGAATATCCAACATGAGGTAATACACACCTTCAGTGACGCATTTGTTGTGGCGCAGAGAAACTGTACAAATATAGCCCACCATTCAGGGGAGGGGAAAATGGCGCTGAATCTTTTCACAATCAACTGGCCGCAGCCAGGGGGGGCACTTACAGCAATTATAGTTATAGCTTTTATCATTGAGCATGGACTGGCTGTGCTCATAGAGAATAGGCATATCATTAAACCTTTTGAAAATGGGGGCTGGTGTGACTGAAAGTAAACTCAGCATTTTTGAAACCATTAGTAAATATATAGGCTTTCAAACAAAGTCCTGGATGGCTGGGGACTCTGATGAACTCGAAGAGGACCTAATTAGACGCAAAGCAGGCTTTTCAAACTCTGAGCTTCCTAGCTGGCACACATCCGCTTCAAACCTGCTTGAAAAAGCGCGTGACGCTCAAGAAAAAGGCGACGGCGAGCAAGCATGGCTTGCCTTAAAAGCTGCGAAGAGAGAAGTTATAAGGGGTTATTCAGCAGAAGAAATTCTAGCGACCGCCGTAGAACTTGAGAAAGAGGCGCAAAAAATACCTACGGTTTGGCGGCGGGAGGCGATCCTAGAAATTCTAAAAGGACAAAATAGTCAGACGCCCCTTAATCATGATCAATTAATTAAAGCATGTAACATAAGAGATGGATATTATGACTCACTTTGGAGAAAAATTGACCGACGACGAAGTGCTATAAAAATTTCATTACTCACTCTGTTTTTCATTATTTTAGCAATATTGGTAAAATGGGAATTTTTTCTAAATCTATCTCATGAAACATCAATCACTTTCATGGGGCTTTGGGGGGCTTTGGGGGCGTCTCTCACAGCAACCTTTTCTCTCATAAATTCAGAATTACCAGATAAATTTACTGAAGGTGCCATGAATAGGGTTGTGACAGCTTGTCGCCCATTCATTGGCGCAGCCTCAGCAATAGTAGTTCTTGTCTTTATTAATGCTGATTTCATTAGTGTTGGAACCAACCCTATGGCCGCTTATGCAACAGGGTTTTTGTCTGGATTCTCCGAGAAGTTTTTCTTTTCAGTAATATCTAAAGAAAGAAAAAAGACCGAATAAGGGTATTCGTCACTTTGTTTTAAGTCAGATGTCACCAGTATCATAACTGTAGATCGTCAAAACAATTAGTTGAGGGATAAGCAATGAGTCATCCACTGAAAATATTAATATTCTCTTTGTTCATTTCTGGGTGCACAGAAGTTCCAAAAGAAGTCCCTCAATTATCCATGACCGTAGGTGCGGATATTGCGTCAATGCAAACTGCCCATAGACAATTGGTACGCACCCTCTTCACACAGTTAAGGCGGGAGAGAATGAATTACCTGAAATATGAGTGGACCCCTAGGTTCATTAAAAATTTCGTAGAAATAGGCAAAATCAAGGATATTGCTTCAGGGGTTATAGTTTTTGATGATTCCAGTAGCGAATTTGTCCCACCAACTGTGGGAATAGAACAACAACAACTCCTCAATTCTATCACAGGCTGGTCACAAGAAGCTGTTCGGCAAATTGAACTTAAAAAGCAAAAACTGATAGCTCCTTTGGACGAGAAAGAAGCTGAAATTTTAGGGTCCATAGATGCAGGGTATTCCAGAATGTTAGCTGCAAATGCTCAGGTCACAGGTTTTTTAACATCGCTTAGAAATGTAGAAATAATGCAAGACCAATTTCTTGAAAAGTTAGGACTCGGCGACATTAGAACAGAAATTAACGACAAGTTGGTGAGCGTTTCTTCGTGGGCGGCTGATGGCCTTGAGGAAATACGAAAAGTTGATGAGAAACTTAATTAATAGGAGAGAAACATGGGTTGGGGTGACGTAGGAGATGATGCCGCAAAGAAAACGGATCAGGAGCTCAAAGACGAAGAGCTTGATATTCTTTCAGGGACCACGGTTGATTGGGACACTCTCAAACCGAGCGGTACAGATGATGAAACATACAACAAACTTATGGCAGCCGTTAAAGAGGCACAAATTAGAAATGAGGATATAGCACAACTGCAAAGTCGCATCACCAGTCTTGGTGGTGAGGCTGTGAAACTTGCTAAAAAACTCACATCACTAGCTCTCTGATTTGAAAGGATCATGTTATGGACATTGAGTTTCACTACTATATGACATACTTAATTGCAGCACGTTCAGGGTTTTCTCCAAAAGAAGCCAGCATCATTTCATATGCTTCACAATATGTAGATGACAATGATATCATTTATCGTATCAACAAGGATACAGCTGAAGATTTTACAAACTATATTTCTCAGACGATGAATATCCTTAAACCCAAACCCAAGCTCTTAAGAATTTATCCGTTATTTCATTTTATACCTGGCGACCCCACTTCTGATACTGCTCAGCGCAAAGATGGAAAATTACACCTACTTAACACCACTCCAAACAGCAAGAATGCGAACGATATCATTGATGCTGCACTTGAAACTAATGACCTCTATCAAATAGGTATTGCTTCACATACTTATGTGGACACCTGGGCGCATCAAAACTTCATAGGCTATTACGATGATTTTAACGGGATGAAAGGGCCTCTCAATGAAATAAAGCCCGACATAGGCCACGCGGATGCAGAGCATAACCCGGATTGGCCAGCACTCATATGGAAGGACCCGCGCCTTATTAGTCAGCACGAAAGAATAAATAATACAGACCGCTTCATGGAAGCTGCAAAATATTTATTCCTCAAGTTTGCTGAACATAAGGGCAGTATAGCTAGAGCCGACCTTGAAGCAGTATGCGATAGTTTATGTAACGATCTACGGGAAAATATTGGAGAACGTGATCAGAGTAACAAGTTTAAGAAATCGCGCGTTGCCCGCTATAAGGAAAGAGCGGCTTCAAGCGATTATGGTGATACTGACCTTGTAGAATACGACGAAGATAAATGGTTTGATGATGCGATCAAAGAAAACGTCCGGGGTTTGAGGGACAGAAGCCAGTCATTCGGGGCCTTTATGAGGATAGATCCATGGAATGATGAATATACATGGAAGGATAGTGAAAACTATGAAGAAACCCACTGGCACAAGTTCCAGAAAGCCGTAAAAAATCATCAAAATACTGCTTGGGATATTCTGGAGACCTCAACATTTAACAAGATGGAACTGGAGGCACTATGACGGCTGAGTTTTTTAACATCAGCTTATAGACTTTCTTGCAAATGAGCCCCATTCTCAACCGTGTGTTTTGAGTCTTTTTTATATTAGAAAGGCACCCACAATGACTGACCTACCCGCACCTATTGTTTTTGTTCCTGGTATAACAGCTACGACCCTAAAAGATGAATACCCACTTCCACCTGAAACGGTCTGGTCTGTTCTGCGCAAAAAATACAAACGCACGGCCATTCACCCCGATAAACTGGATCAAAGGATTGGTGCCGCCAAACAAGTTTATGAAGCGCAGGAACCTGCACGCATTATGCCGGATCACGTCTTCAGAATTGCCTATGAAGAGTTGGTGGAAGAATTACGATACAATTTATCCCCATCAGATGAAGAACCGGTTCCAGTTTACACCTTTGGTTATGATTGGCGGCAGCCATTGGAATTAATTGAAAACCAACTCGCAGCGTTTATAGAAGAAGTTATCAGTCGAACACAACTCATGCGCCATTATCATTCAGCTGGGTATGAAGATAATAAGAAAGTTAACCTTGTCGGCCACTCTATGGGAGGACTTGTCATAGCCGACTACATTGCTCGCCATGGCGGAGATAATGTCAACAAGGTTGCTACGCTCGCCAGCCCCTTCCAGGGCTCCTTTGAAGTGATTATTCAAGTGACGACCGGTACGGCCAATCTAGGCGTCTCTGCTCCCTCCTCTCGGGAAAGAGAGACATCGCGGATGACTCCAGCACTTTATTACCTGATACCATCCTTTAAAAATGGGTTAGAGGTTAACGGCCCTTGGGAAAAAGATTTATATAACGCAGAAATATGGCAGCCTTCTATCATTAATACGATGGCCGATTATGTAAAACGACATGCCGTTGCCCCGGGCAGTGGTGCCGAGCAAAAGGCAAAAGCCGCGGCCTTATTTTCATCAATGCTCAATGCCGCTGACGAACACCGAACACGCCTTGATGAACTCCGTTTACCAGCTATAGGATTAAGTGAAGAAGACTGGCTGTGTATTGTCGGTGTTGATGCTGAAACACGGGTTAAACTGGGCGTGGAAGAAGTAAACAACGAGCCTAGTTTCCGCTTTAGCTCTCAGGACCGCGCCAATAACTGGGATGATGATACAGATG
>CBFDBT010000180.1:0-5383 GCA_965603115.1 uncultured Alphaproteobacteria bacterium
AAAATCGCCACTATCTCTTCTTCTGGGTCAATCCAGAAAATAGTTGAAGCAAGCCCACCCCAAAAATATTCACCTTTGGAAGTGAGCACACCCGTTGCAGCGGGGGCTGTGACAACGGCAAAGCCGAGCCCAAAGCCTACACCCTTGGCAAATGTCATGGTCAGGCCATTTTGCAAATGGTCGAGGCGCATATAGTCGATGGTTTTGGGGCTCAGGTAGCGTTTGCCGTCCAAAGTGCCGCCACTGGCGACCATTTGGGAAAATTTCCAGTAGTCTTTACTAGAGGAGACAAGCCCGCCACCACCTGAAAAGAGCCCTGGCTTGGTGAAATGGTTAGCGAGGCGCGGCATTGGGCTTGGTACTAAATTGCCTTCTTTATCGTGCATATATGTGGTCATGAGACGTTCTGCTTTGTCACCTTCAACCCAAAAGCTGGTATCGGTCATGCCAAGCGGGGTAAAGATACGCGCTTGTAAAAAGTCAGGAAAGCTTTGCCCTGAAATTTTCTCAATCAAATAGCCCTGAATATCAACACCAATGCTGTAGACCCATTTTTCGCCAGGTTGATAGAGAAGGGGAATTTTTGAAACTTTGGTAATCATTGCCTCCAAAGAACTATCGGCTTTCAGAACATCAGCTTCGCGGTAGAGTTTGTCGATAGCGGTATCGCTAAAAATGCCATAGGTGAAACCCGCGGTGTGGCGCATAAGGTCTTGTATTGTTGGTGCGTGTTTAACCGGCTCAGTGAGCATGTTGCCGTCAGCATCTTCACCCGCGTAAACAGCTAAATTTTTAAATTCGGGAATAAATTTGTGCAAAGGATCGGTTAGCTGGAATTTACCTTCTTCATAGAGCATCATCATAGCAACAGCCGTGATGGGTTTTGTCATAGAATAAATGCGAAAGAGAGTATTTTCGTCAAGTGGCTTTTCTTTTTCTACATCTTGATAGCCAACGCTTGAGAAATGAACAATCTCGCCCTTGCGCGCTACTAGCATTTGTGCCCCTGCAATTTTATTATCATCTACCTTCTTTTGAAAAAAAGGTGTGATGCGTGCAAGGCGCTCGGTTGACATGCCCGTCATAGAAGCTGGATTGTTAATTACGGGTGCAGCCGATACGGCAATGCTTTGGTTATAATAAAATATCCCAGCCAATACCAGAAGGGCACCTGAGACGAAGCCAACCTTAAAAGTTTTAAATGATAGCACCATAAATCTCCCCATGTGAACAATTACGATGCCTATAAATAGCGGGAGAGGCAAGCCTTAATTGCAGGCAAACACTGTTAAGTCGTGAAGGTTTGGCTTATATCCTTAAAGGATTTATCTTCGATAGTATTGTCGGCAGGATCACGAAAAACATGGTGCCTTGTTCGCAGCTTTGCCTTTAAGGCCCCTTGGTAAAGGTGTTAATTAAACAAGCTTAAAGCTTAGCAATTTCATCTGTTGGGGTCTTGGAAAGAGCATCTAGTCTTTCGGTAGAGCCTGCAACATCTGCTGCAATGGTTGAGGCAGCTTCACATGCAGATGTAACACCATTTATAGGTTAACAATAGGTTAATATTTTTAGCTAAAAAAACTACAAAACTATCATTAACAATTATTTATCATTTTAGATGTAGAGTTTGATGTGAAGTAGATGTTTAGGTATGAGTATTTTATAGTTTTTTCTTCGAGATATAAATACGAAGGTGTTTAAAGCCTATATAGTTGTTAACCATATTTATATCTTGGGCTATGGAATTGACATATATTATTTAAAAAGGTAATTGTAGTTTTAAGATATACATGGCGGTTCGTATTAATTATTTGTTTTTTCGAGCATTTTTAAGCCTCTATGTTTAATACTCAACGTGGGGCTCTGCTGATTTTCTCTTAATTGGAATAAATCTGGCGTAATAAGGTGTAGACGTTTCTAATGACAAAGAGCATTAAATATAAAGTTATTCGTAGACATTCTATTCTATCAAAAGATGAGTGGATGATGTATTTAATGGCGATGCCTCGCGAAGAAGTCAATATGGCTTTTTATAATCGTATGTTGCTTATCCCAACACGAGATTCAAAAGTTGGCTCTTTAGCACCGCGTGACATCATCAAGCGCTTGGTTGAAGAAATTAAGGCCATCATTGTTAATGGCAATGATATCTATCAGGGCGTTATTTATATCAATACGCCTGATATTGAAAAATCACCTAACATGGCCAAATTGTCTGATATTTATAAGAAAATATCTGTGAGTGTTTATTTTAGTAATGAAAATGATGCCTCACAGTTTTATTATGCCCTAACTGAGCAGAGTCACAATCAGCGTGGCATTAGTTTTGAGATAGATGTAGATTCTTGGGCAAGTGAGCATGAGTATCCAGAAGAAGAGAAATAATGGCAATGCCCGCTATATTCTGCCCTATCCTTTGCCATTATAAAAATTATTTGAAATAAAGTGAAAAAAGAGCTTGATGCTCGAAAGCCTCTGCCATATACACGGCGGCGGAGAGGTGGCCGAGTGGCTTAAGGCGCTCCCCTGCTAAGGGAGTAAGGGTTCACGCCCTTCGAGGGTTCGAATCCCTTCCTCTCTACCATTTACCTCTAAGTCACTTAGGAATATGGTGGTTTCCAAAACCTAACCCTTCAAGATCACTAACTGTTACACAAACCGTCCACACGGGAGCAGTTAGAATGTGCCTTGTAAAACGTAATCATACCTACTATTTCAGACGTCGCTATCCAGTTGATGTTGCAGAGTTAATTGAGTCTCATGAGATATGTCGCTCCTTAAAGACCAAAGTGAGGTCTGAGGCGCTCTCTAGGGCTTCTCAACTGGAAGCATTGTTTGAAGTAATGTGTGAAAGGGTTCGGAGTATGTCCATGAGAGATCTAGAACGAGATGATGTTGCAATACTCGTTGCGAAGTTCAAGAACATAAAGTTCGCAGCAGTAGAGCGGGAGCTCATTGATCCTGAGGGCATCAATAGATCACCTGAAGAGCATGTCTTCTACTTGTCTTAAGGAAAGTGGATAACTGTTCGCGAAGCAGACGTTTACGTCAATAATTGCGGGGTTATGTTTGAAATATATAAATGATATAATCATTGAAATAAAATATCAGATAAGAAATTTGCGGTAACAAGTTGCTTTGACAAGACCGACAGGACAACAAAATGATCAAGCTTACAGTTAATGGAAGAGCTGTTGAATTGAATGATGGTTCGACATTACTCGATGCGGCCAAAGTGGCTGGCGTGTATATTCCCACGCTCTGTTACTATCCTCGTTTGCCGAGCAGTGCCGTATGCCGTATGTGTCTGGTGAATGTTAAGGGTAAACTCAGACCACAACCTGCCTGTAGCACCAAAGCAATCGATGAGGATATCATAGAAACAGATTCCAGAGAACTGCAAGAATTTCGTAAGACAGATATGCAATGGTTGCTTGCACGTCATCCGAACGATTGCATGCGATGTGAAGTCAACGGCTCTTGTAAGTTACAGAATTTTGTTAGCGAATATCAATTGGAAGATAGTTGGGGAAAGGTTCCGATGGGATCACCAGAACATCTAGAGCATAGACTTACTGACCACACATCGCCGAGTATCTGGCGTGATCTGTCAAAATGTATTGAATGTGGTTTGTGTGTAGAAGCGTGTGGTGAGCAGGGACAACAACAACACGTGATCGGATTTGCAGAGCGTAGTTCAGACCGCTTACCCGTCACCGTTTTTGATAAATCTCTAGCTGACACCAGCTGTATCTCTTGCGGTCAATGTACACTTGTTTGCCCCGTCGGTGCTTTGATCGAAACGCCGCACTGGCACGATGTTCTTCATACTATTGATGCCCGCAGACGGATATCTGCAGTTCAGGTTGCGCCTGCAACGCGCATTGCTATTAGTGAAGAGTTCGGAATGAAACCCGGCACCGTGAGCACCGGCAGAATGATAAATGCCTTGAGACAGCTAGGTTTTGATTATGTATTTGATACCAATTTTGCGGCTGATTTGACGATCATGGAGGAAGGAACAGAGTTTCTTGCTCGTCTCAAGAACCAGAAGCGGTTGCCGCTTTTTACTTCCTGCTGTCCGGGATGGGTGAATTGGGTTGAGATCAACCGCCCTGATCTTCTGCCACACCTGAGTACAACAAAATCACCACAGCAAATGCACGGTGCCCTCACAAAACGCAGCGCCTTTGCTCGTACGCTCGGTTCTGACTTTGCAGAGGACAAAGCTGAACCTTACGTTGTTAGTATAATGCCTTGCACTGCCAAGAAAGATGAGGCGGTTCGGCCTGGTTTATCAGGAGATATAGACCATGTCCTCACCACGCGTGAACTGGCCAGAATGATCAAGGCGCGGGGTATCGCGTTTAGCACGTTATCAGAAGTTGGTGATTTTGATAATCCGCTCGGTGAAAGCACAGGAGCTGGACAGATATTTGGTGCATCGGGTGGTGTCATGGAAGCTGTTGTGCGCACGGCATCCCATTTTCTCGATGAGAAGAACGCGCTTCCGTTGGAATGGCATCAGCTCCGCGGCGTTAGCACGGGAGTGAAAACGGCCGAGATTCCCGGTATAGGTAAAGTCGCCATATGCAATGGCATCGCAACCGCGCAACGTATGCTGGAGACGCAAACATGGCGAGATGAATACGTCGCCATTGAAGTTATGGCATGCGTTGGTGGCTGTCTAGGTGGTGGTGGTGAACCCAAATCAATGGATACTCTTGTGCTGGATAAGCGCATGCAGGCAATTTATGAGATCGACAAACAAGCACCGCGACGACGCTCGCATGAAAATCAGGACGTTCAAAAATTGTATACTACAGAATTGAAGGAACCAAATTCCGCTCAAGCACACGCATTGCTTCACACAAGTTTTGCTGCACGAAATTCCAAGCGACTGTTTTTGATGAGGTTCCTTGATTGTGTTGATAGGCGAGATGGCAACGGTGCGTCTAGCCTGTTTCATCCAGATGCGCTGTGGTCAACAGCCTCACCTTTTGGGGACATACAGGGGGCCTTGGATATCGAGGCGTTAATCAACACGCGTTTGCCACCGCGCAAATATGGTCCGGAATATGCGCGACATAGGATGGAATCCGCTACGGATATTAACGACCTTACTGTCGTGACGCCCACGGACGAGCGATGTCGCTTTACTATGGAGATAGAAACCCTAAATAAAGGCAATCAATCCAAAATGGTGATCAGAAAACTTGTTCGAGAAGTTCTGTAAACAGTTTGTGAAATGAGTCTAGGGGTGGGTATTTTTTATTCATGAAATGACCGCTTATGGCCGATGGCGGACTCAATCTAAATGACTGCTTATGACGGTGATCTCAACCGGTCGCTGCAACACATGCTTCAAATCGTTCTGCTGGGG
>CBFDBT010000181.1:0-5327 GCA_965603115.1 uncultured Alphaproteobacteria bacterium
GACCCTCTGTTCCCAAAACAGATGCGCTACCAGGCTGCGCCACTCCCCGGCGCGGTGACTATTTAGGGTGAACAGAAGATAAGTGCAAGAGAAATATTACTTTCTTTTCGCAAATAATTTAAACATGCCTGAAAATGTCATAATCACTGTATCGCCGCTGGTAATTTCCCCCTCTACAAAGGCAACAGATTTGCCTTTTGCAATCGCCCGTGCATGGCCCTCTACCCAGCAACCCAGCGCACCGATATTTACGAAATTAGTCGTTAAGTTCATAGTAACAAAAGGAAATTCAGCTACTTCATGCACAGCTCTTGCCGCAACAATGTCGGCAAAGGTCATTAACATGCCGCCGTGGCATATTTTTCCCTTGTTCATATGCTTTTCTAAAACGCGGAAACCCCGCGCCCAATTCTCGCCGTCAACTTTTTCAAAAATGGGCCCATTGCGCGCGCCAAACCCCAGCGTTGGGTCTATCGGCTCGAATCCCTCAGGCGGATTAGACGCTATAAGCTCTGCTTCGTCATAGCTGAAGGTTGCGCTCATTTTGCTTTGGCTGCTTTGAAAATACTGTGGATCACTTTATCACCAGGGCGAATGCCTAGCTCCTTAGCGCGCCCTCCTGCAAGCTCAAGCACGGCTAGTACCGGACCACGGGAATGGCGTGGGCTTTCGTCACCGGGTACAGCATTGCGAATGATATTAGCAATTCTGCCATTTTCGCGGATATAAATAATATCAAGATAGATAAGGCAACCCTTCATCCAATAGCTTCTGCGTTCTGCTTGGTCGTAAACAAAGAACATGCCCTTGTCAGGGTCAAGCTTGGTGCGTCCCATCATGCCTATCGCCTGCTGCTGATAAGTTGTGGCTAGCTCGACCAAAACTGGTGGGTACCAGACTTGGAGACCACTTCAAGCGGCATGGTTGCCATGCCGCGCTGCGGAATTTGTTGCGCATGAGAGGGGCTTGTTAAGGCAGCACTAAAAAATATTAGAGTTACTAAAGAGAGAAATGACTTTTTTATCATGCGTGGCATACCTTAAATAATACGTGAGCTTACTTTGATGCCATTCAGTATTGGCGACATAAGCTGAATAGTTGATGAATAACTTTATCAGCCGCACTTTTTAAGGCAAGTCATAAAAAAATGGCGCCGCGATTTGCAGCACCATTCTATGAATTGATACATATAAACTAGAGTCTAGACATCGCCTTGCAAAGCTATCTGAGCAACCAAAGGCCCCCGATCGCTTGTGCCGATACGCACTCGAACATTCTGACCCGGTACAATCTCGCTTAGTCCTGCTCTCCTGAGGGTCTCGACATGGACAAATATATCCTGACTTCCATCCTCACGAGCAACAAAGCCATATCCCTTAATGCGATTAAACCATTTAACGGTTACATCTTCAAAGTCAGCGGAAAGCTCAATACCTTCTTTTTCAAAACTTTCGCGAACCTCTTTATCTAGGTCAGCGGCCGTTGACAAATCAAGGTTAGTCACACGAATGGCCTGTAATCCGCGAGACCGCATTACTGCCTCACACTCAATCGTCGTCCCTTCGGGAACAGACCGTCTGCCTATATCTCTTAAAACGGAAAAATGGAGAAGGATATCTCCTGCATCACAATCCGATACTATAAAGCCAAACCCTTTTACAGCATCAAACCATTTCACAGTACCTTTATAGGAACTAGACTCTTCTACAGCCTCTTCTGCGTTACTCACTACTTCACTTAACATTACACACCTCTACTGGTTGAGACATAAAACTATGCCTCTATCTATATCCCCCTGCGTGTTGATAATATTAACATTTTGTTAACCATGCAACTAAATTATGCATTAATTAAACGCTACTTAGAAAAAACAACTAAAAAAAGGGGGCAAAGCCCCCTTTTTTTGCCTTTAAAAAAAAGCCGTATTTAGTGTGAACTACTCTCATCTACTACTTTAGAGGCATCAACAGTGTGGTGCTCGATATAATGCTTATCATAGAGCATATCAGTCGCCGGAACGAGCAAGTAGGCCACAGCAAGGTACCCTGTTACTGCCATAGTAATGGTATAAGGCAGCGCCATAAATACCATCTTCATATAGCTTAGGCGAATAAGTGGCGCCAAGGCACTGGTGAGCAAGAAGAGGAAAGCTGCCTGACCATTTGGTGTCGCAACAGACGGAATATTCGTGCCTGTATTGATCGCTACAGCCATAAGGTCATAAACATCACGCGTGATAGCGCCTTCAGCAAGGGATTTTCCAATCTCGGATATATAGACAGTTGCCACAAACACATTATCAGATATGGCTGACAGTGCACCGTTTACAATATAAAAGGTAGTGATTTGCTGATTACCCTCAAGGGACAATACATAATTAATAACAGGAATGAAAAGCTGCTGATCTGCAATCACGGCTACAATGGCAAAGAACACCACCAAGAGCGCCGTAAAGGGCAGAGCCTCTTCAAAAGCTTTACCAATTTGATGCTCGTTGATAACGCCGGTAAAGGCCGTTGCAAGAACGATAACCGACAAACCAATAAGACCTGGAGCCGCAAGGTGGTTCATCAAAGCATAAACAAGCCATAAAGCCACTATACCTTGGATCACGAGTGAGGCTTTATCACGTTCCGTCATGCGCTCAGTTTCATAGGCATCATAGTCCTGCAGAACTTTAAACACTTTGGTCGGAATTGTAGCGCCGTAACCAAACTTTTTGGTTACTTCAAGACCTATACATGTCATCAAGCCAACCACAAGAACCGGCATGGAAACTGGAGCCATGCGATAGAAGAACTCCATAAAGTCCCAACCCGCTTTTGTTGCAATAACAATATTTTGTGGCTCACCAACCAATGTACAAACACCACCGAGGGCCGTACCGACAGCGGCGTGCATAACTAGGCTACGCAAGAATGAGCGAAACTGGTCTAAGTCATCATGGGTAAAAGCATCAAAATGTTCATCACTACCATGGTCATGGTCATCATGATCAAAACTCTTCCCCGATGCCACTTTGTGATAGATAGAATAGAAACCTACAGACACGGTTATAATAACCGCAGTAACCGTTAAAGCATCCAGAAAGGCAGATAGAAGAGCAGCTGAAAATGAGAAGGTTAAAGAAAGCAACACTTTCGAGCGAACGTTTACCAAAAGTTTGGTGAACATAAACAACAACATTTTCTGCAAGAAATAGATACCCGCTACCATGAAGACAAGTAGCAAGATAACCTCAAGGTTAGCCTCCACTTCATGCACGACCGTATCTGTCGAAGACATTCCTATGAATATAGCTTCAAGAGCTAGCAGACCACCGGGCTGTAGCGGATAACATTTAAGCGCCATCGCCAGTGTAAAAATAAACTCTAGAACCAACACCCACCCAGCAATATAGGGATCTACCAAAAAGAATAGAATAGGGTTAAGAATTAAAAAGCCAGCTATAGTCAACTTATACCAAGGGGCTGCTGCCCCTAAAAAGTTTCGACCATACGCATTTGCAAATCGTTGCATGAAATCACCTTTGTTAATATGTAAGGCAAACCTATCGCCTCACAAGTTTAAAATATTCCTGCATGTATATACTCTCTACACGGCAAATCAAGCATAAGCGGCTTTACCCAGTGAAGATTTATGCATACAATTGTAAAGTCTATTAAATAAGAAGGAAATAATCTTGCAAAAAGACATCATTGAAGATGATGACAGCGATGAAACTGTGTCTGGCTTGCCAACTTGGGCTTGGGTCGGAGCTATCATAGCTATAACAGTTTCCTTGCTTGGCTACATTCATTATATGTAATGTTTTACATTAAATATTATTGCCAAGTATTTGTTTTATAATATCATAAGAGAAACCAGCACGCGCCATTGAAGCCGCTTCTTTGCGCTGTTTATCTGCGTCAGCTTCTTTAGTTCTGTAGGGACCGAATCGCCTTTTACGTGCGTATTTTTCCGCAGCCAACCTATCAGGGTCATCCCCCTCTTCAATATCCAGGCCTCCTATTGCTTTATCGATGTCATCACGCCCTACCCCCTTAGCCATCAAAGCTGCAATGATCCCACGCTTAGACTTGCCTGAGCCGTGCATGGCTCTGACCTTGCTTTTGGCATAACTTAAATCATTAACGTAGCCATAATTCTCACACTTCACGATGACAGCATCAATCCAGTCATAATGATCTGTGCACAACGCCTCTCCCTCTTCAAGGCGGCGCATGGCTTTTCGCTCTAATATCCTGCGGAGGTTTTTCACCGAGCTGCTGTAGCGCCCCAGATAATGAAACGCCGCCCGCTCAAGGTATCCTTGGCTTAATTTGCGAGGCATTGGCTGGGGGCCTTTTCTAGGTCTGTTGCCGAAAGGTTTGCAAGCTGCACAGCTAGGGCTGGAAAATATAATACTGCCCAAATACTAAAGAATAGTTTCAAAGCTTTCCCCTATGTTTGATCCACAATATGGATCACAGAAATAAATGATGCAAGACTCACTTACGATTATGCGCTAATGGTCGAAACAACTTTTAAACCAAGAGATGCATTTTGTTAGAAAAACCTAAAATATCTGATGTCGTAATCTTGTTTGCCATCGCTTTTTTCTGGGGGTCAGCCTTTTCCTTCATAGAAGTTGCTCTGCGTGATGTTACACCAGTAGTAATTGCTGCTGTACGCATTACTATTGGGGCAATATTCCTATACGCTGTAGTAAAGTGGCGCGGACATGCAATGCCGACAGACTATGCCAATTGGCGTGACATGACCGTCACAGGTTTAAGTGGAAATGCCATTCCTTTTGTTCTCATCGCATGGGGTCAGCAGTATGTAGATAGCTCACTCACCGCGATTTTAATCTCCATAGTACCGCTTTCCACACTATTTTTTGCCCATATCCTCACCCATGATGAAAAAATAACAAGCCCAAGACTTATCGGTTTTTTAATGGGTGTTTTTGGACTGGTCGCCCTATCCTTGGGGGAAGATTTTTCTGCGCTTGACGCATCAGGAGCGGGCATCATAGCCATCACCTTAGCCACGCTCGGCTATGGTTATGCCGGCATTCATCTACGAAAGCTAAAGCATCTGCGGTCTAGCGTTAGCGCAGCGGGACTATTAATTTCTTCAGCCGTGCTCACAATTCCTCTTGCCTTCATGCTCGAAACCCCACTTTCACTGACCCCATCAACTAATAGCCTGTTATCGCTACTCTATCTGGGTATTTTCCCGTCCGGCGTGGCCATCATATTAGTGTCTAAACTGGTTTTTAGAATGGGGGCTACCTTTGCAGCACTCAACAATTACATCAGCCCGCTTTTTGGTGTGGCCAT
>CBFDBT010000182.1:0-5325 GCA_965603115.1 uncultured Alphaproteobacteria bacterium
ATGTTTATTCCACCGCTACCTTAAAGCGCCATTACAATGTCTTTAAACAGTCTTTGGGGGGTATAGATGCCGTTATATGTTTTGCTATGAAAGCCAACTCCAATCAAGCTGTTCTCAAGACACTGGCAGCAGAAGGGGCTGGCGCCGACGTGGTGTCGGGAGGAGAACTAACGCGCGCATTAAAGGCCGGTATCCCAGCAAGTAAAATCGTTTTCTCGGGCGTCGCAAAGACCAAGGCTGAAATGCATGCAGCTCTTGACGCTGGAATTTTGCAATTCAATGTGGAATCTGAACCCGAGCTATTGGCGCTAAGCAGTGTTGCATCTGAAATGGGTAAAGTGGCACCCGTTTCCATGCGCATCAATCCTGATGTTGATGCTCAAACCCATGCAAAAATATCAACAGGGCTGGCTGAAAATAAGTTTGGGATAGCTTGGCAAAAAGCACAAGCTGTTTACACCATGATTAAGGAATTACCAGGTGTTGAAGCCGTTGGCATAGATATGCATATTGGCTCTCAAATCACGGATCTTACACCTTATGCCAAAGCTTTTTCACGCATAACTAAACTGGTTGCAGATTTGCGCGCTGCCGGCCACACAATCAAGCATCTGGATTTGGGCGGCGGTCTTGGCATCCCGTACGACCCTGAGGTCAGCGCGCCTCCAGGGCCTGATGCCTATGGTCTCTTGGTACAAGAACATACCAAAGACCTTGACTGTAAACTCATCTTTGAACCTGGTCGCATGATCGCTGGCAATGCAGGTATTTTACTGAGCAAGGTAGAATATATCAAAGACGGTGATGGACGCCGATTTGTTATCCTTGACGCTGGAATGAATGACCTTTCACGCCCTGCTATGTATGATGCTTTTCACCATATTGAACCCGTTATAGAGGCCGCAAACGACGCCAAACCTGAGGCAGTTGATTTTGTAGGGCCTGTTTGTGAAAGTGGTGACACCTTTGCCAAGGCGCGCATGATCACTCCTCTCAAGGCTGGAGATATGGTGATTATGCGGTCAAGTGGCGCTTATGGTGCTGTGATGGCCAATACATATAATAGCCGCTTATTGGTGCCTGAAGTCATGGTGAATGACAAGCAAATGGCCGTAATTCGTAAGAGAGAAACCATTGAAGATTTGATTGCAAAAGACAGTTTGCCAGAATGGCTCTAACTCTCTAGAGGTGGACAGGTATCAATTACCTCACCATCAGCATCTCTTTGCCATTTAATCTCGACAACGGCTGTGGCCGTGGAGGCCGGGGCCGCAAAAAGCTCATATTTATAGTCCACACCCTGTCCGCGCACGAGTGTTCTATTGGGCAAACAAAACATCCACGTATAAATTTGTGTGCCCGATGCATTCAATAATGTTCCAACGATCTGCGGAATAACAACACTATGTTGACCTCTGTTAATAATGTGACCTGACACCGTCAATTTATAAACATCCCCCTCTGCCACCATGGAAGAGGCATAAGGCCTGATATCGACAGTAGGTCGGGGTTTAAAATTTTCAGGATAAACAAATATGCCAACTTTTTCATAAAGAGCGGCGGTATCGGGCCATTGGGTGACGATTTTTTGTGGCATCATAAAGACAAAGGAAAAACTGCCAACACAGGCCAAGAAAAGAATAGATACTAAAATGGTCACTAGTGATATTTTTGAGTTTTTCACTGGAGTGGCATTGTCGTGAATTTTACGCCTGCGTTGCCGAGCCTGCTCTAGTTCATGATCTTCTATAGAATCTGATGGAATATCATCATTCATGACTGTTCTCTCTTATGAGCCTAGCGATTTTGAGCATTACTCACTTTAGTCGCACATGTATCTATCGTCTTGCCGTTTTTATCTTTTTCCCATTTAATTTCAAAGTCTGCTTTTGCTGTCTCAACAGAAGCCGGATTGATAATATGTTCAAATTCAACACTTTGGCCCTTCCTGAGAATTCGGCTAGGCAGGCAAAAAGACCCCATTGAAATTTCTTTTTCTTCTGCGTTGGTAAGCTTAAAGGTAACCGCTGGTATTGTTATTGACCGCAAGCCTTCGTTTACAATCTTGCCTGACAAAGTTAGCTTGTAACCATCTCCGTCAGCAATCATAGTTGAAGCATAGGGCGTAATTCTAACTTTCGGCGTTTCTGTAACTGCTGCACGCTTTGGTTCAGGTTTGCTGTTAACGCCTGCCATGTCATAAATTTTATTGGCTGCAGGCCACCAAGAAACAACCCTTTCAGGGACCATGAAAAATAGTCCCGCAATCGCGGCAATAAACAAAAACAAAAAGACCCAGCCAACAGCCGCCATCTGGGCTTTTCTAGATGATGCTTTATACTCAGCTTCTTCCCTCTGCTTTCGGCGACGTCGCGCGATCACATCATCTTCATCGAACTCTTCATCGTCATCAAAATCATCCGCTGGAAAAAGGTCGCTATCATCATCATCGATATCATCAGCGTCGTCAGCAAAGCGTTCCTCAATTTCTTCTGGATCCGTAACGCCGCCCTCAATAGCTACATCTTCATCAGAACCATCATCGCCTAGATCAGTTTCTGGTATTTCATCTTCTTCTGTAATGCTGACTTTATCTTGATCAGCAGAAGTATCCCCATCTATAAGCTCGGCATCTTCAACCATAGCCGCACGGATTGCCGCTAGCTTATCAGCCGTTCCTTCAGAGGAAGGAATAACATCGGCTTCGGCTTCGGCTTCAATTTCAGCTTCAAAGGATGTTGTGGCTTCATCTTCTTCTATAGATGTTATGGGTTCTTCTATTGGTGTTGCATTCTCATTTTCTTCCGTGGTTGGTGCTGCTTCATCTTCTTCAGCTGTAGCAAACCATACATTTGAACAAGAAGAACATCGTACTTTCCTACCACCCACAGGCATTTGCCCATCTGGTAGCGTGAAGCGCGCAAAACAATTTTGACAACTTATAATCATAACCAACCTTTAATCCTGAGGGCCGTGCCCTTATCCATCTTCAGTTCGTCCGAGGGTTCTGACACTAAATATATATCAAATAACTCAATAAACTCAAGTTATCACAATCACATATAGATCACACCATGAAACACAAAGTCTACCCCAATTATGACAGGAGCACAAAAACAACCCACAGCACTATCTTTTCTCTACCTATAATGATGGCTCTTTAAAATTTTTGTCTATTAAGCCGCAAATATCAAACGGCTCTGGACTGATGGCTTTGCATATGTAATTCTCCAATCTAGAGAAGGGAATTTTGTGTTAAAATTTGAAAATGTAGGTATGCGTTATGGTTCTGGCGACGAGGTCTTAAAGGATGTAAATTTCCACCTTGAAGCAGGGTCATTTCATTTTTTAACCGGACCGAGTGGTGCGGGTAAAACATCCTTGTTGAAATTACTCTATCTTGCTCACAAGCCTTCACGCGGTCTTATTAATTTTTCCGGCAAAGATATTGCTACGCAATCCCGTAAGGATTTGCCAAGAATTAGACGGCGAATTGGTATTGTTTTTCAAGACTTCCGTCTGTTTGAGCATATGACCGCCTTTGAAAATGTTGCTCTTCCTCTTAAAATTCATGGTGCACGAGACGAGCAAATTAAAGATCATGTGCAGGAATTACTGGCATGGGTTGGGCTGGAAGATAAGTATAATGTGCTGCCCTCAACATTATCTGGCGGCGAACAACAACGGGTGGCCATAGCGCGCGCACTTATTAACAAACCAGATCTACTGCTCGCTGATGAGCCTACGGGCAATATCGATCCAGAAATGGGCCGTAAAATCATGCATCTTTTTGTCGAGCTGAATAAGCTTGGAACCACAACAGTTCTTGCAACCCATGATCAAAATTTTGTCAAAACCATGGGCGCATCGGTTTTAAGGTTAGAAAAAGGCCGGGTCATGCAATTGCCTGGCAGTATGCCCCGCGATCCTATCCAAAAAATGTGGGGGCGCACCTAATGTTGAAACCGCGGCTTAAGTTTTTACCAAGAGGCCATCGCGGCGAAGGCCTCCTACCCTATGTAATCGCCGTCATGGTTTACCTTTGCGGCATGGCCCTTTTTGCAGGCATCAGCATTCAATCTGGCATCAATAGCTGGAGCGATGGGCTTATAGCGCGTGTATCTGTGCAAATAGCAGCAGATGATAAACTCACACGAACACGGGAGACGGCTGCAGCCCTTAAAATGCTAAAAGCTACACCGGGCGTAAAAAGTGCTGAAGTAGTTGCTGATAGCGAGGTGATGAAACTGATATCACCTTGGCTGGGTGACATATCTGCCATTGAAGACTTACCAATGCCTAGCCTTATTGATGTTAAGCTAATCAACCCTGAAAGCGTCAGTATTGGCGCCTTAAAGGCAAGGCTAAAAGACATTGCCCCTCATGCAGAAATAGATGACCATCAAGAATGGATGGGCGAAGTTTTATCGCTAGCTTCAACCATTAGAACCGTTGCTCTTGCTATGGTGCTTATGGTTATGCTTTGCACAATTGCTATTGTGGTATTTGGATGTCGCACTGGTCTTGCCACCCATAAAAGCAGTGTTACACTTATGCACCTCATGGGCGCTGAAGATAGCACGATTGCAACAGAATTTGACCGAAGCTATATGATACATGGATTAAAAGGTGGTTTAATAGGTACGCTTATGGCCGTCATAACACTTTATGTTTTTTCAAATTTAATGGCTAATATTGGCGAAGGATTACTCACCAGTTTCAGCCCTGATACCCCGGTTATCATCATGCTTATTTTGCTACCATTTTTTGCCATGATGCTTGCTATGATTACTGCAAGCATTACCGTGCGGCGGGCGCTCTTAGAGCTGGTATGATCATGACCAAGAGAAAAACCCTTATAATATTGGTTCTGGTTACTTTGTCGGCTTGGGGTTTGAGCTTTGGCCTTTTTTTCCAAAAAATTCAATGGACAGGGGACACTGAACCTCAAACCATTACAGATGGCATTGTTGTTCTAACGGGCGGCGCAGGGCGCATTGATGAGGCTTTAAGCCTCATGGAGGCCCGTAATACAAAAAGACTGCTTATATCGGGAGTACATCCAAATGTTGCCGCAAATACACTTCAAAGCCTTACAGGCCGAGGGAAAGAGCTATTTGAATGTTGCATCGATATTGATCATAAAGCTCTAGACACTGTGGGCAATGCCCTAGAATCTTCTAAATGGGCTAAATTAAACAATCTGAAATCCCTCACTATCGTTACAGCGCATTACCATATGCCACGCGCCATGATAGAATTTCACCGCCACCATAAAGACATAATTTTAGTGCCTCATCCGGTAGTCGCCGATGTATCTTTGCG
>CBFDBT010000183.1:0-5286 GCA_965603115.1 uncultured Alphaproteobacteria bacterium
CTTCTTCAATCGGTACAAAAAAAGCTCTATGAACAATAATGTCGCGGCCACAGAAGAAATAGTGGTTCTCGACTTTATTGCGGCGCAGTTCGCGCTGCATAATGCGCAAGGCATCCGGATCATTATTAATGCCATTGAGGATAGGCGCTTGGTTATCAACCGTAATCCAGTTGCGATTTCCAAAACGGCTGATCGCTTTTTGGGTATTTTCACGCCATACAAGGCCACCCTTGGGATCATCAATATAATTGCCCTCATCATCCTTCATAAGGAATTCGTCTGGGTGATTAAAATGGATCATGATGCGCAGCTTGGTATTTGGATAGACCGCATGAAACTTATCCAGCATATCAAAGAAAGTGTCATCAAAGCGGTCAGGATAAAAAGCCAGTTCTTTAGTGCCAACGCGAATAGATTCAACACCGGCTTCAGATAGGGAAGATAACCAGGCGGCAAGGTTTTTGTTAGCCAGCACCATCGGGTCACCGCCAGACATCAAAATTTCCCGCAGTCTTTCGCGGCCCGTCTCTGGGTGTCTGCCACCATTATCTGCAACAATTTTATTATGCTTTTTGACATAATCCGTAATCTCTACGATTTGTGCCATGCCTTTAGGAGCGACGGTACCGTCTGGGCGCTCAACTTCCTTTTTGGCAATAAGCTCTTCTCTGTAACAAAAGCGGCAATGGGCTGAACAGGTGCCAACCACATAAATCAGACCCAACTCATACTTGTGAATGAGCCCTTCGACAGGGCTATAGTCCATTTGCTTGCCCGGATCAGAACTTCCGTATAGATCAAATGTCTCGTCAGGGCTGGCTTTCACCAAGCGCTGCAAAGCAGCACTGTTTTTTGCCATTTGAAAATAGTGATTGGTTATTTTAACCGGCATACGCGATTCAATATCACGGTCGGTTCCCTTAAGTTCGGTTAATACTTCCAGCTCTTCAGGGCTATAAAAGCCTTTCATATCTTCCGGCACTGTGCCTTCAATGAATTTTTTAAGGCCTGAAATAATCTGACGATCATATTTAGCATTCTCAATTGAATCCAAAAAGGCCTTCTCGCGTTCAGTAGGCGTATAAACGGCTTTTTTCACTTTAGGTTGGACATTCATAATCCCGGCTTTCTTTTGTGAGTATTCTTTCTACATTACTAATCAAGATGACTTAATCAAGGTCAAACTTGATGCCCTGTGCAAGTGGAAGTTCACGGCTATAATTGACCGTGCTTGTCTGGCGACGCATATAAGCACGCCACGCGTCGGAACCACTTTCGCGCCCGCCGCCGGTTTCCTTCTCTCCGCCAAAAGCACCACCGATTTCAGCACCTGATGTGCCGATATTAACGTTAGCGATACCGCAATCGGAACCCGACGTTGATATAAACATTTCAGCTTCGCGAACATCCGTTGTGAAAATTGAAGATGACAAACCTTGGGGTACACCGTTTTGCATTTCCATCGCTTCATCAAAAGTCTCGTATTTCATGATGTAGAGGATCGGTGCGAAAGTTTCTTCGCATACCGAGTTGCTCTGTGATGGCATTTCAACGATGGCTGGCTTGGTGTAATAACCACCATCACAACCATCTACTGTCACACGACCACCGCCTGTTACGGTGCCACCTTCGGCTTTAGCCGCAGCAATCGCAGCTTCCATGCCATTGAAGCTTTGCTCATCAACCAGCGGGCCAACAAGTGTGCCTTCTTTAAGCGGGTCACCAATACGGATGCCTTCATATGCCTTTTTCAAGCGTGGCACTAAATTATCATAAACACTTGAATGCACAATCAAGCGCCGCGTGGATGTACAGCGTTGACCAGCCGTGCCCACAGAGCCAAATACAATACCCGGGATTGCCATATCCAGATCAGCAGACGGGGCGACGATAATGGCGTTATTACCACCAAGTTCAAGTAAGCTTTTGCCAAAACGCGCTGCAACACGCGGTCCAACTTCACGGCCCATGCGCGTAGAACCCGTCGCGGATACTAAAGCAACACGGACATCATCAACCATGGCTTCACCCACATCACGGGCACCAACAAGTAACTGACTAAGACCCGCGGGGGCATCATCACCAAATTTTGCAATAGCGCGTTCCATAATTTTTTGACAGGCCATCGCGGTTAACGGTGTTTTTTCACTCGGCTTCCAGATAACACTATCACCACAAGCCAGAGCGAGAGCTGTATTCCATGCCCAAACAGCAACCGGAAAATTAAAAGCTGAAATAATGCCAACAACACCGATCGGCTGCCAATATTCGCGCATATGGTGGCCGGGACGCTCAGAGGCGATCGTCAGACCATGCAACTGGCGGGAAATACCAACGCCATAATCGCAGATGTCGATCATCTCTTGAACTTCACCTTTGCCTTCTTCAAAAATCTTGCCGCATTCAGCCGTAACAAGCGCGCTCAACTCGTCTTTCGAGGCGCGCAATTCTTCGCCAAACAAACGCACCAACTCGCCGCGACGCGGGGCTGGCACCGTACGCCATGCCTTGTAAGCTTCATGACCAGCGGCAATTTTACTCGCTGTTGTCTCGCGAGTATCTTCATGGACTTCGGCCATGAGGCTGCCATCGATAGGGCTATGCACTGCAAGTGTGCCACCTGTATATTCAGCTTTGCTCAGGCCCAGATCACTTAATATTTTATCAAAACGGCTCATTCGTATACTCCTTAAGAGTTTTAAAAATTTAACTTACCAATCGCGTTAAATCGGCAAATTTTTATTATTCGGCAGCAGCAGAAATTTCGTTCTGGCTTGTCTCACCCTTGGCATAAGCTGAACCAAAGCGATTTGCAATAAAGACATCAAAATCAGCGTCTTCTTGGCGCACAAATCCCTTTTGCGGCAAGTCACCATTCACCAGCATATCAAGCATTGTACAAATGCCTGCCGCTGTGGTGATTTGAATACCTGTGTGTAGTCTACCATTGATCTCTTGAGCATATACTTTATGCGCAAAACATTCTTCCATAAACTTACCATTCTTCATGCCTGAAACTGTTGCATAAATAACAATGACATCTTCGGTGGTGATAGGTAGGGCATTTTCAAAGATTTCCCGCATCAGGTCTTGGCGCTCATTAAGACGCAGATCTTGCAGCAACAACTTCAAAATATCGCGGTGACCGGGATAGCGCATAGTGCGGTAATTGAGGTTACGGACCTTACCATCAAGTGTTTCGGTAAGCGTGCCAAGGCCACCTGATGTGTTAAAGGCTTCATATTCAACACCGTCGATTGAGATAGTCTCAAGCTGCTCAAGGGGCGGCGTCTCGCATTTGCGACCATCAATAATAGCTTCGCATGGCTGACAATATTCGTTGATAAGACCGTCTGTTGACCATGTTAGATTATATTTTAGAGCATTTGAGGGGTACCGTGGCAATGCGCCAACACGCATATGTACATTGTGCAACTCTTCAAAACCTTTCGCCAAATGATAAGCTACAATACCAATAAAGCCCGGTGCCAAACCACACTGAGGGACAAAAGCTGTTTCACTGTCGGCGGCGAGGTCTTTTACCAAACGGGTAGAGGCAACATCTTCCGTGAGGTCAAAATAGTGCGCACCAGCTTTTTTAGCTGCAGGGGCTATTACATGCGTCATCACGTGACCGCACGCCATGAGCACTGCATATTTACCCGCCATCACGGCGTCCATCGCAGCAACGTCTAGCGCGTCCACTACTTTAGTTTCAATCGCCTTATGCTTTGGCATACGCGCCAGCGCTGTTTCATCACGGTCGGCAACCGTTACATGATAGTCACCAGTATCAGCCAGCATGATTGAGATCATTTCACCAATTTTACCAGCGCCCATTAAAAGAATGTTTTTCATGTTATTTAGCCCTTTGTCATTGCTCACGAAACCACAATAATACCCTCACAGTATCTGTGATTTTTCTCATAATTAAGTATCTCGCATAATTCCGTCAGAAAAAAGGTTCAATTGGGTCAAATTTATGATATTATACCGTCATATTAACGAAATAACCGCTAAAGCGAGAAAACCATGGATGAAACCGACAAAAAGCTTATCGCGCTTTTACAAGAAAATGCCCGCCGAAGCACCAGCGAGTTGGCGCGTCATTTGGGCTTGTCGCGCACCACAGTGCAGGACCGTATCAACAGGCTAGAGACGCGTAAAATCATCGGCGGTTACACGATCAAATTTGATCCGGCTTATAACCGGCGACAGCTAACCGCGCATGTGATGGTCAAGGTCGAACCACGAGGTCAAGACGCAGTGGTGAGCCAGTGCCGCAAGATGAGCGAGGTGACGGCGCTGCACACCATTTCGGGCGAGTTTGATCTTATCGCTATTGTAAAGGCGGAAACTCCAGAAGGGTTAGATAAGGCGCTAGACGACATTCGCCGCATCAAAGGCATTGAGCGCACCACAACAAGTATTGTTCTAACGACTAAGATGGAGAGATAGAGTCTTTTAAACGTTCAGTCGCCACTAAAGGCTACCTCGCATTAGCTCGGCCTCCCGCTTGGTCGGTACGCTCACTAGTCGTGAGCTAGTTAAAATATACACTTATTCCGAAGACACTTGTGTCTGAGGCAAGGCCAAAGGCCGCCCGCAGCGTTAGCGAGGATATAACAAAAAACCCTATTCCACACCCCGCCCAGTCGTGAGGTAGACCGCAAAACTGGCCAGCCAGTGGCTACCCATATAGTGGCTGTTGGACACCGCCTTAATGCCGCTCTCTTGGTGGATAGCTGCAATATTCATCAAACCAGCCCGGCGAAAATCACCTTCTGGCAGGCCGGACGCAATGCCTTCCAGCGCCCAAGCCCGCGAGAGGTTAAGCCCATCGAGATGCACAAGTTTGCCGTCGGTCGGGTCGAGCACAACACCGGGTGTAATCCAGTCGCCTGAACCATCTTCGGGTAAGCTTGGCAGAAAATCACTAAGCCATTCTGCGTATGCTGTCGGCTCCATCACACGGCGCATCAAGTCAGCCTCCATCAAACAAGGGGACAAAAAGTCAGACCCGGAGGGCTCATAGCCAATGGGGCAATTTTGATCGCCCTCATAAAATCCCATTACACTTTTGATAAGCTTCACTTCAAGCTCAGCATTGCCCACAACGCGGGCATAATCAATTGCCAAACCAAAGGCAAAAGCTGTTTGGCTATGCTCACCCGAGCGCACAGGATAGGCGAGGTTTTTAAGCCATTCGTCAAGTCCCGCCAGCACCTTGTCTTCAATCGGCTTGATGGCAGCGAGCCACTGATCGCTCTTGGCATGGTCCCACGC
>CBFDBT010000184.1:0-5248 GCA_965603115.1 uncultured Alphaproteobacteria bacterium
TTTGCGCCCGATTCGTATATTCATATGACATTTCCTCTTGTTTACTGACCATGATAATCTGGCCTTGCACTTTTGATAGTAGGCAAGGCCATCACGGACAGCAAATTCCAAGAATGAAACGATCTATAGCTTATGGTTATATGCAAGAGTAACATCTTAATATCTAATGAATTTTATCCTATTTAGTAATCAAATGTTGGTGAATTACCTTTTCAAGAGTTTGTAAAAAAGCTTTAACTGTTAAGGATAGGGGGTTGCTCTCTAAAGATATAGCCCCGACAGTATAGCTTAAACATGGTGTCAGTTTATACAACGTTGTGTCTGGATGTCTGTCACCAGCCTTGGCAGTAAGTTCATCGATAATTGCCACACCCATACCAAGTTCCGCTAATGATCTGGCGACCGAATAGGTCTCCACTGTAGCAATTATATTTAGTTCCGCCGAAGTAGAGCCAAGAAGAGATGAGAATATTTGCCCTAGCGGTCCTTTGGAGTTCAAGCGAATAATGTCACAATCTTTCAGGTCTATAAGGCTTAAGCTTTCTTGTTTAGGTAAGGAAAATTTCTTGTGGGCAACACAGAAAAATTCACCATGTGCTAGTACTTGGGTTGTTATTCCTGGGCGCTCAATTGGCTCAAAAACTAGCCCTACATCGGCACGTTGCTCGTTTAGGGCTGTGATGCTCTCTTGATAATGCAGTGTCTCAATGTCAAATATAATATCGGGGTGGGATTTTAAAAATTCTGCCATGGCAATTGGTAATATCTGCATTGAAAGTGCGGGCGTACAGACAATACGTACATTGCCTTTTTTCTTACTGCCGAGATTTTCTGATAAGCGCTTGAGTTGCTCAATACTGCTATTAACCTTGGATACTTCGTTAAAAAGCACATGAGCTTCCTGAGTTGGAATAAGCTTTCCTTTAATGCGCTCAAAAAGTTGATAGCCAAGTTGGTCTTCTGCATGGTGTAATACTTTGCTGACCGAAGGCTGGGACACATTCAGTAATTTTGCCGCACTGCTAACCGAGCCACTGGAAAAAACCGCATGAAATATTTCGATATGTCTTAATCTCACCCTAACTTCTCCTTTGACCTATAAGGTTAGGTTATAGGGTGGCCGAAGTATAGTTTTTTAATTTTACAGGCTATGGGTACTTGTTTAGGGCGACAATTTCTCCTGCGGAAGGTATTGATTGCCTTTCCATAATTAACTATTACCATAGAGGTGAATATGGTCCATATATTGAACCTAGCTTGCTTTATTGGCGTTCAACAACTTTAAGTAAGAACTGAGAGGTTGTTAGACCGATGGTTTTGTTGTGAAAAGGTGGTTGATATGCTTTACGGAGATACATGTTGATCCATTCGGAATACTTATATGATATTTTGATCTTTCTTATGGCAGCTGTTATTGTTGTACCCATATTCCGACGCTTGCGGACAAGTCCAATTCTTGGCTATCTTGCAGCAGGCGTGATTGTCGGCCCATATGGATTAGCACTCATACGAGATTCTGATGCAGCACATACTCTGGCTGAATTTGGCGTAGTATTTCTACTCTTTATGATAGGGCTGGAGCTTTCGTTAGAGCGCCTTCGTCGGATGAGCCGTTATGTTTTCGGGCTTGGTGCATTGCAGGTTATAATCACAGCATGTCTTATCGGTGGTGTTGCATGGCTTTTCGGTTTGAGTAAAGAAGCAGCTATGATTGTCGGCGGTGGCTTGGCATTATCCTCCACGGCATTTGTTCTGCAGCTACTCATTGAGGGAGGTGAAAGGGCAAGCCCTCATGGCAATGCTTCATTTTCTATTCTGATCTTTCAGGATCTTGCCATAGTGCCTCTGTTGATATTGGTTACTTCACTTGGAGAAGGTAATGGCGCATTTGTCTCAACTTTGGGCGTGGCTATTGCCAAGGCAGTTGGTGCGCTAGTCTTGGTTGTTGGTTTAGGGCGGCTGATCTTGCGGCCTGTATACCGCATTATAGCTGACACTAGGAATTCTGAGCTTTTTGTTGCGATCACGCTACTGGTTATTTTGGGGACTGGGTGGCTGATGTCGCTGGTTGGGATATCAATGGTTCTCGGTGCATTTCTGGTCGGGATTTTGTTGTCTGAAACCGAGTATAAACATCAAGTTGAAGCGGATATAAGTCCATTTCGCGGATTGCTACTAGGGTTATTTTTTATATCTGTTGGCATGTCCATCAACATCACTTTAATCCAACAGGAAATTGGGCAAATTGCTTTAATCGTTGTTGGGCTCATGGTTGGAAAAACTATTGTGACAGCCGCTATTTGTAGAGCCTTTGGGCTAAATTTAGGTGTTTCAGTCCGTATCGGCATGCTTCTTTCACAAGGTGGTGAGTTTGGCTTTGTCCTGTTTCTTGCCGCCAGCACATTGGGCCTTCTCCCGGTTGATACCATGCAGATACTTCTTGCCAGTATAGCCATCACGATGATAGCCACTCCTTTTATGGCCTATCTGGGTAGAAAATATGCCTCTTTTCAGGAAAGCCATAAAACAGAGCCTGCGGGAAGTATCGAGAAAATCGGTGATGATATCTGGGATCATGTTCTAATAGGTGGATTTGGTCGCGTTGGTCAGACCGTAGCAAAAATTCTTACGGCAGCAGATGTCCATTATCTGGCTCTTGACCTGGATGTAGCCAGAGTTGAGTCTTGCCGTGCCAAGGGCATACCTGTGTTTTATGGAGACATTAGCCACGCTGATACATTGAGGTCAGTAGGGGCGAATAGGTCCAGATGTGCGCTAATTACGATTGATCAACATCCTGAATCGGAGCATATAGTATCGGTTCTGCATGAGCTTTTCCCCAGCTTACCGATTTATGCACGAGCACAGGATTTACAACATGGCCGCTGTTTGGAAAGACTGGGAACCACTCAGGCAGTTCCTGAAACCCTTGAGGCTAGCTTGCAATTGGGGGCAATTACATTAACTTCACTGGGTAAGAGCTCAGATGAAATTTCGAGTATAGTGCAAGAACTTCGTAAGGATGATTACGCTAATTTGAGCAATGTTATTCGAGGAGAGAAGTCTCGCTGAAGAGTACATTGTTTTCGACGGGCTAAGTTAAAGGGTAACCTCTCTTTGCTGCAACAGCCTTAGCTGCAATCATGTTTAGGACATTTTAGTCTATCATGTCGTGTTATCTCCAATTGACCAAGTCTCTTTCTCGCAGTAGGCTCGCGTCTCAATCAGGAGTGAATGTTTCATGCGTACTATTTTAATAATGATTTTAGCGGTATTTACGGCCACAGCGTCTTTTGCCGAGGACTGGGTAAAAGCCACAGAAGGGCTAACAGTTCAAGACGGTCTCGCCACAGTTTATACCGATGCCGCCAAAGGCAAAGTTTTTCTAGCCCTTCCAGCAGCTGACGCAGAGGATGTTTCTGCACGGTATATTTATGTTGGATATCTAGGCGCTGGGCTTGGCTCTAATCCGATGGGCTTTGATCGCGGGGCAGGGTCGAAAGAGCAAATAGTCGCTTTCAAGCGTACGGCCGGTAAAATCATTGCTATCGCTGAAAACCATAACTTTCGTGCAACGTCAAATAATGTTGCAGAGCAAAAATCTGTACAAAAAGCGTTTGCAGTATCAGCACTGTGGGCAGGTGACATAATTGCTGAAGAGCCTGAAACAGGCCGCTTGCTTGTTGATATCACCAGCTTTTTATTACGCGATACAATGAAAGTTTCTGCTCGTTTGAAAGCCCGCAAGCAGGGCATTTTCAAGATGTCTAAAGACTTGAGTTTTGTTGACGCCGATGCAACGCTCGTTTTTCCGCGCAATATGGAATTTGATGCCACAGTGACTTTCACATCCGACAAGCCTGGGCGTGAAGTTATTGGCACTACGCCTGTAGCGAGTAATGTAACGCTGGTGGCGCATACATCGCTTATCGCCTTGCCCGAAGAGGGTTATAAAGTGCGGCTTTTCGATGAACGCGCAGCTATGCTGACTGCGAGCTATGTTGACATGTCCTCGCCGCTTGGCGGTGGCGTGGTCACGCGTCTTGCTGCACGTTTTCGCCTGGAAAAAACAGACCCTTACGCGGCAAAATCTCCTGTGAAAAACCCGATTGTTTTTTATGTGGATAATGCAGCGCCCGAACCAATACGTTCAGCCCTTGTTGAGGGCGCTAACTGGTGGCAAGCTGCTTTTGAGGCCGCAGGCTTTATCGACGCTTATCGGGTGGAGGTCTTACCAGAAGGCGTACACCCGCAGGATGTGCGCTATAATGTGATTAACTGGGTTCACCGTGCTACGCGAGGATGGTCATATGGCTCATCCGTGCGTGACCCTAGAACCGGTGAAATTATACGTGGTTATGTGCTGCTTGGATCTCTCAGGGTGCGACAGGATATTAAAATTCTCGAAGGTCTGGCTGGAACTGCAAAATCAGGAACAGGGTCCGCCGATGACCCAATAGAGTTGGCCTTAGCAAGGATCAGGCAGTTGTCTGCGCATGAGGTTGGTCATAGTTTGGGTTTTGCACATAATATGGCGGCAAGTAGCTATATGAACCGTGGATCTGTGATGGATTATCCAGCCCCCTTGGTTCATGTAAAGCAAGGCAAGTTGGATTTTTCTGAGGCTTACGGTGTTGGCATTGGGCCTTGGGATAAATGGACGGTAACAGCCCTATACCGCGAATATCAAAGTGAGGAAGCAGAAAAGGCTGGCATGAAGTCTTTGATAAAAGAAGCCGATGATAGGGAGATGATTTTTGTCAAAGACGAGCATAGCCGTCCTGTTGGCAGTTCTCACTGGAAAGGCAGTCTTTGGGATAATGGTGTTGATCCGGTTTCTGGTTTGGCAGAAACTATTGCTGTCCGTAAAATAGCGCTGCGTAAATTTGGTGTGAATGTGCTTAAAGAGGGCGAGCGCATATCTGCCTTGCAGGATAAGATTGTACCGATTTATTTATACCACAGGTATCAGGTTCAGGCTGCAGCCAAGGTTATTGGCGGTATGGATTTTAGCTATTCTGTAAAAGGTGATGGACGCCCTTCCAGCAAAATGTTGTCGGTAGAAAAGCAGCTTGCGGGATTAAACGTCATGTTGCAAACGCTAGAGCCTGAATTTTTAGATTTGAATGAGGGACTTTTATCGCTCCTTTCGCCTATTGGCAGTAGAGATGGTGATGCACAATTTAGCTTGGAAACATTCAGTTCTTCGACAATGCCAGCTTTTGACCATGCCCGTGCGGTTGCAATA
>CBFDBT010000185.1:0-5213 GCA_965603115.1 uncultured Alphaproteobacteria bacterium
TGTAGAAACAACACAGAGTGCTGCTTCTGATTTATATGCAACTATTTTTGAAAAATCAAAAGTTGAAGGCACTGATATCAAAGCTTTATGGGCTGAGAATCGATCCGAACTCAGTGAAGGCTATGTTGAGCTATCCTATCTGCAAGAAGGAGCTGCACTCATTAATGCTGGTAAAATTGATGAAGCTTTGTTCGCCTATGACGATCTAGCAAACAATAGTGATATAGACGAACGCATGAGAGGCCTCGCCGTTTTACTTGCTAGCCGTATAGAATATCAACAAGGTAAATATGCCGAGGCCCGAGGGCGCTTAGTAACGCTTAGTGGTGAAGAAAATCTGTGGACCCATTCAGCGAATGAAACTCTCGCACTTATTGATATTGCTGAAGGTAATATTAATAGCGCTGTGGATAAACTTACGCATATAGCTCAGAGCAGATCAGCTCCAATGACCATTAAAAATAGGGCTGAAGAGCTCCGTCAACTATTAGAGCCATTAATTCTAACTAATGAGGTTTCAACTGCCACAATTGGAACTGATGAAGATAAAAATGAGCAGCAATCAGATATTGAAGCCCCCAAGGAGAGCGAAGAATGATTTCGACAGCAAAAAAAGCCATACATGTTTTTGGTATGCTCGTCTTGGCAACATCTATAGCGGGTTGTAGCGTTTTTAGTAGCCAAAAAGATCAAAAAACTTTTGCACCTGACAAAGAACGCATCTCGATTTTAACAGGTGAAAGTAATCTTGAAGTTGATGTTACTCTTGCCAGCACGCCTGTAGTATTGCCGAATGCTTACACTAATAAATCTTGGGCTCAAACGGGTGGAAATGCCACGAAAGCGGTATATCACCTCGAAATTGCTGATAAATTATCGCAAGTATGGCGCCGTAAAATCGGTAATGGAAATATAGCATATCAACGTCTGGCCGCCGGACCAGTAGCAGCAGATGGTATCGTATATGCAATGGACGTTGATGCAGATGTAACAGCTGTAAATATTGAAACGGGCCGCGTTATTTGGACAAAAGATCTAGATAATGATGAAGAAAAATCCAAAGTTGGTTTTGGTGGAGGCGTGGCTTATTGGAACGGTTCAGTCTATGCCACAACAGGTTATGGCTACATTGTTTCTCTCGATGCTGCGAACGGCAATGAGAATTGGCGATATGAAGCATCAATTCCTTTACGCAATGCTCCATCAATTGCTGATGGTCGCCTATTTGCCATAACACAAGACAATCGTATCCTTGCCATAAATGCAAATACCGGTGTTGAAGTTTGGGACCAAGTAGGTATTGCAGAATCCGCAAGCATGTTCGGTGCTGCATCTCCTGCAATTGATGGCGAGACCCTAATAGCGGCCTTGTCTTCTGGTGAACTAATGGCCTTGCGTACACAAAATGGCCGACTTTTATGGCAAGACAGCTTGTCGCGAACAAGTCGTTTAACACCACTTGCTACACTAGCGGATATTGATGCCAGCCCTGTTATCGACCGTGGTAGAGTTTATGCCGTTAGTCATGCAGGTCGCATGGTAGCCATTGATATGCGTACAGGACAGCGAGCATGGGAAGGTAATGTTGCGAGTGTTAATACGCCTCTAGTTGCTGGCGATTTTGGCTTTGTAGTAACCGTTGATGCTGAAATTGCCTGCATCGCTCTCACTGACGGCCGTGTCAGGTGGACAAACCAAATTCAAAAATTTGAAGATCAGGAAAAACGACGTGACCTTATATCGTGGACAGCTCCTATTCTCGCAGGCGATAGAATATTTATTGCTTCCTCACACGGATATTTGCTCTCAATATCACCCTATACCGGTGAAGTGATAAGTGGGACCAAGCTTCCTGCAGGCGTCAATACTTCTCCTATAGTTGTTGATAAAACTCTCATCCTTTTAACCGACGATGGCGAGTTAATCGCATACAGATAAGTCAGAATGGACTAATACTATGAGTTTCACACTTGCCATTGTGGGTCGTCCCAATGTTGGTAAATCCACCTTGTTCAACCGTTTGGTTGGCAAGCGCCTTGCGCTTGTCGACAATACACCAGGTGTGACAAGGGACCGTCGGGCAGGCGAGGCTAAATTATCTGATTTGCGTTTCACTATTTTTGACACAGCTGGCCTTGAAGAAGGAAAAGAAGGTAGTCTTTCTGATCGAATGCGCCAACAAACAGCGGCTGGTATTGAAGAAGCTGACCTCATTTTAATGCTTTTTGATGCCCGCGCTGGTGTTGTGCCGATGGATGTACATTTTGCTGAATGGTTACGTCGAAGTAATAAGCCAGTAATTTTAGGCGCGAATAAATGCGAAGGAAAAATGATCATTGAAGGGCTCTATGATGCCTATTCACTTGGACTTGGCGAACCTATCGGACTGTCAGCAGAACACGGCGAAGGTCTAGCAGAACTTTATGGCGTAATCGTAGAAGAACTAAGAGCGATTGGGATCGACCCTTATGCCGATGAAGAAGATGAGAAGGGTAACCGCTCTGACAGCGATGGCAATCAACCTGAAGAAGGTGATTTGGACTTTGAGTTTAAAGATGAAGAAGATTCTGGAGGACCGGAGCGACCACTGCGCCTCGCCATAGTTGGGCGACCAAATGCTGGAAAGTCTACTTTGATTAACCACCTACTCGGTGAAGACCGCTTAATCACAGGGCCCGAAGCAGGACTAACCCGCGATAGTATTGCTGTTGACTGGGAGTGGGAAGGCAAGAAGGTTAAAATTTTCGATACTGCCGGCATGCGTAAGAAAGCCAGAGTACAGGAAAAGCTGGAAAAACTATCTGTCAACGATAGCTTGAGGGCTATTCAGTTTGCTGAAGTGGTCGTCTTGCTGCTTGACGCTGAACGCGGGATTGAAACACAAGATCTTAAAATTGCTGAGCATATCGTTCGTGAAGGTCGCGCGCTTGTTATTGCCCTCAATAAATGGGATGCCGTTGATGACAGGATTGCAGTTCAAAAGACCTTAAAGGACGCTCTGACGCGATCTTTGCCGCAGTTAAAAGGCGCACAAATATTGAACTTTTCTGGTTTAACGGGGCAGGGCGTTCAAAAACTCATGCCCGCTGTAGAAGAAGTTTATGACCTTTGGAATGCTCGTATTCCAACGTCTGCTTTTAATAGCTTTCTAGCCGATGCGATCGAAAACCATTCGCCGCCAGCGGTATCAGGTCGCCGTATACGCATTCGCTATGGTGCTCAGATCAAATCACGCCCACCGACATTTTTATTGTTTAGTAATAGGCCTGAAGATTTACCGGATAGTTATAAGCGCTACTTGGAAAACGAATTACGTCATGCCTTTAATATTCCAGGCACGCCACTAAGGTTGATTTTCAAGAAAACCGATAATCCCTATGAAGGAAGACGAAAAAAACGCCAATAATTATTTGTTGAGTACGTATGGCCTTAGAATTTCAAGTTTTTCTATAACAGTTAACCTAATCTCTTCAAGGATATTATTCTCAATAAGGGTTTCTGTTAAAATACTGGACAAAGCATCATAGTGAGTATCATTTAGTCCAAAGTTTTCAACTAAATCACGGTGGGTGTCGATCATATACTTGTAAATACCGTCATTTTCATCAGAGAGAAGGATTTTAAAAAAATTCACCTGTTTACGCTTCACTGCGGTAAGATCAACAATAGTAAAAAAATCTCTAACCCGATCATCTTTTACTAGCCTATTGTAAAAGTCATCAATAACATGGTTAATATCAACACCAGCACCTAGTACCCCATTAGAATCACTCATATTTTATTCACAATACCTGAAAAACTGTTAATACAATTAAGATAGAATGCATCTGCTTAGAAGAAAAAACCTAGTATGACAAACGAAAATATAAAAGATTTCAACAATATAGCTCTATGGTTGTTAACCATAACCTTAATGGTGTTTCTCATGGTTATTGTCGGTGGCGCAACGCGCCTGACAGAATCCGGTTTATCCATAGTGACATGGAAGCCCATTACAGGAATTCTCCCACCACTCAGTAATGCAGATTGGCTGGCTGAATTTTCCAGCTATAAAGACAGCCCGCAATATAAGATTGAAAATCTGGGCATGTCACTAGAGGCCTTTAAAGGTATTTTCTGGTGGGAATGGGGACATAGACTGCTTGGTCGTTTGATCGGGTTTGTATTTTTAATGCCTATGCTTTGGTTCTGGGCAAAAAATCAAATCCCGCAGGGATACAAACCTCGTCTAATATTACTTTTTATACTCGGTGGCCTACAAGGCCTTTTAGGTTGGTATATGGTCAAATCAGGCCTGATAGATGAACCTGCAGTGTCTCACTATAGGTTAACAGCGCATCTATCACTGGCACTCGTTATTTTAGCCTATGCACTTTGGCTCGCTCTTGATCTGTTAAAACCTGTTCCTGAAAAAACGAGTAAAGCTTTAAAAATCCTAACGCACATTACGATGACTGTGCTCATATTGCAAATCCTCATGGGCGGACTTGTGGCTGGCCTTAAAGCGGGTTTCATTTTTAATACATGGCCATTAATGGGGGATAGCTTTATACCAGATCATCTCTTGGGTTATGATCCATGGTACAGAAGCTTTATTGATAGTGCTGTCACAACTCAGTTCGACCACCGTATAGGGGCTTATATTCTCGTTGTATTAGGAGGGTTACTAGTCTGGAAATCACGCAGTCATGAGGTGTCAAAGACAGTGAAAACCGCTGCATCCATTGCAGCGGCCACTATTTTAGCTCAAGTAATTCTCGGTATTATGGCACTAGTGAATGAAGTGCCTGTGGGTCTGGGGACCGCACATCAGGGCGGCGGCGCCTTGACACTTGTCGCACTTATTTATCTTATGCATCTGCAACGCCGCGCAAGTAACTAAATTATATTTACTTACTCATCCGCGATTTTAACCAGAGCTTTACCAACGTTTTCGCCTCTCAGCATGCCCATGAAAGCTTCGGGTGCATTTTCCAGTCCGTCAGTGATGGTTTCGCGGTAATTAAGCTTACCTTCTTTCATCCAGCCAGCGCCAATTTCAATCCATTTTGCACAAGCCTCAGGGTAAAAACTAACAATGAAACCTTCCATCTTGGCCGCCAAGCCTATGAGCATCATCAAGTTGCGCGGCCCAGGAGGCAGATCGACCATACCCTTTGCGTTATAAATAGCGATCAACCCACAAACGGCAATGCGAGCATTATAGTTAAGGT
>CBFDBT010000186.1:0-5095 GCA_965603115.1 uncultured Alphaproteobacteria bacterium
GCGTGATCACACCGTCATAAAAGCTAGAGGAAACCTCTTTGCCTGGGAACAGGTTTTGGGGGTAGGTCTGACCGCCAATCAATAAAACATATATTTGTGAAAATCCACCAACAAGCACCAGCAAGGATGCTGCTACCAGACGGCGCAGAGGGCCTGCTATAATTTTTGTAAAGAGCAGCAAGAGAGGAATGAAACCACCAATGAGCACCTGACATAGCCAAAACATTTGCGTCAAAAGGCCACCATCTCGCAAAATGAAGCTCTCAAAATCTGTATTCTTCGCCATATAAAGATTTGTTAGATGCTGGATTACAGTAAAATACAAAACCACGACCACAAAAATACCGAGTAAGCGACCAAGACGGGTTAAAATTACATCGCCAATATCGCGACCATCAACCCGTATTGCCGTCAGGAGAACCAAATTATAAAAAGCCAGACCAAACGAAAAGGACATCGCAATAAACAAAGGCGCCATAACAGCACTATTGAAAGCTTCCCGTGCCACTAAAAACCCAAAGATTGATCCGGTACCTGTGGTGAGAACCAGGCGCCAAGAAAAAGCAACAAGTCCAGCGGTTGGCGCATATTTGTTCATTTTGCGCTCCATATACATCCACAAATATACGATAGCGACCACAAGGAAACCAACATAGAGAAAGATATTCCACGCAAAAATTGACTTAAAGTTATAAGTGGTCATAGCAACGATCAAACGGTCAGGCCGGCCAAGGTCGAGCACAAGTATAGTAAGGCCACCCATTAACAAAGCTATTGCCAGCAAGCCCGATAGCCTACCCAGCGGTTTGTATATTTTTTTATCGAACACCGTACCAATGGACGCAACGTTAAGGGCGCCAGACGCTGCAACAATTAAGAAAATAGCAAAAACATGCGGCGCGCCCCATACCACTTGGTTATTCATGCCGGTAATATAATGTCCCGCATGCTCCATGGTAAAAGCAGAATAAAGTCCAAGCAAAAGAACAACAGCAAGGAAACCTAAGATTAGGTAGAACCCTTTAGTGTTGGCCTTGATCTGACTATGATGTATCTGCTTCATACGAAATCTCTGACTTAAAGGTTTTGGTATCTAATTCCTGTATTCAAGTTTAGGTCTGGTCGAATTTGGCTGCTTGCATAGCTTGAAACGGCAATAGAAATATCACTTGTCGGGTCATTCAAGTCCCCAAATATCATAGCACCACCCGCTTTTTCCGCACAGGCATCAACACAAGCTGGTGAATTACCCTCGTCAATACGGTGAACACACATCGTGCAGCCTTCAACGGTTCCCTTGCCGCGCGGAGCGTGACTTTTCTGGTCGGTTAAATCTTCATGGATGAAAGACCGAGCCTTATACGGACACGCCATTATACAGTAGCGGCACCCAATGCAGTTATGTTTGTCAACAAGCACAATACCATCAGCGCGCTTGAAAGAAGCCCCAGTTGGGCAAACATCCACGCAAGGTGGCTCGGCGCAGTGCTGGCACATCACGGGCAAGGATTGTTCATTACCCGTTACCTTGTCGGTTAATTTAACCTTACGAATCCATTGGGCATCGCTTTCAGGACGGTTAAACCCTGTGAGGCCATTTTCTTCTCGGCAAGCATGCACACAAACATCACAGCCCGCTTCACATTTATTAACATCAATGAGCATGCCCCAGCGTTTGTTGGGGTCGGCCTGATCCGATGATTGTGCAGCTTCAACTTTTGCACCAACACCAAAAAGCATAACGCCCGATGCGAGTACCACACCAGAGGCAGCGGCTGCTCCGGTTAGAAAACGGCGTCTTGTAAAATCAAAAGCCTTTTCTGCAGTCGGCTTATTTCCGCATTTTTTAGTCATGGGCACCGCCTTTTACAAAATCACTAGACCAGTTTTGCTCTTTAAAGTCTGGGGCCGCTATTTTTTGGTATGGGTTTGCAGCGGTTAAGGCAGCTTTTTGATCCGGTTTTGAGTTATGGCAACTAAAGCAGTCTAACTTCACCGCTGCATAATCATGGCAAGAGCGACAGAAATGCTTTGGGCTTTCTGCCGATACAGGCTTTCCTATATCATCTCTCACCACATGGCATGCAACACACTCTTTAAGACTGGCATCAATGTTTTTTACACCATCTTGCACGCTTAGATCACGGTCATGCTTTAGGTATTCCATATGGTTTTTGCGCATATCTTCAGGAGGAGCAACACAACTGCCCCCTTCAGCCTTGGGGATAGTTGGAACAGCAACAGTGCTATCGTCAGACTGTACTATGCTTACAACCAAGCCTGTCATGGCTATAGCAATGATAGCTAGAAAGATATGTGACCCTTTTCCCAACATCGCTTATATTATTCCCCAAGTCCCATTTGAATATATCCGGTTGGACATACGTCAGCACAAATGTGGCAACCAATGCATTTATTATAATCCGTATCGACGTAACGGCCCATGGTCTGTTTATCTTTTTTCACACGGAAAACAGCATCTTGCGGGCAGAAAATAACGCAATTATCACATTCAAAGCACATGCCGCAACTCATGCAACGGTCAGCTTCTTTAATGGCTTGCTCATCGGTTAAGCCAACGATCCGCTCATCAAAGTGACCCAAAACGTCGGTCGCATCAATTTCTTGTTCGCTACGTTTTTGACGTTCTTCATATTCAAAGTGCCCGAGGTACATTTCCTTTGGCTGAACAATTTCAACTTTGGAGCGGTCTTCATAGTTATGAACGGCATAATCATCACTATCCGTTCCACGAACCTGCTCATGACAATATTCACCTGGGGCGAGGTCGCTTTCGCGAAGCTTGCCGAGCAAATCGAAATGAAATTTATCGACCTTTGGTCTTCTATCTGGATCATGACCCGATAGATAAGCATCAATGCCTTGTACTGCAATGCCTGCATGACCAATAGCTGTGGTCAAAAGGTGAGGGCGTATCACATCGCCACCAACAAACATATTTTCATGGTCTTTGTGACGATAAAAGGAATCAACAGGCAAATATCCACGCTCATCGCCTATCTCTGGCATACCTGTTAGATCTGGCCCCTGACCAATAGCAGAGACGATCATATCACAGGGTATTTCACGCTCCGTGCCCTCTTTTACTATCATTTCAGTGCCTTGCCACTCAATCTCCACCACTTTCAAGGCAATGGCACGGCCATTTTCATCTTGAATGATTTCAACAGGATTGAGAGGGCCTTCAATTTCAACACCTTCATGGGTGACGTGACGAATTTCATCGTCTGAAGCGGGCATCGGATCGCGGAACACAACCGTTACATCTGAACCAGACCGGGCCGATACACCAACAACATCACTTGCTGTATAGTCTAAGATTACTTTTTCAGGCTCTTTGGTCGCTTCCTCAACGTGACCCAAGCGGCGCGCCACAGCGGCCACATCCATGGCCGTATCACCGCCACCGATAACGACAATGCGTTTGGCAACATTTTTCATGCGGCCTTGGTTGAAGGCATCAAGAAAATCTACACCAGCGACGCAGTTAGGTGCATCACCACCCGGGAGTGGAATATTCATTCCTTTTTGCGTCCCAATACCCCAGAAAACAGCGTCAAAATCTTTATTTAACTCTTCAACGCTGACATCTACGCCAATGCGGGTTTCAAGCTTAACGTCAACGCCTAAATCTAAAATGCGCTGAATTTCACCGTCTAGAACGTCGCGGGGAGTACGGTAATTAGGGATACCATTACGCATCCAGCCGCCCAGTTCGCTATGCATTTCAAAAATGGTGACGCCGTGGCCCTTAAGGCGCAATTGATAAGCGGCTGTCAGTCCAGCAGGGCCTCCACCGATAACGGCAACTTTTTTACCAGTGTCTGGCGCGGCTTTGGGGAGTTTATAGCCCTCTTGCAGAGCATAGTCGCCAATATATTGTTCAATAGCATTAATACCCACATGGTCTTCGATGACATTGCGGTTACAGCCAGTTTCACATGGTGCCGGGCATACTCTTCCCATAATGGCGGGGAAAGGGTTAGCAATGGTCAGACGATTAAAGGCATATTCCTGCCACGACAAACCATCAGGGGCTTTTTCAATGCCGCGGGCGATGTTTAACCAACCTCGGATATCTTCTCCAGCAGGACAAGATCCTTGGCATGGAGGTGCACGGTGTACATACGTCGGGCATTTATGACTGGTATCAGCCTTAAAAATTTCTTCCTGCCATGGGTGATGTTTGTTGTCACCATCCTTATAGCGGCGATTTGTAAGTTTAATATCATCCATAGTCTTACCTTTTCTCTAAAATCTCAGCTTTTATGCCGCCCCATCATCGCCAGCCTCAAGCTGCGTATCATCTTCATCAATTTGACCCTTTAGAATAATCGCATTGCTAACCAATTCATGGACGCTAATAATATTATTCATTTTCATGCCATACTCAGGCATTACTTTTGCAAACTGGGTTTTACAAATGGCACAAATGGCAGCCATATGAGTCACGCCATTTTCCTCACGCACATCTTTTAAAGCCTGCATACGTGGCGCCGCGCCCTTAACGCGCAACTCCATCAGGTCATCGGTGAGTAAGCCACCGCCCCCACCACAACAATAAGAACCTTCTTTGATTGTCTCTGGCGCCATATCAACATAATTATTACAAACTGCACGAATAACTGCCCGCGGTATCTCAAATTGTCCGCCGGGTTTATCTCCCATGCGAGACCCGCGCGCGACATTGCAGCTATCATGAAATGTCAATGTCATATGGTCGTTTTTAGACTTATCTAACGTCAAGGCGTCCTTTTCGATAAGGTCATTGGTATATTCACAAATATGCTGCGGGATCGGATAATTTTGATCCAAAAAGTCAAATGGTCCGACCAAAGTATTCCAAAAACTATAGGCAACCCGCCAAGCATGACCGCATTCCCCAACGACAATGCGCTTGACGCCCAAGTCGATTGCCGCCTTGCGAATACGCTCGGCAACATCTTGCATTTGTTCATACGAGCCAATAAACATGGCAAAATTAGCAGCCTCAGAAGCATAAGAACTAATCGTCCAGTCAGCACCCGCTTCATGAAAAACCTTGGCGTAACCAATAAGTCCGTCCACATGGGGT
>CBFDBT010000187.1:0-5058 GCA_965603115.1 uncultured Alphaproteobacteria bacterium
TTTTTCTGCATAAAGCAGACTAAGGGTGCTGCCCCACGACCCACCAAAGACGATCCACTGGTCGATGCCCAAGTGATGTCTGATCATTTCCATGTCTTGAACGAGATGCCATGTGGTGTTTTTATGTAAACTGGCATGGGGGCGGCTACGACCACAGCCCCGTTGGTCAAAAAGGATGATTCGGTATTTATCTGGATCAAAATAGCGCCGTTGCATGGGAGATGTGCCACCACCAGGGCCGCCGTGAACAAAAATAACAGGAATTCCATCCCGTTTCCCGGACTGTTCCACATAGATATGATGGTCGTCTCCGGTGTCTAAGTGCTCACCTGACCATGCTTCTATCGCAGGATAGAGGCTACGTTTTATAGTTGTGGGTGATTTTGGCACTTTTGGCTTCCTCGCAAATATTTCTTGGCAAGACTATACAGGCATCTGTGCCTAGAGTCCAAATTCATCTTGGCAATAGCTCTTTGTGCTAATAGGCTTATGCAACATTCAAGTTTGGGGACGCTATGCTAAGCGAACAAGACGACATTTGTACGGAAGGCTTTCTCTCATTCAAAGAAGAAGAGGGACAGTACCGCCTGTCTCTTTGTGGTAACTGGTGTTATGATAATGCTGCAGTTCTGGATGCTTTAATTAAAGCTTTAGACCCTGAGCATAAAGGCGTTTCTATCATTGACTGCTCATCGCTGATGTTACTGGACACGGCGGGGGCTATCCTCATTCGACGTTTGACCATTGTTTTAAGCAAATGCGGCATGGTGATGCGCGCGGGGCTAAGCTCTAAGCACGAAAAGCTATTAGCTCAGGTTGAGGGGCAATTTGAACGTGTTCGCATTCAAGAGGACGAAGGCAATCTCTTTTTAGACATGCTCGCTGAAATGGGGGCTTATACAGAAACAGTAGTCACAGCCTTTGGCCGCCTTATCGGTTTTGTAGGTCTTGTTTTAAATCGTACATTTCAACTCTTTTGGCATCCAAAAAGATTAAGGATTGCACCGCTTGTACATCAAATCGAACTTGTTGGACTAAGGGCTTTGGGCATTGTAGGGCTTATTTCGTTTTTGATTGGGGCCGTAATGGTTAGCCAAAGCGCCGTACAGCTCGAAAAATTTAACGCCACTATTTTTGTCGTTGATCTTGTTGGTATTTCTCAACTTAGAGAGCTTGGGGTGTTGTTAACAGCCATCATTATAGCGGGTCGATCAGGTAGTGCTTTTACGGCCCAAATTGGCTCTATGAAGCTCCGTGAGGAAATCGATGCCATGCACACACTCGGCATGCACCATATAGATGTTCTTGTTATCCCGCGGTTCTTAGCACTGCTCATTGCTTTGCCGATTTTAACATTTTTTGCCGATATTATAGGCTTGGTTGGCGGGGCGGCCCTAGCGTGGGCGCAGCTTGATATCGTGCCAACAACTTTCGTAATGCGCTTATCGGAAGCCATTGAACTTAATACTTTTTTAGTGGGCATGATTAAGGCGCCTTTCTTTGCAGCCGTAATTGCCATCACTGCCTGCTATCACGGGCTTCTCGTTGAAGGAAGTTCTGATAGTGTTGGAGAGCATACAACCTTATCGGTGGTGCAATCGATATTTATGGTGATCGCCATGGATGCTTTTTTTGCGGTCTTTTTTACTGCGGTGGACATGTAATGGCCGAGAAAAAAGAAGATATGCCAGAAACTGTTATAAAAGTCAGGGGACTGGAAACTGGCTTTGGGGATGTCACCATCCATAAAGATCTTGACCTTGATGTTAAACGTGGAGAAATCATTGGCATTGTAGGTGGGTCTGGAAGCGGGAAAACGGTGCTTTTGAAAGCCATTATTGGATTGCTGCCTATCAGGGCTGGCAAGGTAGAGATTAATGGTCGTGATCAATCTAAAATGACAACTGACGAGGAGCAACTCGCTCGACGCGATTGGGGGATTATGTTTCAAGATGGTGCCCTTTTCTCGTCGCTAACCGTTGCGCAAAATGCTCAAGTCCCCATGCGCGAGCATTATAAACTTGGTCAGGGCTTGATGGATGACATCACCACATGTAAGGTGAAAATGGTTGGGTTGCCGCGAGATGCTGCCCCAAAGTTACCATCGGATTTGTCGGGTGGAATGCGAAAACGGGCGTCACTTGCGCGGGCTTTGGCGCTCGACCCTGAGATTTTGTTTCTCGATGAGCCAACAGCTGGTCTGGATCCAATTGGAGCTGCAGCTTTCGATCAGCTTATTCTGGATTTGAGGGAAGCTCTTGATTTAACCGTCTTTCTTGTTACCCATGATCTTGACACACTTTATACTATTTGTGATCGTGTGGCAGTGCTTGGGGAAAATAAAATTTTAAAGGCAGCGCCCATTAAAGAATTGCTTGATGTGGACAATGATTGGATTCAGGAATACTTTAAAGGTCCGCGTGCTCGCGCAGTGGGCATCAGTAGCGAGAGCGGAAAATAGAGGGATTTAAAGGTGGAAACAAGAGCACATCATTTATTAATTGGTAGTTTTGTTCTCATTGCTTTGATGGGGCTGGCTGCTTTTGCTATATGGGTCGCCAAGGTTGATATAGACTCCGACTATGTTGACTATGATATTTATTTTCAAGGGTCTGTTGCTGGTCTGTATAAAGATGGAACGGTCTTTTATTTGGGAATTCCGATTGGAAAAATAACTAAAATTGCTTTGTCGCCTGACGACCCCCGCGAGGTGCTAACAACAATTCGTGTACGCAATGAAGTTCCTGTGCTTGAAGGAAGCCGCGCTGTTCTTGAGGTGCAAGGCTTGACAGGAATAGCCTATATTGAACTTAGAGGGGGAGAGCCAGGAAGTCCACCGCTCCTACCAAAAGAGGGTCAAGAGCGCGCCGTTATTCTTACAGAATTTTCCCCCTTTCAAGAATTATTGCAAGAAACGCCAAACCTTGTGAATGAAACCATTTTAACAGTAGCGAGTATTCGCCGTGTCTTTAATGAAGAAAACGCAAAAAACATCGATGAAATTTTGAGCAATGCCAATCAACTATCATCTGATTTGGTTGTTGCTACGGGCAAGCTTGATTACACGATAGGTGAGATTAACGCTATGCTAGACAAGGTTGATGAAGCGTCGCTGGCCGTAGATGATTTTGCGACCACAGGCAAGGCGTTCTTCGATGAAAATAGCGACGAGCTTGTGGCCGAATTTAAAGCCACAACGCAAAGTGCTACAAAATTACTTACGCGCATTGATGGTCTGGTAGCGTCTAATGAAGATGCAATATCTGGTTTTACCAACGGCACGTTGCCTGAAGTGAGCCGGATGGTTCAAGATCTGCGCCATGCCTCGCAAGCCCTAGAGGCTATCACACGTAAACTGGAAGAAAATCCATCGGGATTTTTGCTGGGTAAAAGTGCGCCGGGTTATAAACCTTCAGCGGATAAGGAGTAGTAAGCGATGAAAATGCCATCAGTAAAATTACCTCATACACTGCTTGCCGCCAGTTTGTTGTTAAGCGCGTGCGGGCCTTTGATCGAAATTGGCGATGGCGGGGCCCCACCAACCCTATATTCCATTCAACCCTCTATCAGTGATGAGGTCTTCAGTGACGGTCTGGTTATTTATGTGAGCGAACCTTTGTTGCCGGGCGAATCTGTTGGCAACCGCATTGCTGTGCGCACGGACGATTTTGAGTTAAAATTTCTCAAAGGAGGCCGCTGGTCAGAGCCATTTAGGATGATGTTGCACCGCTACTTTGTGGGCGCTTTGTCTGGCAGCGTAGAAGCGCAAGTCGTAGGCGCTGGGTCTCTTGATATTCGCGCTGACTGTAGATTGTCGATTAATTTTCAACGTTTTGACTATGAGGCTAAATCCGAGAGGATTGTCGCTCAAGCCACAGCGAGACTATCGTCGCTCAAAAAAGGAAACTTGCTGGATAGTAAGATAATAAATGTTTCAGCGGATGTATCTTCTGACCGGAGCGACAAGATTGTTGCTGGATATAATCAAGCAGCTGACAAGGTATCATCGACATTGAGCCTATGGCTTAAAGATGCTCTTCCCGCATGTGGGGACGTTGATTAATATCCCACATGGCCCAGCCGATGATGATAACACCAAATGCTCCAATCATCATGAAGGGTGTGATGGGTGTATAATATTCAAATAAGCCACCAGCCATTAAAGGCCCGATAACCCGGCCAAGAGAGCTGAGGCCTTGCGACAATCCAAGCGCGGTTCCCTGAAGATTACTCGGGGTTCGTTTTGATATTAAAGCATTGAGGGCTGGGAATGTGAAAGTGAGACCAGCATAAATAAGAGGCAATGCAATGAAAGCCTGATAAGGTCCCGGCTCTAGCATTAGCATTATACAGCCGATCATTTGAATGACATTGCCAATGGCGAGTGTTTTGGCTTCACCAAATTTACGAAACATAGGACCCACGGCAGATGATTGGATAACCGCAATAATAATACCAGCCGCCATAAGCAAAAACCCAACTTCAACCTGACTCCAGCCAAGCACAGCTTGTGCCCACCAAGGCGAGATGCTGAAGCTGGAGCTTTGGGCCATGGATGACACCACAACAATCATTAAGACAAAAAGGTTGGCGTAGGGCAGTATAATCAATTTGTAGGCATCTCGGGCTGGGACTTTAACCTTGTTTAGTGACGCATCTTCTTTTGGTTTGGTTTCAGGGAACCACATGTACGTCAGCGACAGGGCTATAAAGCTGGCCCCAGCAGAAACCAAAGCAGGGAGCATGATGCTTGGAGCATGAGGATCTCCTGATAGTGTACCCCCAATGGCGGGCCCCATGGCAAATCCAAAACCAAAAGCTGCGCCAACCATGCCGAGGGCTTTACCCCGCTCCTGTGGTGTTGTCAGGTCAGCGGTTGCTGCCATGGCTATACCTACATTGCCTGCCATTAACCCTGCAAAGCCACGCGCTAAAAAGAGCATTTCCAAACTGTCGGCAAAGGCAAGTAATATATAAGCCACAACACTACCAAAAAAGGTGGCAATAAGCGTTGGCCGCCGCCCGATTTTATCTGACAAACGCCCCCAAAGAGGTCCG
>CBFDBT010000188.1:0-5055 GCA_965603115.1 uncultured Alphaproteobacteria bacterium
TTAAGCGTGCGGGGCCAACCGCGGGATTAACGGTTTTGCGTTGTTCGTCATGCTTGGGCTGGTCCATGGCGATAAACATCGGGGCCGCTTCCTCGCTTTCAGGTCTGTCGCCGATAACGATCTCCGGCTCGGATGAGAAAACTTTGTGATTGGAATCGATGGTCACGATGTCCTGGAATTTTGTGATCGACCAGAAGGGACCGAATTCGCTGTCTTTGACAAAGTGGATCGGGTCTTCTTCGCGCAGACGTCGGAAATAGTCCCAGTGCGCATCATTTTCAAACAGCATAGACTGGCTAGGGTCAAGCTTATCTAGCGGGATTGACCAAGGATCAGGTATTAAAGCCGTAGCTTGACCCAATGAATTTTTCGCAGTTTGTACAGACATATTTCCCGCCTCCGCTTAAGTAATTTTCTATCTGATTTAGACCAATTAAGGCCAGCTCCCCCGAGTTCGTTGTTTCACTCTAGGCAAATAAATTCCAGACGACAAGTAATTAATAATATTATCAATAAGAAAGTAGGAAGAGCTTAAACAAGATGAAATAAGCAGATTATTATAAATGCCGAGCCACTCTCTATTGTCATTCCCGCGAAGACGGGAACCCATAGGATGTTAGTCATGTGTTCTATTCTGTCAGAAAGATACTAAGGGTGAGAGGGTTATGGATTCCCGCCTTCGCGGGAATGACGGTGGAAATGTTGGGAAGTTGGGGTCTAGATACGCCACCCATCAACTCAAACCCCTAACTCGCATGCCTGAACATAAGCACATCACCGTCTTGTACCAGATAGTCTTTGCCCTCTAGGCGCATTTTACCCGCGTCTTTAGCACCTTGTTCGCCGTTGCCCGCTACATAGTCGGTGTAAGCAATGGTTTCAGCGCGTATGAAACCTTTTTCAAAGTCAGTGTGAATAACGCCCGCTGCTTGCGGGGCCTTGGTGCCCTCTGTGATGGTCCATGCGCGGGTTTCTTTGGGCCCGCAGGTAAAATAGGTGATGAGGTGCAATAGGTCGTACCCAGCGCGAATAACACGGGCGAGACCTGTTTGACCAAGCCCGAGAGCTTCTAGAAATTCCGCTTTTTCCTCTTCGTCGTCGAGCAGACAAATTTCACTTTCAACCGCAGCGGAAATCGTAACGCAGGCAGCGCCTGTTTCAGCAGCCATAGCCTCAACAGCGGCGGAAAATTCATTGCCCTCAGCTGCGCTTTCTTCGTCAACATTACAGATATACATGATCGGCTTGCTGGTTAGCAGTTGCAGCATATCAAGCGTTTCCTGCTCTTCTTCGTCGGCAATCTCTACGTGACGTGCGGCTTTTCCGTCTTGCAACAAAGGCATCACGCGCTCAATCATATCCATACTGGCTTTGGCTTCTTTATCGCCACCACGAATGCGCCGTCCAAGATTGTGAATACGGCCTTCCAGACTTTCAAGGTCGGCTAACATAAGCTCAGTCTCAATCGTTTCGGCATCAGACACAGGATTAATTTTGCCTTCAACATGGGTAATGTCATCGTCTTCAAAGCAGCGCAGGACGTGGCAAATAGCATCAACCTCGCGAATGTTGGCAAGAAATTGGTTGCCAAGGCCTTCGCCTTTTGATGCGCCGCGCACAAGCCCTGCGATATCAACAAAGCTTAACTGGGTTGGAATGACATTGGCGGAACCGGCAAGTTTAGCGAGCGTATACTGACGTTCATCCGGCACAGGCACGGCACCGATATTAGGCTCGATAGTGCAAAAGGGATAATTAGCCGCTGCGGCTGATGCTGTGTTGGTAAGCGCATTAAACAGAGTGGACTTCCCCACATTTGGCAAGCCGACAATACCGCATTTAAAACCCATTATGTATCTCCTTTAGGCGCTTTTAGTGCTTTAAGCGCGTCTGCCATTGGCCCCTCACTCTCCACTTTGGGAGCAGGGGAGGCAGATAATTTTACTGTTTTAGCAACGGCTGGTTTATCAGCTGTGCTGTCTTTTTTATTGTCTTTATCAGTGCTGGTAGGGTTGGGCTTGAGTTGCCGCGCCACTTCGCTTTGAAAACGCGCTAGATCGCAGTGACTAAGCCAATTGGCATTGTCAGCTATTGCATCAAGCAATGGTTCTAACCACGTGCTGTCTTTTTTAGCAAAGTCACTGAGCACATGGCCATGCACAAGGTTTTTATCCCCCGGATGACCAATGCCAATGCGTACACGGTGAAAGTCTGGCCCAATGTGCGCCATGATAGAGCGTATGCCATTGTGCCCGGCGTGTCCGCCACCAAATTTTGTTTTAATCTTACCCGCAGCAACGTCGAGCTCGTCATAGAGAACAATTATATTTTCAGGTTCGATTTTATAAAATTTTGCCGCTTCTTGAACAGCTCTACCACTTTCGTTCATGAAAGTTTGCGGTTTCATGATGAGGATCTTGGTATTACCCATAGTGCCTTCATGGGTCAAAGACTGGAAGCGAGAGCGTTCGGGCAAAAAATTATGGCGACGGACAATAGTGTCCACCGCCATAAATCCGATATTGTGACGATTCTCCGCATATTGTCTGCCAGGGTTGCCTAAGCCAACGATAAGCAGCATGGAGTTTCTCCCACAAAGCGTGGAGCAGCTAGGCTGCTCGCACGTAAAGTTTATTCTTCAGCTGTGCCTTCACCTTCAGCTGCTGCTTCACCTTCAGCGGCTTCAGCTGCTTCAGCTGCTGCTTCTTCATCAGCGGCTTCTTCATCAGCAGACTTGAGTGCAGATGGTGCAGCGATCGTACAGATTGTAAAGTCACGATCTGAAATAACAGGCGTACAGCCTTCTGGCAGAGTGATGCCAGAAATATGAATGCCGTCACCGACATCAAGACTAGCCACAGAAATTTCAATAGCTTCAGGGATTGCGTCAGCAGGAACGTTAAGTTCAAGGTCGTGACGAGTCATGTTAATAACACCACCACGCTTGAGGCCTTCACTTTCTTCTTCACCAACAATATGCACAGGAATATTCATAACCAGTGTCGCGCCTTTTGAGAGGCGGAAAAAGTCGATATGCTGTGGAATATCATTAACAGGGTGAAGTTGCAGATCACGCACAACAACAGATTCTTTTTTCTTATCAGCTGTGATCTCGTAAGCTTGGGATAAAAAGCCGCCACGGTTGATAAGACGAACAATCTCATTGAGTGGAATAGTAATCGATGTTGGCTCTCTGCTATCGCCGTAAATGACGGCAGGTACTAGTTTTGCACGACGGGCTGCACGCGAGGCTCCCTTGCCAAGGCGTTCACGCAGCTCTGCGTTAATTTTAATCATTTTAGACATTAGGTGTCTCCAAATTTTGTACCGAGGAGCATCATTGCTCGCTTCGGACCGCTGAACCTCCAGGGATGTGCCAAGCGGATTGCCCTTAAAGCTATCTCTAAGGGATGGCGCCATTTACAGCGATTCTGGAGCGAATTATGCGGGATTCATCAGAATATTGCCTCTTCTATATGCTGTCATTCCGGCGAAGGCCGGAATCCAGTACCAGAGTGGAAATTTATAATTCGAAGAATTATTCCAAAATTGGCTTATGGTTGTTGTATATTTACTTTTAATAGAAAAAGCGATGGGAAAGGGTGTGCGATGGCAGATGATGATTTTAGAAAACAATTAACAGGTGATCCTATAATGTCGGAACTCACTCGACGTTATAAACGAAACTCACTAGCCGTCAGTACATTAGTTCTTTTTAGCTGGGCCAGTGGAGTTGAGCTTTCAAGTGCTAAATTTTTTGATGTTAAGCCCGGTCATGAAGCAATGCTTTGGGGATTGCTAGGACTGCTCATTTACACAATTTTTTTCTTCATCAATGGGTATAGGCAAGATTGGCGGAAGTGGCACGATAGGTTTAAGGTTGGTTTAAGCCATGCCCGCCTTAGGTATCTTTTTAGAGGTAGCAAGTTGGAGAGATTTATAGATACAGAACGACGAGCGAAAGACATGAAATCGAATTGGACAGAGTTGAAGGTTAAGTCTAATGATCAGAAATTAGTTGTCATGATAGATGGTAAAGAAACCACTTCTAACTGGGTGTTTCCTGCAGATAGTGGTCGCTCGCTATATATAAGCTTTTGGATATGGGAAGTGCGTTTCCCTCAAATTATTATAGCCATTGCTTTCATGCGCTTGGTGTATTTGATAGGTACACCGTCAACCATTAAAGAAACTATTCTAACCTGTGCAGGCTGGTGTTTGTAATGTTGAACTTATTTTTCGAATAATTCTACGAATTATACATAACTCTCTGGTACTGGATTCCGGCCTTCGCCGGAATGACGATAGTGTATGAATGACACGATTGGCTTGACATAATGGGCCACCTTACTCAATGCTGTCATCTTAATTTTGGAGGACTCTTATGGCGGACACTAAATCACTTTTCACACTGGCATATGTTGCTGGAACTTTCTTTTCATCAGCTGTATTAGCGCAATCAGCACCGGAACAGGCAGAAGCCATGTTTGATGAGGCCGTGGCAGCTGAAAGCGTGCCAGGCATTAGTGTTGCCTTAGCTAGCAGTCGTGGTGTTGTCTGGGCAAAGGGATTTGGCTACGCTGACCTTGAGCAGCAAACACCGATGTCTACAAAAACTAAAATGCGTATCGGTAGTGTCGCTAAAATATTTACTACCGCAGCTTTGATGCGTCTTTATGATCAGGGCCTTGTAGACATAGACAAAGATGTGCGCGACTATGTGCCATCGTGGCCTGAAGCCCATGAAATGATTACCCTGCGCCAGTTAACTAGCCACACATCGGGTGTACGCCATTATAATGGCAGAGAATTTGAGTTGAATAGTTATTCAAACAGTGTCACCGAAAGTCTTGATATATTCAAGAATTCAGACCTGCTCTATAGTCCGGGCACTGATCATCGGTATTCGACCTATGCCTGGTCGCTGGTTAGCGCTGCTGCTGAAGGTGCTGACGGCAAGCGCGACTTTAAACAGATTGTCAAAGAAGAAGTATTTAAGCCGCTCGCTATGCATGACAGCAGTTTTGACGAGAAGGAAACCATTATCAGTAATCG
>CBFDBT010000189.1:0-5005 GCA_965603115.1 uncultured Alphaproteobacteria bacterium
GCCGATGATAAGTGCATCAACTTTACCAATCAGATTAGTGATAACATCAATTTTGTTGCCATTAATGTTTCGTTCTATTAATTTTTCTTTGAAAGCATCGGTTACAGAAATTATCATGTCTGCACTACGGTACATGAAGTGTTCAATTTTTTCGAGCAGCTCTATCGCAAAACCTTTTTTCATTGCACCGATTGTTGTGATTGTTTCCGGCCACAGATCTCTAAGTTCAAAAACCCATGGGCGGCGTTTGACTTTTGATAGTGCCCACCCGGTAAAAGTGGTGAAAAACTGTGGAGATGTGGCGATAATTACATCACAGGGTTTAAAGAGCCCCGCCCAAAAGGCCATAAAGGCAAAACTGGTGTAATCTATGATCCGTTTAATAAACCCTTCATTGGCCGAAATATAGCTCCAAACTCGGATGACTTTAATGCCGTCAACATTTTCAGTTTGATAGAGCTTATTTTTATACCCATCATAGACTTTTCCTTGAGGAAAGTTGGGCGCGCAGGTGATCACTGTTACATCAGCGCCTTTTTCAACCCATCTTTTGCAATGCTCATATGTACGACTGGCAGGCGCATTCACCTCAGGTGGGAAATTGTCTGTGATAAAGAGAATTTTCATAAAATAATCTGCGTTTCTAAGCGGGAGTCAAAAGTAATTTCTATCACCTTAGCTGAGACAAGCTTATTAAATTCTGGGGCGTAAGAATAGTCATTGATGGTAATTTTTTTTGCACCTTTAATTTTCAAAGAAATAGGCCCAGATGAAATATTATTATCTTGTAGTTTAACCGTGATGTCTGGATGAAAATGAAATCGAGCAATGCATATTTCATCTCGTCGTCGTCCGGATACAGTATCTTTGAGGGTGATCTCAGTGTCTCGAAAAAATATATCACGGCGATGTGTATACCAAGGGCCTTTCATTGCCAATTCGGCAGAATGTTTATCGATATGTCGATTCATCATATGTGCTCGGCGCCCAACGCGAAAGCCTCCCCAAATTTCACTTTGTTCGCGTTCACCAACATGCACAGTATTATGTGCAGCCGTTGAACGTTCAAGATGCCTTCGCACACCAATTTCGTATGTGGAAGTACCAGTATCGACGATAACCGGTTGATCATGTGCAAAAAGCTCAAAGCTTAACATATCACAGTGGGCATGGCCGGGGATATAGTCAGGGCCAATTGCACCAGCATCGCCAAAAAAGCTGTAATCATCCCCTTCAAAACGGAAGTAACCACTTGTTGGCAAGTCATGCATACCATCTTGAAGAGGCGGCGGCGGCTTCAATCCAATTTTTTTTCCATAGAGGGACATTTCCCACAAAGAAGGTGTAATGCCATATGCAGCGTCATTAAAGAGTGGCGGAAAACCATCAGGACGCGTCATTAGGTGGAGCCACTCAAGGGCTTTTTGTGCCGTTACTATCCAGACGTTGGGAATGTCTTTCCTAGCATGTTGCATAATTTGAATAATATCAAATAGGTCCTCACAGAGTAGGGCATGATATGTAGTGCTGAGTTCAAAATGAGCTCCATCATCTAAGAACTGCTCTGGTACTTGTTTTTTTAGGATTAAAAGTCCCTTTTCAAGCCATTTATCTGCCTCACGACCTGCAAAAAATACACCTGCAAAAACCAGCGCCTTAGCATTAGCAAAAAGGTGATTGCCAAGTAAGTGGTATTCTAGGGTTTTCATAAGATACCTAGCTTGAACTGCAAGACTTTGCACAGCATCAGGCGATAACCTGTTTCCAGATAAAGTCCACTTAATCCAATTGGTTATTCTCATACTGTTAGGGTAGGGCTCCCAACCATTTCCCTTAGCCGGTGGGTTTTCAACAATCCATTTTTCTATCAAATGGTGTTTTAAAGGTGTCGGAGTGTCACCACTTAATAAGCCTTCAAAATAATGCAAATTAAATAGCCATAACTTTGGCAATGAAGGGGAATTCCAGTCAGCCGGAAATGCTAAAGTTTCCGTTCTGTTGAGAAAATGGAATTCATTAGAATTCAATAAGGATTTTGGGCGTTTTATGTAATGAAATGTGCCTTTATCTCTAGGACGCATTCTGGGTGCAGGTGATATATCTACCTTAATGGGAAGAAGCTTTCGCTTGACCCTATTGGTGATCTGAATAGGTTTTAAATGGCGGATCGTTCGCCAATAAAGTCCAATTTTTGCGAGTTTCCCCATAACCTCGTCCTATTGTGCTAATAACTGATCCCAGGCTTTGATGCAAGCTCGAGAAACCTCCATGATTTCTTCATAAGGTATAGGTGCACTCTGCTCATTCTTTAGACTTTGCGAGAAGCTATTACAGCATTCTTGTTGACCCTTGTTTTGTTTAAAGGTTTTGCTGTTAATCGATTTAGCTCCAAAGCCTGTTAAACGTCGAAAGTTATCTAGCACCATTACTTTGCCGCCTTGAAATAGTTCGACACGTTCTTTTTGAAATGATTGATTACCATTTGCAAAATAATGAATGGTAGCTAATGAGCCATTTTCAAATCGAATAGTGATGGATGCGGTGTCATGACAATCCGTTACTCCTTCGGGCATATGCATTGAAACAGCATGTATGTCAGCAATGGGACTACCACTTAAAAAACGCGCAATATCAATAAAATGGCAAGCTTCGCCAATAATGCGGCCACCACCTGTTTCGAAGTCTTGAACCCACGAATCCGCCGGAATTGCGCCAGCATTACAGGTATAGACTATGCTCATTGGCTCATTAGACTTATCGGTTTGTTTCTTAAGCTTTTGTATGAGGGGTGCAAAACGACGGTTGAAACCTAGCATTAGCTGGGGGTTGTCGCCGCGCTCATGAGCTGCCCTATAGGCTTTATCAATTAGATCAAGGTGGTTACTTGTAAGCGCCAAGGGCTTTTCAACAAAAACATTCTTACCCGCATCTAGCGCCTGTATAACAAAGTGAGCATGGCTGTTATGCTGCGTACCAATCACAACAGTATTTATTTCTGGGTCAGCTAGCAAACTATCACTGTCTGTTGTGTTCAATTCAAAGCCAAGCTTTTTGCCAATATGCGTTCCTGAAACACCTTGAGATGTTGCAATTGCTTTCAATCTAGCGCCGGTGCTTTTAAAGGCTGGCAAGAGAACGCGGCCAGCATAGTTGCCAGCGCCTATTGCCCCAATAACAACAGCATCAGATTTCTTGCTTTGCGTTTCAGGGAATTTTAACGTTCGCAGCGCCGTTTCTTGCTGATCCCTATCATATGTAAGAAGAACGCCTAAAGTACCTTTATCCTCCATAAGTAGGTCATAGGCCTTTGGTGCATTTTCAATTTCAAATGATTTGGATTTAAGGTCATCTGAATTGATGGACCCTGTGGCCATCATATCAAGAACAGCTTCAAAGTTACGCTGCTCTGTCCAGCGTACAAAGCCGACTGGATAGTCATGACCCTGGTCTTCATAAAAACTGTCATAGCGGCCAGGGCCATACGAACAGGATACCTGAAAAGAAATTTCTTTCGCAAAGAAATCATTGCGCTGCAATTCAAGTCCTACGACGCCGACGAGTACAATGCGTCCGCGTTGACGGCACATGGTGGCTGCTTGATGCATTGGGTCGCTACTTTTCGTAGATGCGGTGATAATAACACCGTCTACACCACGTCCCCGTGAGAAAGCTTCTGCAGCTGCGATTGGATCTTGTCCATCAGACAGATTAACGGTTTCTGCACCATATTGGCGTGCAAGCTCCAGCTTGGTCGGATCAAAATCTATGCCCAAAACTCTACACCCGTTGGCGCGTAGAATTTGAACCGCGACAAGTCCGATGAGACCGAGACCTGTGACCACAAAACATTCACCGAGGGTTGGCTGTGCTAACCTTATACCCTGAAGAGCTATAGCACCAACGACAGTGAAGGCAGCATCTTCATCTGAGACACCATCAGGGATTTTTGCACAAAGGTTTTTCGGAACACAAACGACTTCAGCATGGTGACCATTAGAGAGAACTCGGTCGCCAAGTTTAAATCCTGAAACGCCAGAACCTATTTCTATCACAGTACCAACATTTGAATAGCCCATGGGTAAAGGTTGGTCGAGTTTAGAGCGCACCGCATCAATAGTAGGAAGCAGCCCATCGGTCTTCACCTTGTCCAATACCATCTTCACTTTTTCAGGTTGTTGACGCGCTTTTTCAATATAGCCCGAACGCCCAAAATCAACCAGCATACGCTCTGTGCCTGCTGAGATTAAAGATTTAGACGTTTGGATTAGAAGATGCCCTGCTTTACACCGTGGACGCGGCACATCAGCTATAATAGAAGTTCCCTTAGCAAGGTCTTGAAGTACTTGTTTCATATCATCTCTTATTTCATATAAGCTGTTGTCTTGTGAATATATTTCTTACGCTGCAGTGCTGGCTTTTCAATAAAAGTCCAAGACGCCATCGCAAGTAGAAGTGTTATTAAACAAGCATATACAGCATACATGAAATATCCAGTATAGTTTAATTCAACAAATATATTTATAATCGGCATATGTATTATGTATGTGCCATATGATATATCATTTCTTTTTAGCAAATGATCTGCAAATGATCGCTTAGAAAAAGCAATGGAGAGCATCATTGCGATAAGAAAAAAATAGGGTATGGGATGAATTCCATTCCCAGTAATTTTCAAAGAAAAAATATTACTAGCCATTAATGAAACAATGAATAATCCAGTATAAATATACCATTTTCCTTCTATGTAAGGCAGAATTTTCAATATATTTCTTTGGACAAATATTCCGAGTAAAAACATCCAGACCCATGGTATAAAAGATACCCCAAACAGCTTTATAATAATATTCCTCTCTTCTATGCCACTAATGTACTCAGAGGAATATAATTTAAAAGCCAAAAACAAAATTAATAAAAGGAGCAATTTTTTATTTTTTTACACCCTGCCCAATATATGAAAGGAATTAAAATATAAAATTGCAATTCAACTGCGATCGTCCAAAGACTA